>MEDT01000052.1 GCA_001724175.1 Cytophagaceae bacterium SCN 52-12 | reverse complement strand
GCCTACTACTACAGGAACCCGGCAGTATACCCCCGGGGCGACGAGCCCACCATAGCAAACGACAAAGCGATCTTCCTGGCCACGGGCGATCCTACGGCCTGGGCCAATATCGAAAAAGGATGGGCTTCCGGAAGCTGGGACGGCTCCAGAGTGGCGACTACCGACTGGTACGGAATGGTTACCCAGCCCGGCATCACGCAGAACCTCACCCTGAGCGCTACCGGGGGAACCGAGCATATAAAAGCCTATGCTTCTTTCGGCTACCTCGACAACAAAGGAACCCAGAAAGGACAGGGATATAAAAGGTATTCGACCAGCGTAAACCTGGATGTAAGCGCCACCAAATGGTTCTCGATGGGCGGTAATATCCAGGTTTCATATGGCGTGCAGGAGTACGGGCAATCTTCGGCAGGAGGCAACCCGCTTTCGTCGCAGGGCTCTATTTACGAGCAGGCAAGGACGCTTTTTCCTTATGCGCTGCCCTACGATGCGGAAGGGAACAGGATAGAAACTCCCGGCGGGGATATCGGGATTAAAAATGTGGCCGACGAGTGGCTCTTTAACCAGGACCAGCGGACGACCCTCCGCGCATTCGGAAGCCTTTTCGGGCAGGTTGATTTCGGCGCCATTACCCCTGTCCTGAAAAATCTCAAATACAGGGTGAACTTCGGACCTGACTTTGCCAATTACCGGGGCGGGAACTATATCGATTCCAAATCCGTCAGAAGCGCGGGGACCAATTATGCCGCGCTGGCCAAAAGACAGGCGATCTCCTATACGCTCGATCACCTGGTCTACTATAACCAGACCATAGGCCGGCATGACTTCGGGCTGACTTTATTGAGCAGCCAGACCCGGTATTCAAGAGATAGCAGCAACATTGCCGCTAACGGAGTAGCTTTCGCAAGCCAGAAATGGAATGCGTTGTCCAAAAACTATATCCCGGCCGATAACCTCAGCGCCTATTCTTCGGATTTGATAAAGAGCCAGCTGCAATCTTATATGGCCCGCATCAACTATACCTTTAACGACAAGTACCTGCTCACGGCGTCGGTACGCCGCGACGGCGCTTCCCAGCTGGCAGAAGGGCATAAATACGCCTGGTTCCCTTCTGCCGCCCTTGCCTGGAGAATAAACGAGGAGAGCTTTCTCCGGAATACCGCATGGATCAACGACCTGAAAGCGAGGGTAGGGGTAGGCGTAACCGGTAACTCGGCCATCGATCCGTACGGAACGCAGGGAGCCATTACATCGGTCTTCTATCCGTACATAAGCACCCTGGGGGCTGGCGCTGTTCCTTCCACTACCATGGCCAACCAGGAGCTCGGTTGGGAAAAAACTGCCCAATACAATGTAGGACTCGATTTTTCGGTATTCAACAGGCGGATAACGGGAAGCCTGGACCTGTATAAATCCAGGACCACCGACCTGCTGATGCAAATGTCCATTCCGACCATAACCGGCTACACGACTACCTTTGCCAATATAGGCGAAACCGCCAATAAAGGATGGGACCTGAGCCTGACAACCGATAACATAAAAGCTACCGGCTTTAGCTGGATCACCACGGCCAGCGTTTCCTGGCAAAAGGATCGGATCGTGAAGCTGGCGACCGGCAGCGACGATATCAACAACGGCTGGTTCATCGGCCAGCCTATAGGCGTGATCTACGGATACCGCAGCGCGGGGCTCTGGCAGGCGGGAGATGCTGAAATTTTCAATCAGTACAATGCCAATGGCAACACTTTCTCGCCGGGGAACGTCAGGCCGGTGGATATCAACAACGATATGGCTATAGATGCCAACAATGACCGTGTCATCATCGGTAATACCAGGCCCAGGTGGATCGTAGGGTTGACCAACACGCTTACCTACAGGGGCATTGAGCTTTCGGTGTTTCTCTATGGCCGTTTGAAATACATGTATGATACAGGCGGCGAATCGCAAACCGGGCGCGGTACGCAGCGGGCGATCGACTACTATACCGAGAACAACGTGAACGCAGAGTACCAGAAGCCGATTTATACTGAAGGTACAGGCGATCCGTTCCACCAGGCCCTGGGCTACAGAAGTGGTTCTTTTGTCAAAATACGCAATATATCGCTGGCCTATAACCTCGACAGCAGAACGCTGAAAACGCAGGCTGTTACCGGGTTGAAGCTGTATGCGCAAATTGTCAACCCCGGCATGGTGTTCTCGAAGATCAGCTGGATCGATATGGATGTGCTGAGCGCGCCCTTCAACAGGGGGATTACCGTCGGGCTGAGCGCCTCATTTTAATTGCTGCGGCTATTCACAAAAAATCAATGTAAAATGAATACGAAAAAACTGATTTTCAATATACTGCTTTTCCCAGGCCTGTTCTTTATCTCATCATGCAATGAAGATTTCCTGAAAGAGGAGCTGGAGACGGCAAGAGGGATGGAATATTATAAAACCGACGAAGGCATCATGTCGCTTTCGACGGGTACCTATCATCATGTATTCAGCGCTCCGTTCAATTCTGAGGCGCCCTTTTGTACGAACAGCTACGGGATAGACGAATTCGGTATCGGCGGCGACGCCTCGAACGGCAGCTGGAACAACTATGACGGGAGCCTAAAATCGATTGTTACGGTTGTCAACAGCAATACCACCGCCGCAAACGCGCAATGGGACAACCTGTATATCGGGATAGGAAACGCTAACCTGCTGATCGAGAATGCGACTGCCAGTACTTCCGCATCGGACAATATCAAAAAAATCGCTTTGGGCGAAGGGTACTTTTTCAGGGCTTATTGTTACCTGCGTCTGGTATCGCAATATGGCGGCGTCCCGCTCAAAACCACTTCGAGCAATACGGTAGAGCTGGAATTTATGAGGGCAACTCCCGAAGAAGTGAGCGCCCAGGTGATAGAGGATTTTAAGCAGGCCTATAATCTCCTGCCGGCTACCGGAGCGCCTGCAAAAATCACCCGGTTTGCGGCAGCACACTACCTGGCCAAAGCCTACCTGTTCCGCGCCAGCGAAATCAACGATTCGTGGAATTCGTCTACCAAAGCGGGCGACCTTGCGGCCATCGCTCCTTTGTGCGATGAAGTGATCGCGCAGCACCCGCTTACGGCCGATTTTGCGAGCCTCTGGAACTATACCGGGCCCGACGGCCCCAACGAGCAGCTGCCGGAGCTGATCCTTTCCGCCCAGTTCACATCCGATGTTTCTGCCAGCGGATCCAATTCGCAGCACCTGTATTTTGCGGCCCGGTATGACGACCTGCCCTATATGCAGCGCGATCTCACCGGCGACAGGCCATACAGCCGTTTGCGCCCCAACTATTATATGTACAGGATATATGATATGGTCAATGACTCCCGCTTCTGGAAAAGCTTCCGGACCAAGCACAGGCTGAACAAACCTTCGGGCAGCTATTATGTGAGCGGTGACCTGGGCATCATCTATATCATCAACCAGCCCGGCGATTCGCGCTTTTCGTCGTACGTGCTGAACGACGTAGTGACTTACGGCGCCACCGGCAAGACCATTCCCAGCGCCTATGTTGCCTACCCTGCAGGCAAAACGACCGACGGGGCCCTGGATGTCAATGTAAGGTTCCCATCTTTGAGCAAGCATCTCGACGGCTCCAGGGCTGCCGGCTTGAACGACACCAGGGGCTTGCGCGATATCAACCTGGCCCGCTCCGCGGAAACCTACCTGATCGCAGCCGAGGCAAAGATCAGGCTGGCGAAGCTGGGCACCGGCTCCTATGCCGATGCGCTGCCCTATATCAACGCCGTCCGCGCCCGAGCCCGGTTTGCAGGCGGCGAAAGCCGCTCGGCCTACTATGACGGCGGAGGCGCCTATAAGGTATCGATCCCATACTCGGCAAATCCTGCCGCCATTGAGTCGATACGGTCATATATGGGCGAAAATTCGTATTACGAGTCGAACAATATCCCGGTAACCACCGCCGCTTCGTCCAGCCTCGCAATTGCCGATATCAACGCGCTTCCCGCCGGTGACGAATATGTGATATCGGCGCTGGGCCTGACCGGCGCTTACGACAGGATGCTCGCGCTTGTATTGAATGAACGGTCACGCGAGCTTGCCGGCGAGTACAAGCGCTGGGAAGACCTGTCAAGAACAAAAACGCTGGTGTCGCGCGTGCGGGCCTTTAATTTCCAGGCAACAGGCTTCATACAGGAATACCACCAGCTCCGCGCTATCCCCCAGACGTACCTGGATGGCATACAGATGGAGGGGAGGAGCCTGACTTCCGCCGAAAAGCAGGCGCAGCAAAATCCGGGCTATTGAGGGCTCATCCCATCAGGATCCCGGCGAAAGTAGCGGAAAGGTAGGATGCCAGCGTTCCGCAGATAAGGGCTCTGAAACCCAGCTTGGCCAGGTCGGCGCGCCGTTCGGGGGCAAGCTCCCCGATCCCGCCGACCTGGATGGCTATTGAGCTGAAGTTGGCAAAGCCGCACAGCGCGAAGCTGGTGATAACCATTGTCTTGGGCGACAGGCCGTCCTTTACTTTAATGAGATCGAGATAGGCGACAAATTCGTTGATGACCATTTTGGTGCCCATCAGGGCGCCGGCCGTCTCGGCATCTGCGGCCGGCACGCCCATAGTCCAGGCAAAAACCGAGAAAAGCTTGCCGAGGATATAGTTGAAGCTGAGCCCGGGGAAGTTGAACATCATCCCGGTGCGGCCGAGCAGGTAGTCGAACAGCGCTACCAGGGCAATAAAGCCGATAAGCATGGCGACGACGTTCAAGCCTACCTTGAGGCCTTCGCCGGCGCCTGCAGCAATGGCGTCCAGCAGGTTGGCGTGATTCTTACTGACATCGATCCTGACGGCTCCCGCGGTTTCGGAGCGCTGGGTTTCGGGGTAAACTATTTTCGAAATGACCAGGGCACCCGGTGCGGCCATCAGGCTGGCCGCGATCAGGTAAGGCGCCGGTACGCCCAGAGAGATATAGACGGCCATCACGCCGCCGGCAATACAGGCAAAGCTTCCCGTCATCGAGGCCATGAGCTCCGAGCGCGTCATTCTCTGCAGGTAGGGCTTTATCATGATCTGGGCTTCTACCTGGCCCACAAATGCGCTGGCTACATTAGAGAGCGCCTCCGCTCCGCTGACGCCCATCAGCCTGTAGACGCCCTTTGCAATAAGGGAAACCACTCTCTGCATAAGCCCCACGTGGTAGAGCATGTTGACCAGGACCGCTACGAAGATAATAGTAGGAATGACCTTGAAAAAGAAGATAAAATCATTGCCTTCGCCGAAAGCCCGGGCCATCAGGGGCGTATTGACAAGCGATCCGAACACAAATTCCGCTCCTTTGTCGGAGAAGGAGAGCAGCTTCTGGATCTTTTCGCCCAGCCACTGGAAGAGCGTATGGCCGATGTCTGTCCGGAGGATGAAAACGGCGATCCCGAATTGCAGCAGGAGCCCTGTCCCGACGGTACGGAAGCTGATCGCTTTCCGGTTGGTGGAAAGCGCGAAGGCAATGCCCAGAATGAGGACGATGCCTATTATTCCTTTAAACCTTTCCATCGGCTGGCGTCGTTTATATCAGGAGCTCAGGTCATGGTGTATCCGGGGATGGCCGGCGGGATCATTCTCGCGGAAGAGCGCTGCTTTCCTGACGTCTTCCATCGTTATTTTATAAAACTCTTCATGGATATTGAAGCGTTCTGACTCTGCGTCGGGCACGACCTTCGAATAGGAGCCGTCTTCGTTCAGCACATAGGCGTTGACGTTGTCCCTCAGGTTGTACTCCAGCATGGCGATCGTTTCCTGCTTTACATCTTCATCCACGAAAGCGAAGAGGGATTCGATACGCCTGTCAAAGCTGCGTACCATGACATCGGCGCTGCCGCCGTATACGATGGGGTTGTTCGCATTGTGGAAATAGTACAGCCGGGAGTGCTCCAGGAGGTCGCCCACGATCGACCGTACTTCTATGTTTTCGCTCAGGCCTTCGCGACCGGGCCGCAGGCAGCATATGCCTCTTACGATCAGCCTGACAGGTACCCCCGCCTGCGAGGCCTCGTAAAGCTTCATAATGACTTCCCTGTCTTCCAGGGAGTTGATCTTGATGCAGATCCCGGAGGGGAGCCCTGCCTGCGCGTTGGCGGCCTCTTTCATGATCAGCCCGATCAGCCCGTCGCGCATGTGCCGGGGAGCTGTGATGAGGTTGGCATACTGGTTAGGGACCGAATGCCCTGTAATGACATTGAAAAACTCCGAGATGTCGCGCGTGTATTCTTCCCGGGAGGTAAGCAAGCCTATATCGGTATAGAGCCTGGCGGTATCTTCATTATAGTTGCCGCTCGACATATGTGCATACCGGGTCACATTGTTGCCTTCATTACGGATGATCAGCAGGAGCTTTGTATGGGTTTTCAGCAGGCCTATGCCGTAAATAATGAAACAGCCGGCTTTTTGCAGCCGTTGCGCCTCCCTGATATTGTTTTCTTCGTCGAACCTCGCCTTTACCTCAAAAAGCACGGCGACATGCTTGCCGTTTTCCGCAGCTTTCAGGAGCGCATTGGTAACCCTCGAATTTTTTGCCAGCCTGTAGATGGTCAGCTTAATGGACAGTACCTTCGGGTCTTCTGCTGCCTGCTCGAGGAGCTGAAGCACGGGCTCGAAATTATTATAAGGGTGATGAAGGAGTATGTCTTTTTCCTGGATCACCTCAAATATGTTGCCGGCTCTTTCCCGCCCGATGCCCAGCGGCGGAACGGGAGGGTGGGCGGGAGGCGTCTGATCCTTGAACTCGGGGAATCTGACGATCTGCCAGAGCCCGGTATAATCGATAAGGCCCCGGTTAACGAAGATATTGTGCTCGTCGATCTCCCAGCGCTTCCTTAGCAGCTTCAACAGCTTATTCCCGGCATTTTCCTCTATTTCAACCCTTACGACCCTCCCCAGCCGCCTGTTTTTGATTTTTTGCCTGAGCTCGTCGACCAGGTCCGCTTCTATATCGTCGCTGTCTTCCAGCGAGAAATCTTCATTGCGCATGACCCTGAAGATCGTCGTGGAGGATATCCGGACATTACGGTAGAGTTTCCTGATATGCGACCGGACAATGCTTTCTATAGGCACAAAGAGTACTTCTTCGGCCCTTTCGACCACATAAAAGCGGGGAAGGTTGGCCGGCAGCTGGACAAAAGAAAGCTTTTCTTCTTCTTCGTCGTTGCCATCCGCCTTGGTCGTTACGGCCAGAATAAGCACCTTGGCCAGCAGGACCGGGAAGGCATGCGTGTAATCGTACAGCATGGGCGTCAGCATAGGGTATACCGTCCTGTCGAAAAAGCCGGCGGCTTTTTCACTTTCTTCCGGCTCCAGCTCCCCGATCTGTACGATCCTGAACCTGTGTTTTTCAAAGAGCGGGCTGAGCTCGTCGACGTACAGGCTGTTTTGTTCCTCTACAAACTGCTGGGCGGTTGTGAGAAGCAGCTTTTTGAAAGGGACTTCCCTAAGGCCCGAATAATCGATCCTTTGCTTCCCGTAGTCGAGGTAATTATAGAGGTTCCCCACCCTGATGGTGAAGAACTCGTCGAGGTTGGAGCTGGTAATGGCCAGGAATTTGAGCCTGTCGAAGATGTTCCGGTCCTTGTTCTTCGCCTGGTCCAGGACCCGCTCGTTAAACTTGAGCCAGCTGAGGTCGCGGCTTATCAGGTCGCTCTGGGCAACGGTCTGTGCCACTTTCTCCGGGTTTTTCCTGAAGGGACTTTCCTCTTCTTCCTGTCTGGCCGGGCTAAAAAAAGAGAACAGGTCAGAAAGGGACGACTTTTTTCTGTCGTTTTGGGGAAAACTGGAATGATCCGAAGGCATGGCTATGGTAAAGTGGGATTGAAAGCGACAAGCCCCAAATTAGCTATTATTTGCAGATAAAAAAAACAGCATCTTCTCCGGGCGGGTTTCACAGGTCTGTCCGTGAACGGTAGGGTGAGGGACCGGCGTTTCCAGGCGTGTACGTTTTCAGCTCTCCCCTCCTGATACCGGTCATGAAACGTATGGAAATGCCGAAATTCCAGCCCGTTCCGTCGGATTTCAAAAAGCCGGTCTCGTTTACTTTTTTATTGTCTGCAAAAGTGAGCTCCGTAGAAATGGCGGTGCCGTATCCCCAGTGCCGGCGTATGAAGAAGGCCGCATCTGCCCATTCATTTAATTTGAAAGCATATTCGACAGAGGCTTCGAGCCCGTAGGTCCAGTCGTCCCCGATTGTGGTTTTACTGCTCACATAGGTGGTATCGGCCGCGCCCCTATTGTCGTAGTGGTAAATGATATAGCCTTTAGGGTCGCGCTCGCCGCCCGAGTTGGGAACGGCCCAGGCTCCGCCGCCAATCCAGAGGCCGGGCCGGCGTAAACCCATTTTTTCGAATTCGATCAGGAATTTTGTACGTAGAAAAAAGGCATTCCCGTCGTTGGAAAACCTGAACCCTCCTTTATTGGTGGTATTCAAGACAGCCGTGTTGTGAATTTTGCTGTGCGCATACCCGCCCTCTACAGCGAGCTGCTCGCGGAAAATCCAGCCGACCTGGCCGGAAAAAGAAAGGTCGACGGTGCTGGCAGGAAACGATTTGAAAAGATACCTGTAGTTATTATCGAGGCTGGTGATGTCCGAACGGCCGAATAAATCGGCTCCCAGGTACCACCGGCTCAGGATCTTCACCCTTTCCAGCTGTTTTTCCGCCTCTTTTTTCATCCTGAACTTTTGGATGGTAGGTGTTTCGGAGGTCTCGGGTGTATAGTATTTTTCTTCGGGCACGGGCGTTTCCTGGGCCCTGAGCACCGGGAATGACAAGACGGTCAGGATAAAAACAAAGGAGAAGTGTCTCATGCTCTTTGCGCTGATCTTTTATTCAACATTACTGTCCGGCTGCGAAAAATGTTGCTTTGACTGAAAAAAAGCGGATGGTCGTTTATCGTAAAGACCACCCGCTTTGTAATAAGGTTGTAATGCCGGTCAGATATCTATTCGGGCGTATTTCGCATTTTTTTCTATAAATTCCCGGCGTGGCGCCACTTCATCTCCCATCAGCATGGAAAAGAGGTGGTCGGCTTCTGCGGCCGACTCAATGGTAACCTGCTTCAGGCTGCGCTGATCGGGATCCATTGTCGTGTGCCAGAGCTGCTCGGCGTTCATTTCACCGAGACCTTTGTAGCGTTGTACGTTAACCGAGTCCTCCCTGCCGCCGCCTATTTCCCTGACGGCCGCCTCTCTCTGGGCTTCGGTCCAGCAGTAGCGCTCTTCCTTGCCTTTCTTTACCAGGTACAGCGGGGGCTGCGCAATATATATATAGCCGTTTTCGATCAGCACCTTCATATACCTGAAGAAGAAAGTGAGTATCAGCGTCCGGATATGGCTGCCGTCGACGTCGGCATCGGTCATGATGATGATCTTGTGATAGCGGAGCTTATCGATGTTCAATGCCCTTTCATCGCCTTCGCGCCCGATCTGCACCCCCATGGCGGTGAACATGTTCTTGATCTCCTCGTTCTCGTAGATCCGGTATTCCTGGGCTTTTTCCACGTTCAGGATCTTACCTCTCAGCGGCAGGATCGCCTGGAACATCCGGTTGCGGCCCTGTTTGGCAGTTCCGCCTGCAGAATCCCCTTCCACCAGGTACAGCTCGCATATTTCAGGATCGGTTTCCGAGCAGTCGGCAAGCTTTCCGGGCAGCCCTGTGCCGGTAAGCACATTCTTGCGCTGCACCATTTCCCTTGCCTTGCGGGCTGCAATCCTTGCTTTGGCGGCCAGGATCACCTTGTCGATGATCATGCGGGCCTCTTTCGGGTGTTCCTCGAGATAGGTTTCGAGCATATCGGAAACCACCTGGCTCACGGCGCCGGCCACATCGCCGTTCCCGAGCTTGGTTTTGGTCTGCCCTTCAAACTGTGGCTCGGCGACTTTGACCGAAATAACGGCTGTCAGCCCTTCCCTGAAGTCGTCGCCGCTGATCTCTATTTTTTCTTTTGCAAGGATACCCGATTTGTCGGCATAATTCTTGAGCGTCCTGGTCAGCGCCATCCGGAAGCCGGAAACGTGCGTTCCACCCTCTATCGTGTTGATATTGTTGACGTACGAAAATACGTTTTCCGAATAGGAAGTATTGTAGATCAGGGCCACTTCGACCGGCACCGCCACCTTGAGATTTTCCATATACACGGGCTCGGGAATGAGCGCCGGGCGGGTGCTGTCGAGATAGGTGACAAACTCAGTCAGGCCGCCTTCCGAAAAGAACTCTTCGTGGCGGGGCTGTCCGTTTTCATCCAGCTCCCGGTTATCGGTGAGCAGGAGCCTGATCCCGCGGTTCAGGAAAGATAGCTCGCGCAGCCTGGAAGCCACGGTTTCGTATTTATATTCGGTAGCAGTAAAAATAGTGTCATCCGGCTTGAAATGGATGATCGTCCCCGTGATATCGGAGGCGCCGATCACCCTTACCGGGTAGAGCGGTTTGCCCTGCGAGTATTCCTGCTCGAAGACCTCGCCCTCGCGGTGTACTTCTGCCCTGAACTCGATAGAAAGGGCGTTGACGCAGGATACCCCTACGCCGTGCAGACCACCGGAAACTTTGTAGGTGTCTTTATCGAACTTACCGCCGGCGTGCAGGACGGTCATGACGACCTCGAGCGCGGACCGCTTTTCTTTCGGATGCATGCCGGTCGGTATGCCCCGGCCGTTATCTTTTACCGTTATGGAGTTGTCTGGTTCAATTGTAACATAGATGGTGTCGCAATAACCGGCTAAAGCTTCATCAATGGAGTTGTCAACTACTTCCCAGATGAGATGGTGAAGCCCCTTCGTCCCAGTGTCTCCGATATACATTGAGGGCCTCTTACGCACGGCTTCAAGCCCTTCCAGTACCTGGATATTCTCTGCAGAATAATTACTGGGCGCCACTACTGTTTCGTTTGCCATATAAATGGTGTACTTTGGCTTAAATTTTATTTAGAGATAACAGAAAATGTAAAGCGTAAAGATACGAATTTTTTTGGAGTATACCGATATGGCCGGCGGGCAATACGCGCGTATCGCCGGGCTTCAGGCCCTGTATTTCAGGGAGCTTTTCCTCCGGGCTCAGGCTTCCTCTCTGTTGGGGCCGCGGTACCTGAACCAGATCCTGAGCACTTCGAGGGGAGCCTTGACAAAATCGTGCCATTTCAGTTTGGACCCCCCGATCTCCCGCCATTCATAGAGCGGCGATTCGATGACCTTCCCGGCATATTCTTCCTCTCCCAGCAATTTTTTGGCCCTCAGGAAAAGCTCGAGGTCGAACAGCCACCGCGAAACAAACGGGCTGTCAAAAAGCCTGGCGGCAAAAGGCCCCGTAAAAAGCTTCAGCCCGCATTGCGTGTCATAGTTATGCACGCCGAGCAGCTGCGAATAGTAGGTTGCGAAGATCCGGCTTATGTAATGCCGTATGAGCGTCCTTTCGATCTTCCGGCCGGCCATCTTAATGCGGCAGCCCGCCACGATCAGGTACCCGCCTTCGTTGATCAGCTCGTTTAGCGGGACAACCTCATGCACGGGAGCCGACAGGTCGGCATCGATATAGCCCACATAATCATACCGGCCGGTTGCAAGCGCGACCCGGCATCCTGTCCGGATGGCTTCGGCTTTCCCGCTGTTGACGGACAGCTGTTCGGTGAAGATGCGTGAAGGAGCCTGGCCGGCGATCTGCCCGATGATCCGGAAGGTATTGTCACGGCTTCCGTCGTCTATGAACCATAAGTCAATGTTTTCAACGCCGGATACGAATTCCAGAAATTGTTGACCTTTCAGACGTTTTTCTTCATTATAGCAGGGAACAATAAGTGCAGTCCTTTTGGGCATCCGGCGAAAATTCAAATATAAGGAGCTAAATATACGATCATTTTCATTCAGAGGAAACAGGCAGGTACTGGTCAGTCCACGAGACGGCCCCTTCCGTGTAAAGCCCTATCCGGTAAGATCCCGGCGGCAGGTTGTTCAGGATCGCAGTCCCTTCAAACCCGTTTCCGAGCAAAGCGCCGGAGGTAAGCAGGGACCTGTATGCCGCTCTCTGGGTGAAAACCGGGATCCAGTAGGGCGTCTGCCCTTCGGCCCGGATAGCCAGGAATACCTGTTTTCCGGGACGCTCCGTCGACGATATCCGGACAACCCGTTCGGCGCTGGAGCGGCTGGCGTCTTCCAGGCGAATGGAATCCAGCGTAACTGTGAGGGGTATGCTGCTCAGGGTTTCGCTAGTGCTGTCATAAGGGAGCCGGTCGCTCATCCTGATCACGCCGCTTGCAACGGCATTCCGGTAGGGTTCGCTGATATTCCTGTTGAATGACGGAAAATACTGCAGGAACACGCCATGGTTGACATAGTTGGATTCTTCGGCAAGCAGCTGGTCTCTCAGGAAGCGGACATGCGGCGTGAAATTGAAATAGCTCAGCAGGGTGAGCAACAGGGCTGCCGGGATAAAAGCAATGCCAAGGGATTTCCTGAAGCTTCCGCTTGTAACCCTCAGGGCTACCAGGTAAAATATGCAAAGCACATAGGAGGAGTAATGAAGATACCGGGGAGCGGCGATGGTTTCGACTCCCTGCCAGCTGCGGGTCGCCACGACCAGGCTCCCGGTGACGAAAAGAAAGGCGGTAATCCCCCATAGAAACCGGTCGGGCAATGCGCTCCCTTTGCCGGCGATGCTTTTCCTGAGCGTCATAACCGACCAGGCCGTAAGCGATCCTATCAGGAACAGGCCTGCCAGGGCGGCGATCACATAATTTTTTGCGGCAATCAGCGTAGTGCTCCCGAAAAAGACGCCGAATGACTGGATGAGGTTCAGCGGATCTGCCAGGCTTTGCGAAATGCTGGCATTCTGCCCGCTTTTGAACCCGTAAAAGTAAATCAGGGCTATGATGAAAAAAGTAACGGCAAGCCTGGCGGAGCTCTTCCGGTTTTTATCGATCAGGCTGAATACAATCGCGATGGGGAAAGAAAAGAGCCCGTTGCCGTGGGTAAACGTGGCGACAACCGAAATGAGCAGCGCGAGATTGTATTTCTTCCGGGCACACAGGTATGCCAGCAGCGTGAAAAGGAAAACGACGTCAGACTGCTGGAGAATGCTGATGGACCAGGTGACGTTTTCGTAGTACTGAGGATGCAGGAGTAGCCATGGAACCGGTATAAAATACCAGCTGCTGATGCCCAGGGAGCGAAATATCTTCCAAAGGATGAAAATGGTGGAGCACCAGACGACATTTGCAAAGAAGATGAGCGACTTCCAGCCGATATGACCCTCCAGGTAATAGTCGGCCAGCGTCAGCAGTCGGGGTACGACGATCCTGTGCTCCTGGTGCTGCTGGTAGAACAGCCTGACCTTTTCCAGCCACCCGTCGGCTTCCTTTGCCCACTGTACCGTTTTGAGAAGGTGGAAATCGTCCGCATAGAAAAGCGAGCCGGAAAAATAGCGGGAATAGATCAGGTACCCCACAACCGGCAATGCGATGGCCAGGTATGCGGAGAAGCCGGAACCGTAGGACGGAGAGGTGCTCTTGCTCAAAACAGGGAAGCGGTGCTACGGAGTTAATCTTCCGGATAAGGGACGTATATAAAGCCGGCAAAGTCGTTGTGAATGGCGAAGACGCAGCAAAATTCATCGGGATCCCGGTAGTGTTCCTTGAAATAATCGACGGAAGCCTCCCCGACAAGTCCTCTCTGGACAAACTCTTCCAGAAAAGACGCCCTGTACATCCATTCTGTATCCAGCTCTCCGGGACTGAAGAGCAACGTCCCCAATTCGCTGGGCATCCTGGAGACTACGAACAAGGGATATTGAGAGAAGCCTCTCTTTCTTACCTGGTAGGAAGCTTCTTTCAAATGATCGGCGACTTTGACGAAATCCTGGGAAATGATCCCCAGCAGCTTCCTGTTCAGATCAGGAGAGTTGGCGTCGTCAAGAAGATAGTTTTCGTTGCTATGATGAATCATGGTAGAATCTGAAATTTGTTTTTTTAATACTCCGGTGGCTTCGACTCCGCTCAGCCGCCGGTATCCGCTCAGCTGCCGGAGGCTCCGAAATCAGCTGCCGTTATCTATTCCGCCGCCGGTATCCGCTCAGCTGCCGGAGGCTCCGAAATCAGCCGCCGTTATCTACTCAGCCGCCGGTAGCTGAGCGGAGTCGAAGCTAAAGCCTGGCCATCATAAGAAGCGACAGGTCTTTGTAGGGCATTTTGAATTTCTGGGCGATATGAGCGTTGGTGATCGAGCCTTTGTAAGTGTACACCCCCTTCATGATCCACCGGCTGGAGTACAGCATCTCTTCTATTCCGCCTATTGTTCCTACTTCGAGCAGGAAGGGCAGGAACACATTGCTCAAAGCGATGCTGGCGGTGCGCGCAACGCGGGAAGCAATGTTGGGAACGCAATAGTGGATCACATCGAGGTGCTTGAACACCGGCTTGTCGTGGGTAGTAAGCCTGGACGTTTCAAAGCAGCCTCCCTGGTCGATGCTGACATCGATGATGATGGAATTGGGATTCATGCCGGCGACCATTTCTTCCGTTACGACGCAGGGACTCTGCCCGTTTTCTCCCCTCATGGCACCGATCACCACGTCGGCGCGGCTGATGGCTTCGCGCAGCGTGTCCGAGTCGATGATGGAAGTATACACACTCTGCCCGACCGCATACTTGAGTCGCTGCAGCCGGTAAATATGGCGATCGAATACCTTGATATCCGCCCCGAGGCCCAGCGCCGCGCGGGCGGCATACTCGGCAACGGTACCGGCGCCGAGTATCACTACCTTAGTGGGCGGAATGCCGGTTATCCCGCCCAGGACAAGACCCTTCCCGTTGCTCGGGCTGCTCAGGTATTCGGCCGCGATCAGCATGGACGCGCTCCCCGCAATTTCGCTCATGGTTCTCACGATGGGCAGCCCTCCGGCGGGATCTTCGATGAACTCATAGCCGATCCCTGTGATTTTTTTCTGGTTGAGCTTTTCAAAAAAAGCTTTCTGATGCGTGGGAAGATTCAGCGCTGAAATAACGGTAGCGCCGGCTTTTACCCACTCGAACTCCCTGTCGATCAGCGGTTCGACTTTCAGGATAAGATCGGCCTGGAAGATCTGATCGGCGCTTTCCAGTATCTCCGCCCCGGCTTCGGTATATTCGTTGTCTGCGAAATGTGCCCCGGTGCCTGCTCCTTTCTCGACCCAGACTCTGTGCCCGTTACGGGTCAGGATAGCGGCGCTTTCAGGCGTCAGCGCTACGCGGTTCTCCTGGAGAGAGACTTCTTTCGGAACGCCTATCAGCAGGGATTTTCCGTTCTGTACCAACGGGTCGAGCGATTCCTGGGGATAAAGCGCTGATTGCTTGGCGAGCTCCTTGAAGCCGGTAGGGGATGTCGACGGTGTGGCCATTATTGGTTACTGAGTAGTAGAGCTTATGTTGTGCCCGGCATGCGGAGAGATGACACGTTTCCCGGATCCGTCTCTTTGCAGCAAAAGGCGGAAGCTGTCTTCCGGCCAGATAGGACGGGCTACTTCCGGCCATTCGATGAAACAATAACTGCCCGAATCGAGGTACTCCTCGATCCCGATCTCGTATGCCTCGCGTATATTTTTCAGTCTGTACAGGTCAAAATGAAATACGGGCTGCCCGTCCCTGGTCCGGTATTCGTTAACCAGGGAGTAGGTAGGGCTCTGCACCGGGTTTTGTACGCCCAGGCGTTCGCAGAGGTGCCTGATCAATGTCGTCTTCCCGGCGCCCAGGCCGCCTTCGAACAGCCATATACGGCGATCGTCGCTCAACTGCAGCAATTTCGCCGCTACCTCGTCAAGCGCTTCTATCGGTTCCATGGGTATGTCCTGCCGGTTAATTTGCATGCTGCAAAAATACTCTTTTTTAATGGATTGTAATAGCAGTTATTGCATGCTGCATTGCCGGCTGGAGATGGGCATGCCATGTCTTTCTTCAGTTAAGATAATACGGGGAGGGTTTCTGGAAAGTTCAATAACTGATAAATCAGTTATTCCCGGAGCAGATTCGTAAATGGAATATACGTCTAATCCTGCGCGCCGTAATCGCTCAATAATACGATTGTCGATATTTTCATCGGCAAGAATCAAGAGGCTGCGCTGATATGGTCTTCATTAGCTACAAGTTCGGCTGCGAACTGCATAATTACCTGCAGATGTTTTTCGGTCAGTTGAGGATACAACAATAGCAATTCCCCGGGAGAAGCTCCTTCGCCCAATTTGCGTAAGATTAATTCGACTGTCAGCCGTGTCCCTTTGATAACCGGCTTCCCTAACATCACCTTATGATCCCGCCCGATATATTCCCGGTAATTCATATTTTATGACAGCAGGTTAAATAACAAAGATACACAATCGATATGATTATCCGCTACGAAGCAGTTTGGTTACGGATCATATAACTAAATTTACCCTGTTTTTTTAAGGTTGCAGCGTAATGACAGATCTTCAGTAAGGAGAGCTCAGAGATTTATGGGAATACAGTACTTTTTGGAAATTACCGGCACTTTTGCCTTTGCCATATCGGGTGCCCTGACCGTGAAAGACCGGGAATACGGCGACTGGTTTGCGGCTTGCTTTACGGCTTTCCTGTCTTCTATCGGCGGCGGGACGCTCAGGGATGTGCTGCTGGGGAGCTACCCGCTTGTGTGGATAAAAGATATAAACCTGATTTATGCTATCCTGACGGGTATTTTTGTGACTTTTTTATTCTACAGGTACCTGCTGAACCTGAAGCGCACGCTTTTTCTTTTTGATACTTTCGGGATAGCCCTGTTTACGATCGTAGGGACTGAGAAAGCGCTCAGCCTGGGCGTCCGGCCCGAAATAGCAGCGATAATGGGTGTATTCACGGCCGTGATGGGAGGTGTTATCCGCGACGTCATGACCAATGAAATGCCGATCGTTTACCGTAAGGAGGTATATGCCACAGCGTGCTTTGCGGGAGCGGTGTGCTACCTGGTGCTCGACCACCTGGGCGCAGGCCGTAATTTTGCTTTTCTTTCCGCAGCTTCCCTGATTATCGTGATCAGGGTACTGGCCGTCAGGTACAGATGGGTAGTGCCGGGATTTTTCAGGTAGCATAATATTTACATACGATTTCGCTGAATTATCTTTTATTTTGCCGGGGATAAATCGGTTGTTCTGTTCCTTAATGTTGTAATATTTTGATCAAAGTACTTCATCTCAGTACTTTTCATCTTACCGGCGGGGCGGGAATAGCGGCAGCCCGGCTCAACAGGGCGCTGAACAGGAACGGTGTTCAGTCCAGGTTGCTGGTGGCTAAAACTTCTATTGAAGAGCCGAATGTATCCGGACTGGACAATCGGGGCGCGGGGAAAGCCTTTTTCTGGTTGCGGTTTGTTGCTGAAAGACTGTTTTTCCTGCCCTATGAGCGAAGCCCCGAAGTCCGGTATGCATTTTCGCCGGCCGTCGCCGGGAAAAATTTAGCCGCGCACGAGCTGGTGAAAGAGGCGGATATTATTCATCTCCACTGGATCAATTTCGGATTTTTATCTATCGCCGATATAGGGCGGCTTTTAAGCCTGGGCAAGCCGGTCGTGTGGACTTTGCACGACATGTGGGCTTTTACGGGCGGCTGTCATCACAGCGGGGCATGTGATCATTTTATGTTGTCCTGCGGGGATTGCAAGTTTCTGAAAAGGCCGGGTAAAAAAGATCTCTCCTACGACCGGCTGCTTTCCAAAAAGCGGCTATGGAAACCTGGAAGCGGATTTACAGCGGTAGCCTGCAGCCGGTGGCTGGGTCGGAGAGCGCAATCGGGCAGCTTGTGGCGGCCGTCGGACGTAACCAGCATACCCAACCCGTTGGATACCACGCTATTCAGGAAAATAGAAAATTTTGACCGGTACGCCGATCTGGGACTGGCCGCTGGCAAGGTCTATATTCTTTTTGCGGCGGCTAAGGTTTCGGCTAAAGGAAAGGGCTTCGGCTTTTTACATGAAGCTTTGCGTATCCTGACCCGGAGAAGCCCGGAAGCAGGAGCTAAGCTCGGGCTGCTGGTGTTGGGGGCGGACGACGGGGGAATGCTGGACGACATCCCCCTGGAAGCCCGTTTCCTGGGTTATATAAGCGGTGATGAAATGCTTGTAAAGGTGTATAATGCCGCTTCCCTTTATGTAACGCCTTCGGTCGAGGATAACCTTCCCAATACCGTAATGGAAGCGATGGCCTGCGGCACGCCGGTAGTGGGCTTTCACACCGGCGGTATCCCGGAAATGATCGATCACCGGGTGAACGGCTACGTTGCGGATTACAAATCGCCGGAATCGCTGGCCGAAGGCATACTATGGGTGCTGGAAAATAACGCCGGCGGTGCGCTTTCGGAGGCGGCCAGACAGAAAGTGCTCCGGGAATATGACGAAAAAGTGGTAGCGGCGCAGTATCATGAACTTTACAAAAATCTTTTAAGCGGATGCGCAGACCCGGCTTAACTATTATTACTGTTACTTACAATGCAGGCGCTTTCCTGGAAAGGACACTGGAAAGCGTTGCGAAAGGTGTTGCGGAAATAGGAGGGTCCGGCCGGATCGAATACCTGCTCATAGACGGCGTTTCGACCGACCATACGCTGGAGATCGCCGCCCGCTATAAAGACGTCCTGGACATAAAAATCCATTCCGGGCCGGACAGGGGCCTTTACGATGCGATGAATAAGGGACTTCAGCTGGCTACCGGGGAATATGTATGGTTTCTGAACGCGGGGGACGAGGTTTATGATCGGACCACGGCGGGCAGCCTTCTTGCCGCATTGCATTCAGGTGCAGATATTTATTACAGCGATGCGCTGTTTGTGTCGCCGGAAGGAACTCCGCTCGGTTTAAGAAGCGAGGTAACGCCTCATAGTCTCCCGGAAGCTATATCATGGAAAGATATGGCGCTGGGTATGAAGATCTGTCATCAGGCTTTTATCGTAAAGAGGGAGCTGGCGCCTGTCTACGACATAGACAACCTGAGCGCCGACCTGGACTGGGAAATTGCGGCGATGAAAAAAGCAGCCCGGATAAAATGCCTGGATTTTATTCTCTGCAGGTACCTGCTCGGCGGGTTATCGGCACAACGGCGGCGGAAGTCGCTGGCAGACCGGTGGCGTGTTTTGAAACGTCATTTTGGCTGGGGAGCAGCGGTGCTCAACCATGTGAGGATAGCGGCCAGGGGCCTGGTTTTTTATTTGAAAAAAGGAAAGTACTGGTAGCCGCAGCCATGGTCTGTGTCTTCAAAGACCACCTCACACAGACCAGGGATCAGCATGCCCGCTATGCCGGCTTAACAGCCCTGATCACGATATAGGGAGAAAAAGCCCTGCTGTTGAAAGGAAATATTTTAAAGAAAACTTTAAGGGGAAGCCAGGTGAGCTTCATGAAGGCCCTGACCCACAAGGGCTGGGTCTCAGGGTTTTCGAGCCATAGCATAAAATATCCCGAATATTGCACATCCGCGTTTTCAAGACCCGCATTTTCACAGATGCTCCGGAGGTACCCGGGATCCATGCAGCCGATATTGTGCTTTTCGTAGTTGGCGGGATCGAAAGTCTTCTGAAACCATCCGTTAAGTCCCCGGAAATTAGGAAGCGAAATGAAAAGCGCCCCGCCCGGCCTTACGAACTGCGTATGTCTTTTAACGATATCTTCGGTATCGTTAAAATGTTCAATCAGTCCGTTTGACATCACAAGGTCATACACCGGGTCGGCCTGAAGCTTAAAAATATCGGCTTCCACAACGCCGGTAGCTCCTTCCGGCACGTGGTTGGCTTTCTCAAGCTCCCTGAGGATCGGCCGGTGAACGACGAAGTCAAGAAGGGTTGACGTTACGCCGAGCCGGCGGGCCCATACCGAATAATAGCCGGGGAATCCCCCGATTTCCAGGAGCGTCTTTATGCCGCGGCTCCTGATCAGCACGTCCAGCTCTGAAAGAAAGGGATAGCCTGAAGGGATCTCGAACACCAGGTTTTTTTTGTTTTCCCAGTACTTCAGCCAGAACGCTCTGTCAGTCAGTTCATTGCTGCTCATTCGGTAATTATTGATGCGATGATTGGATAATTAGATGATGTGATAATGTGCTCCGATAACTGTTTTATCCTGCATTTTCTGTTTTCTCTAAAACTTTTACCTAAATTTCAATCTTGAACAGTTATCTTGAACGCAACAAACAAATATTCACCGACGTAATGATGGTTGTAAGCGTTTCGGGAATGACCTCTAGGGACTAAACCCATAAAATGGCCGCTGCAAAGGAATGAATAAAAATATTACTTTTTTATCAGGAACCCTGATCCTGGTCTTTTTTTGTTCTTTAGAGCTGATGGCGCAGCTTCGGCCTGTCAGGGGTAAGGTCACTCTGGCAACGGACGGAAGCCCGGTTCCGGGCGTTTCAATACTGCTGAAGGGCGCTGGGACCGGCACCACAACCGACCTGGAAGGTAATTACGTCCTGGAGGTTCCTTCGGGGACTAATGTGCTCATCTATTCTTTTGTAGGTCTTGAGACCCAGGAGATTACTGTCGGTCAGGGCAGATCAGCCGTCAATGTGATCATGGAAGAAAGCAAAACAGAGCTTTCCCAGGTGGTGGTGACGGGCTATCACGAGCTTCAGCGCAGGGACATCATAGGCTCGATATCGTCTATCAGGAGCGACAAATTCAAGGACATGCCCGTTACAGGGTTTGACCAGGCGCTGCAGGGGCAGGCTGCCGGTGTGCAGGTCTCCCAGTCGTCGGGGACGCCGGGCGGAGGAATAGCCATCAGGATACGGGGAAATACCTCGATTTCCGCATCGAACCGGCCTCTTTTTATCGTAGATGGCACACCGGTTTTTGACGGAAGCATTACCGGAAGGGACTTCGGGGGCCAGAACGACAACTCGCTTGCGGTGGTCAACCCGAACGACATAGCCAATATAGAAATACTGAAAGACGCTTCCGCCAAAGCCATTTATGGCTCGCGCGGGGCAAACGGCGTGGTAATCATCACCACCAAGCGGGGAAGAAATAATAAAACCACCGTTACTGCAGACGTGCAGAGGGGGATCATCGAACTGATCGGGCGACCCAAGCTGATGAACTCTTCCCAACTGTTGGAGCTGCAAAGGGATGCAGTACTGGCTGCGGGCAGGAACCCGGATGAAATGGGCCTGATCCCGGGAGTGACCGACCTGGTCGATACTGACTGGATTTCGGAAGTGCTGCGGCGGGGAATACTGCAGCAGTACCAGGTTACGGCTTCCGGGGGGACTGAAAAGACAAGATTCTATTTCAGCGGCAACGTGCGGGATGAAGAAGGGGTTCAGCTCAACAACCGCTTTACGCGATACACCGGCGCGCTTAACCTGGACCATACGGTCAACCACAGACTGAAATTCGGCGCCAATATCAACGTATCGATGACCCAGAACGACCGTGTAAAAGGAGATAACTTCCTGGACGGCGTGTATTCCGGAGCAATAAAAAGCCTGCCGTATTATAGCCCTTA
The DNA here is from genome assembly GCA_001724175.1 of Cytophagaceae bacterium SCN 52-12. GTDB lineage: Bacteria > Bacteroidota > Bacteroidia > Cytophagales > Spirosomataceae > Ravibacter. The sequence goes on along the minus strand of MEDT01000052.1, from coordinate 16,667 downwards.
TGATGAATTCGGGCGCCTCTATGTGCCTAATGATCCCAACTACGCCGAGTTTCCGAACTTTAACCCTGTGGGCCAGGCGCTCCTGCCGCGTTTCAGGACATACGGTCTGAAGATCCTGGCGGGTGCTAATATGGACATCGCGCTGGCCCGTGATCTGAACTTCAGGTCGAAGGTGAGCATGGACTACAACAATGCCGAGGAAGACCAGTATGAACCCGCTACTACGGCGATAGGAGGCTACCTGGAAGGGGTCGGAGGAAAGGGCTACGGAGTCTACAGCACATTTACGCTCTATACGCTTACCAACTCCAATGTGCTTACTTATTACAGGCACATCGACGAAAGGCACAGGTTCAATATGCTCCTGGGAAATGAAATTATCCATACGCAGACGCGCGAATCGTCTGTTGTGGGACGGATGTTTCCCAGCACTCAGTTTACCTATCTCAATTCGGCAGGAATAATCGATCAGGGCGGTTCCTTCTACGATCAATCGGGCCTGGTTTCTTTTTTCGGGGAGCTGAAATATGATTTTAAGGACAAGTACCTGCTGGGTGGGACGATCCGGGCCGACGGGTCATCCAGGTTCGGAAAAAACAGGAGATTCGGTTACTTCCCTTCTCTTTCAGCCGGCTGGCGCCTATCGGAGGAAGCTTTCCTTGCAGGCACGCGCTTTGTAGATGACCTCAAGCTCAGGGCCAGCTATGGGTTTACCGGCAACGAGCGGATAGGGAACTTCCAATACCTGGGAACTTGGTCCGCCGCCGTATACAATGGTAATACGGGGGTCGGGCCAAACCGGCTGCCCAACAGCAATCTCCAGTGGGAAAGGACAAACGAAGCCAATATCGGGATAGACGCCGCTTTGTTTGACAACCGTCTCCGGATCACCGCCGACGTTTACCGCAATCTTACCGATAAGCTTCTCTTTGCAGAGCCTATCCCGCTTACGACAGGTTACGGCAGTATCCAGGGGAATATAGGCAGCGTAAGCAACAAGGGCGTCGAACTTTCCATTTCCAGCGACAATCTTAACGGCGACCTGAAATGGTCCACAGATTTCAATATTACCAGGAACGCCAATAAGGTTGAGGCGCTCGCCAACAGCGATACCTTGTACCGGGGATATACCGGATCCGGGGTAGGAGGTACCAACGCGGTGCTGGAAGGCCAGCCGCTCGGGACTTTCTGGGGGTTGAATTTCCTGGGAGTAGACCCGGCGACGGGAGATGCGCTTTATGAAGACGTCAATGGCGATGGTAAAATTTCTCCCCAGGACGGGCAGGTGATCGGTAACGCGCAGCCGAAATTTTACGGGGGACTGAATAACCGTTTTACTTACAAAGGATTTGACCTGAGCGTATTTTTCCATTTTATGTATGGCAATAAGGTGCTCAATTTTACCAACACGGCGCTCGTGAATACCGGAGAAGACGTAGAGAATAACCAGAGCGTCATAGCGCTGCGGCGCTGGAAAAAGGAAGGTGATATCACCGATGTGCCGCGCTACGAGATGGGCAATACCTACAATAATTACCATAGCAGCCGTTTCCTGGAGGACGGATCGTTCCTGAGGCTGAAAAATGTAGCGATCGGCTATAATCTTCCTTCCCGGTGGATCGAAAAGATCAGGCTCGGAAGCGCCCGCGTATTTGTGTCGGGAACTAATCTCTGGACGTTGACATCGTATTCGGGCGTGGACCCGGAAGTTTCCACTCTCGATGGAAGCACGACAGCTCAGGGAATCGATTTTTTTACGCTGCCCCAGGTAAAGACAATCCAGGGAGGGTTTACTTTGACGTTCTGAAATTATGTCAGGAGCAAGAATAAAACATATCGTGAAAGGTAGTTTGCTGGCTGTGCTGCTGCTGGCGTTTGGCGGGTGCCGGGAAATACTCGAACCCCCGCCGGTGGACCTGCTGGTCGACGACCTCGTGTTGCAGGGACCGGACGACATGGAGCCGGTGAGAATAGGACTTTACAATGCACTGAGAAGCTTTGGCTCCTGTACGATTTTTGCCGCCGATTTTACGCCCGACTATATCCAGAGCAATGGGACCTTCACCGATTTCAATGAGTTGGGGAGCAAGAACATTACCCCCGCAAACACGCTGGCAAGGACGCTTTGGGGGAATATTTATACCACTATTTACATTGCTAATTTTATCGAGGAGAATATTGACGGAGTAGCCAGGGTTTCCCGCGCGGAAAAAGACCGGCTTCTCGCCGAGGCGAAGTTCTGCCGGGCATATGCTTACTTTATAGCAGCCCATACCTTTGGCGATGTTCCAAACGTGACAACCACCGACGTACAGACAAACCGTAGTATTCCGCGGGCGCCGAAGCAGGAGATACTCGACAAGGTGCTTGCCGACTATACCGCCGCCCTTGCCGGGTTACCGCTGCGGTGGGATGCAGACAACGCAGCTTTGAATAAGCAGTTTGCAACGAAAAATGCAGCAAGGGCCGGTTTGGCGCGTTACTACCTGTACGAAGGTAATTGGGGCGCCGCCGAGCAATATGCCGATACGGTCATCACCAGCCGCCTGCAGTCGCTCGACTCGAGCTATGTGACGGTGATCAGCACCGAGTTTGATCCTGAATCCATTTTCGAGCTCGCCTACGCCAACTCGTCGAGCGACGACCCGGGTACTTCTACAACCGGTTTGAATAATATCCTGGTGGGAAGGAGGGAGGTGATCCCTTCCAATAGCTATGTCCAGGAGATCATCAACGTCAATGCCGGCACCCGCAGCGCTACGATTGTTTTTAATACCAATAACCAGCAGGGGAGAGATAACGGGTGGACCGTCACAAAATACGGAACGCCCGACCAGGGCAATAACAATATCACTGTTTTTCGTCTTGCCGAAATGTACCTCATACGGGCGGAGGCCAGGGCGCGCCAGAACAGGATCACAGGTACCTCGGGGGCGCTGGCTGACGTCAATACGCTGCGGCGCAGGGCCAAGGCGCCGCTTGCCGCCTTCACTACGCAGGCCGCAGCCCTGAGCGCAATAGAAACCGAACGGCTTTATGAATTGTCCTTTGAAGGGCATAGATGGTTTGATTTGAGACGTACAGGCAGGATAACAGCGGTTATGACTGCTTTTTCAACGAGGTGGAACGAAAAGTATAACCTCTGGCCGATTCCGCAGACGGAGATCCAGACAAACCGGATGCTGGTCCAGAACACAGGCTACTAAGAAATCAGCGAATTGCCAAAACCTATGAACAGATACAGCATACCGGTCGCGACATTGTTCCTGGCGATATTCATGGCAACTCTGTCGTGTCATGAGCAGGAAATAGTGTACAACGGACCGGATTACGTGAGGTTTACCGATACGACACTCGTATATAAGGAAAGCATCGGGGAGGCCGTCACCGTCAGGGTTCACCTCGTCGGCAAGCCGTCTGACACGCCGGTGACCGTCTCTTATTCTGTGAGCGGTACCGCCGTTGAGGGAAGAGATTATTCCATTAGCGGGCAAAAAGGAGTAGTGACGATACCAGCCGGCAGTCTTTTCGGGGAGATAGGCCTCAATCTTATCAATAATGCAAATAATATTCTTCGCTCTTCAGAGCTTCTGTTTACGATCAACGCTGCCTCCCAGGGTGAAAAGTCTGTCCAGGTAGGGACGGGTAAAAACTTTTCGATGGGGAATTCGCTGCGGGTTACCATCGAGGACGATTGTCTTTTCGGGGGGTATTATACAGGAAAAAGGACAGGCTATGACAGGCAGGTAAAAGATATAGCCATTACGAGCACAAATTGCACCGAGTACCTCCTTTCCAACTGGAATATCGGCGTACTGAGCTTTAACGCCGATAAGATCACGCTGCGTTTTGTCGACAACGGCGATAATTCCATCACGATACCCAACCAGTACAACGTGCTGCTGGGCGATACGCTTCTCGGCAACGGCGCGTGGGACCCGAGAACCCGGCAGATTATCCTGAATGTAAACATCAAAACGGAGGGCCAGTCGGGAGCCGATACGTTGATAAATATACCTCAGTTGACCTATGTACCGCGTTAAATATTTTTGCAGGAGGGGTATAGCCGGTTTCGTCGCCGCCGCATTTTTCCTGTCGGGCTGTGTAGAAAAATGGGAGCCTAAACCCCTGACAGTAACTCAGCTGATTGCCGGCAATGAGAAAAAGGTCTGGAAGTTCCACTCCATTGAAATCATAGACGAGGGCGAGGTGGAAGGACCTTATTCCGCGAGCGAGATTTATCTTCCCTGCTCAAGAGATAACGAATATATTTTTTATAACAACGAAGAAAAGACATTCGAATACACCAGCGGCACGATCAAATGCAGCACATCCGAGTCCGATGTACTTCTAAGTGATGCCTGGAGCTATACAACGGTCGACGCAACACTGGAATTTGCCCTGCCGCTGGCGCTGTTCGGCGATATTTATATCCTGCCGTTTACGGTGAAAAAGCTTACCGATACGGAAATTGTGCTGGAGGTTTATTTTACCAAGGTATACGTGGAAGAAACCGATGCAAGCTACCGGGTCACGCTGAGATCCGATAGCAGCCGGTAGGATGGAGGCGTGCGGATTTTCAAAAAAATTACCGGTTAAAGAAGGCTGTAGTTTATGATCGGGCAAGAAAAATATATCAAGGTCCAGGCCGTCAGGCACAACCGCTTTGTAGTATGAAGCAGTTATTCATTTTTTTTCTTTTCGCGCTGCTGGCTTTCCCGGTTTCGGCGCAGGTAGAGGAGCAATGCGCAACCATGCCGATGGATAGCATTTTGCGGCTCAGGCACCCGGAGATGGGGACGCTCAGTGAATTCGAAATGTTTGTGCAGCGTAAGGTGAGAGAGCGCAATGAGCTGATACTGAAAGGCGGGCGGGTTGTAGATGAAGTTATTACGATCCCGGTGGTGGTGCATGTGGTGCATAACGGCGAAAGCGTCGGGTCGGGCGCTAATATCAGCGCCGCCCAGGTAGCCTCCCAGATAGAGACCCTTAACGAGGATTTCCGGAAGAAGGTCAGTACGCCCGGGTACAATACGCATTCGAGAGGGGCCGATGTAGAAATAGAGTTTGCGCTTGCAGTGATGGACCCGCAGGGCCAGACCATGGCCGAGCCCGGTATCGACAGGGTGGCCGGCGGTCGGGCCAGCTGGAGCCGCGACCAGATAGAAAACCTGAAAACGTACACCATATGGGATCCTACTCTTTATTATAATGTGTGGGTGCTGGACATAGCAAGCAGCGGCAGCACGCAGCTTCTGGGTTACGCACAGTTCCCGGTGCAGTCGGGTCTGCAGGGATTGTCGGAGGGTGGGACCGGCACGACCGACGGGGTAGTAGTGCATGTGAGGGCGTTCGGAAATTCGCGTAAGGGTAATTTCCCCAACCTTTTCTCCAACAATAACCAGGGGCGGACGCTTACGCATGAAACCGGGCACTGGCTGGGGCTGAGACATATCTGGGGCGATTCAAATTGCGGGAATGACTATTGTGACGATACGCCGGCGCAGGCATCGGCCAGCAGCGGGTGCCCGGTAGGAAGGCAGAGCTGCGGAGGGACGAACATGGTGGAGAACTATATGGATTACTCGAATGATGCCTGTATGAATATTTTTACGCTCGACCAGAAGGCCAGGATACGGGCGGTCATGGCAAACAGCCCGAGAAGACGGGAGCTGCTTTCTTCAAATGTGCTGGGAGATACCCAGGGCGGAGTGCCGATAGCCCGCTTTACATCCGACAGGCAGCAGGTTTTGCTGGATGGCGAGGTCCAGTTCACCGACCGTTCGCTTAACAGGCCGTCGTCGTGGATGTGGAAATTCGAAGGGGGAACCCCTGCAACATCTACCGAAAGGAACCCGGTCGTTACCTACCATACGGCAGGCACCTATAGCGTTGAGCTTACTGTTACCAACAGCAACGGGAGCAACGTGCTTCGCGCGGCAGGCTTTGTCGAAGTGCTGAATGCCGGGCAGTGCTCCGACGTATCCAATTTCAAAGGCACTCAAACCCTGATCCGGGAACCGGGCGGCGGCTATGTGGCGGGTCAGAATGCTTCCCGGATAAAGGCCGTATCTGAGTTTTTCGAAAACCCGCTGGGATACAGCAGCGTGAGCAATGCGAAGCTTAAATTCGGTAAGGTATTCATGAAGGACGGCGCCGAATCGGAAGCGGTGGTCAACGTGGTGGTATGGAACGCAAGAGGATTCCAGGGCGGGCCCGGGTCGGTTCTGGAATACAAAGCGGTTCCGCTGAGACAAATTGCGGCGGACATTGCTGCAAACCGCGCAACTAACGTTACCTTCAACCGGGAGGTACCGGTAGGAGGGCGGGCTTTCCATATCGGGATAGAGCTGACCTATGAAGGCGACACGGTGGCGCTGTATACCACACGCGACGGGGAATCGCTGAACGGTACTTCCTGGAGGCAGACGAATGACGGAGAATGGGATCTGAACCTGAGAACCAACGGGCTGGATATCGCGCATCATATAGAGGCGATCTATGGTATGAAACCGTCCGTTCAGCTGTCCAGCTCGAATCTATTCGTCAATCCCGGGGAGTCCGTCACGCTGCAGGCAAGCGGGGCGGGTATTTACACGTGGGTGGCTGCCGACAATGCAGACGGCAGCATAGGCCCGATGCTCGTTGTAAGGCCGGGCAGGACGCAGACTTATCGTGTTACCGGCTCGGGAACGGATGTATGCATAGACACGGCGTCTGTGACGATATATGTCAGGGATGTAGAAATAACAGGCACTGAACCCGTTTATGAAGGATTGGCAAAGAGTGTAACGGTCCAGCCCAACCCGGCCTCGGCTGTTTTGTCTGTATCTGTAAATAATAGCCTGCGCGGTACGGGGAGCATCAGCGTCTTTTCCGTGAATGGTGCACGTCTCCACCAGGTACCGATAGAGAAGCCGGCCGACTTTACTTCCTATCCGCTAGATATCGGCGCTTTACCGGCCGGTATCTACTTGCTGGAAATCCGTATCGGCGAGGACCGCGTCATAAAGCGGGTTGTGAAGTATTAGGTGACAGGTGTTAGCCGTTTGCCGGGCGAGAGCTCTAACGGGATGAACCAGGAGCCTAACACCTAACACCTAATACCTAACACCATCGGCAATTGCCTTCATTTTCTGCAGTCCTGTCTCCGCGACCTTCAAAGGATCTTCTGCGTAGTAGGCTTTGTTAAACAATTCCAGGGATAATACGATGGTCTTGCCGGGCGCTTTGATATCGTCCAGCACGCTGGCGATGGGAGCGATGCCGTCGCCGGTATAGACCCTGTCGGCATCGACGATACGCGCTCTGTCGGGTTGCGCCGGGTAATCGTTCATGTGGAATATTTCAATAAGCGGCTTTCCTACGAAAGGTAAGCCGGCGTGTCCCGATCCGCCTTTGTACAGGTGGTAGACGTCCAGCAGCAGCCTCGCGTCGGTCTGGCCCGATTCGGCGGCGACATACAGGACTTCGCCGAGACGCGACAGGTTTTTGGAAAAGCCCCATAATTCAAGCTGTGGTTTTACCCCGGTCTGCCGTCCCAGCTCCACAAGCACGCCATACCTGTCTGCAGCGGCTTTCAGCTCCAGCCCGCCTTCGGTAGCTCCCACAGGCGGCGCAGCCACGCGGTAGCAGCCGATCTCCCTCAGCTGATCCATTTCAGCCTTCATTTGCTCAAGGCCGTTTTTCCGCTTTTCGTTATCGTTGACGGCCCATTGGGCAAAACCGATGGCATTTTCGACCGTAAGCCCCAGATCGGAGATCATCCGTTTGGTCTGCGCTGCCGAATTGCCCTCTTTAAGATATGCTAAAAGGCTGCTTACCCATATCTCCACAGACGGGAAGCCGGCTTTGGCCGCTATTTCCAATTCTTTCCTGAACCCCAGTTTCTGACCGGCGATCGTGCTCATATTGAGGCAATACCGGAAGAGGGGTGCTTGCTGCGGATTTTCCATCTTTGAAGAGATTAGCGAGGCCGAGCCGGTGCCGGCTACGATGGTTGTCAGGGCTTTGCGACGGTTCATGCTGAGTTCGCTGATTGAACTGGTAGAATACTTCATAAAGCAGCCCGATGGGTAAAACCTAATCGTCTGCAGGTTATAAAAAAACCGGACACAATGTATCCGGCCTTTTCGTTCTGACACCAATTAGGGGGATTCCCCCATGCTCTTTTAATTTTTGCTTTCAGAATCTGCGTGGTCAGGCCGGCGCGGCGAGGCCTGAAGGACCAGGTCGTTACCTGTCCATCTTCTCAGCTTTTTATCGTACTGCACCTGGTGATCCGGAAACTCGATGTATTCCTCATCTGAGCCGGCAGTGTAGTAAGGAGCCAGATCCTCACCGGCGATAAACGTGGAAAAAAGCAATTTTGTTTTTTTTGCCAGCTCCTCTTCCTCCATTTTCCAGGTACGATATACTTCTTCGTATGCCGCTATCCCGCCGTTTTCGTCATACCTGAGCCTGCCCGCCGTAGCCACGCGCTTCACCTTGAAGCTGGGGGCGATACGGCTTACTTCAAAGTAGATATAACCGTCGGGAGATGGAAAATATTTGTCGAGTCGTACCTGTTCTGTCTGCCGGTCGTAATGGGTGTTGAATTTTTCATCAAACCTGCTTCCCTCGTCTGCCTTTTCAGGAAGCGGCGCTACATACCGGATGATGCTCCTTTTGAATGCCTGCTGCTCAGAAGGGCTCAGATGAGACGAAACGTCATAGTCCCGGTTTGCGGTGCACGCCGCCAGCGACAGCATTGTTAAAAAAAAGGCTGTTTGAATGATTTTCATGTGTGATAAAACGATGTGGTGATTAGTTGATGTGATGATTGGGGCCTCCGAAAGGAAATTGTCTGATCGCCACATCAGCTAATCAGCTAATCATCACATCAGCTAATCAATATTCAATTTTAATAGGGTCAAAATGACTCCATCCTTTGGTCCAGTCGGTTGCACCGAATGCGCCGCGGAAAGTGACGGTCTTGTCAAATTGATTGCTGCGGTTTTCTTCGCTGAAGCGCGGGTAGTCGAACCTGGCTCCCTGAGCTAAAGTACCGGTTGTGAGCGCGAAATCAGGGTGCGCAGGATATTCGGTATTCAACCGTTTACCGAAAAACTGGTCGGCTTTAAGGCCCAGCGCCTCATAGGCTGCTTTAGTCTGGAATTCATTACCAGCCTCGACGATGTTGTCGTTTCCGGCCAGGTAAGCTGCGATCGCGCTGACGGCTACATTCGATCCGGAAGCGATTGTGGCAGTTTTACCGTAGTAAACGTTATTGGCGAACTGGCCGGTGCCGTCTGTATAGTTCGGGAAAACCGAGCTCTGGTTGAGCCGGATGGCTGTGGGGAAGCCGACAACTACCGAGTTGTAGAGAGAAGCCGCTACGTTCCTTCTCAGGTCTGTCCCGAACTTATAGTTGCCTGACAAGCTGTTGCCGTCTATAGAAGGTCCCAGCACCGTAAAGTTTGATACGGTTACAGTCGTTTTAAAGCGATCCGGGTTGTCTTGTCCGTCGGTATCCCACTCGAAGCCGTTCGAATCCGACTGGTCGGCATAGCTGGGGTAGCGTACGCTCAACCCGAACTGGAGATTGCCTGAAAACCCGTTGTCGATGTCGAAGCAGTCATCCCACGTACCGAATACGATGAGGTATTTTCCGTTGACGCTTCCGCCAAACCATTCTATGCCGTCGTCACCGCCGTAGCTCACCTGGATGTGCTCGAATTTAGTGCCTCTTCCGACGGCGCCCAGTGTGATCCCGTTGGTTTCGTTATTGGGTGTCAGCTCGATGCCGGCAAATTCAACGCGGATATACTCCAGCTCTCCGGATGAGTCATTGTCATCGGTTCCGCCGTATATTACATTTCCGCCGATTCCCTCAATAGAAGGGGAGTCAAGATTGACGCGGGCTTTGCCGAGCAGCACCAGTCCGCCCCAGTCGCCGCGATCGCGGTCGCCTACTGCCTGGTTGGAAGTAAATACAATAGGCTTATCGCTCTCGCCTTTAGCGATCAGCTTGCCGCCGCGGTCGATGACGAGAGTCCCCTTCGATTTTTTTTCTCCTGCGATAACAGTACCGGGCTGGATCGTGAGTGTCTGCCCGCTACGAACGAATACAAGTCCCTCCAGCAGGTATTTATTGTCTGCGGTCAGCGTCTGTGTCGACAGATCTCCCTTGAGGACTACATACTCAGGCTCCTCCGGTTCGGGTTCCGGCGTCGGATTATCATCCTTACAGCCAGACAGGAATACCAGACCGGCCAATATCCAGGCACTCAATAGATTCGTTTTCATAAAAAATGGTCTTGATTAACTAAATTGGATTTATTGATTTCTAAATCGCCGGATTAAAATCCGCCGCAACAAAATGGGCCGTGCCTACGGCACTTTTCCGGTATCTTTCAGATCCGTCAGGATCGGTACATATTGTGGTCCTGGAATTCATTCCAGGGTATAAGTGATCGAGGCATTGATGAGCGTACCCCGCCTGTAATTGAAAATCGGGTGGTCTTTCGCCAGGTCGATCGCTGCGTTCCGGTCGGTGTCCTGGTAGAACCGGTACCTCATGTTGAGCAGGTCCTGCACGCCGGCTTTCAGGCTGAGGTTATTCCGGAAATTTTTCGAGACAGTGAGATCTACCGAATTCCGGGAGAGTTCGTAAATAGTAGGGAACATGCTGCTGCCTACCGCAAAGATCCTCTTGCCGAAAATGTTGTACGACGCGCTGAACTGCCAGCCCGACTCTTCGTCCAGGTAGCTGGCGATCGCGTTGACAATGTAGGGCGACTGGCCCTGCAGCGCCCTTTTACGCTCCTGGCCGGGACTTGCGTTTGGCCCGTAATCGACCGTCGAGTGGATATAGGAAGCATTCAGGTTGACGCTCAGCTTATCCAGGAGCGCGCTTCCCGTCAGTCCTTCCAGCGACTTTCTTATTTCGAGCTCCGCGCCATAGTTATAAGCTTTCCCGGCATTCTGGTAGGAGAATCCCGGCGATTCCGACCTGATCAGGATGAGGGTCTCTATCGGGTTGGTAAAGTGCTTGTAGAATCCGCCCAGGCTGAGTACCTCACCTTCCCTCGGGTAGAATTCATAGCGCAGGTCGAAATTGTCGATGCCGGCTGTTTTCAGGTTAGGGTTCCCGATGCGTTCCGAATCGAATTCGTAGTCATAATAGAGGAAAGGAGCAATTTCCCGGAATTCCGGGCGGTTGAGCGTGCGGTTATAGGCAAAGCGGAGCTTGCTTCCCGTGGCGAGGTCATAATCGACGTTGAGAAAGCCAAGCAGAGAAAGCCTGGAGTTGTTTACGTTGACCGGGGTGCCCGATTGGTTGGATGACTTCAGTTTCAGGACATTGTATTCTGCGCGTAGTCCTGCCGAAATGTTGAGGCGGCCGGCGGGGATCACTACGCCTGCGTAGGCTGCGCCAAGCAGGTTGGAAGCAGTGTAGCTGTCGCTGCTGCTGGTACCTTCCTCCATCCTGAAGCCGTTTTGCGCAGAAATATTCTGGCTGGAGAAAATTTGTCCGAGCGGCAGGTTTTCAAGCCGTTCCTGTTCTTCTATAGTAGTGGTGAGCCCGGGGATCAGGTAGCTGAAATACCGCGTGTTGAAGCTCCTGGAGCGATAATCGGCGAGGTACCCGGCTTTCAGCCTGACAGGGGCCGCTTCGCTCCCGCCGATCCTGATATCATAATTCAGTCCGTGGCTGCCGCCGGTTTCGCTGAGCTTGCCGAAATAGCGGCCCGTATCATACAGGTTAGAGCTGGGAGGGGTGATCATCCGGTATTCGTTGCCGTCGATCTCCGTATTGCCCGGTGCATTCCTGATGGTCCGGAAACGCCGCAGGTCAGGTTGATTTTCGGCCAGGTGGTTAAGCCCGAAAACCCAGTTGAGCGTGCTGTTGCTGGCCGGGAAAATATGCGTTCCTTCGAGCTGCCCGGTGTAAATGGTGCGGCTCCTGTATTCGTACATGTAATTTTTACGGCGTAAGCCGGCCTGCTGGATAAAGTCTTCACCGGTACGCAGAACGGTCAGGTTCTCGCCTATCTGGTTAAACAGGTTTTTGAAGGCGATCTTGTTATACGCATTGAGGTTCAGGTTCCAGTTGCTCAGGATGCCGGCCTTGTTTTCCTTTTCGTAATAGTTGTCGATATAGGCAAAGCGTTTCTCTCCGGTCTCGAGATACCGGAAAAATTCCCTTTCCGAACTTTGGTAGGATTGCGAGAGGTTGACCGAGGTAAGCGTGCTCAGGCGGGCATTACCCAGCTGCCAGAACCTGCCGAGCGTTATACCCGCGCCCAGATCCGGGGTGGCGGTTGTCTGGTGGGCTACGAAGTTATTCTGAAGCGAATGGGCAGCCGTTATCCTGACGGGAGAGCTGCCGGGCAGGTCCCGCAGGTTAGTAGCGGGGAAGGAAGACGGCAATGCCCGGTAGCCGTTATCGAACCCGAACAGGTCGGTAGGGGATCCTTTCGACTGGAAGTATGGGTTAAAGGTGGTGGCCGCCCTTATTCCTCCCGAGACAGTTACGGAAAGGAAGTTGCTTTCGGCAGCGTTGTTTGTAAAAACTTTGATCAGCCCTCCCGCGAAATCCCCGGGATTGTCTGCAGACCCCGATTTATACACGAGCATCCTGTCGAGGACATGGCTTGGAATGAGATCGAATGAAAAAGTGCGGCGGTCGATCTCGGTACTGGGTGCAATGGCGTTATTGAGCACCACCTGGTTGTAGCGCTCGGGTATGCCGCGTACCATTACAAAGCGCCCGTCTACTACCGTGACGCCCGGGATACGGCTCATGACCTGGGCGGCGTCGCGGTCCTGCGATATCCTGATCTGCTGCTGTGATACCCCGCTGACCACCTGGGCGGCATTGCGGATCTCCGAAATGACGGCCGATTGCGTACCGGTTGTCCTGGCGGTTCTTACCACTACGGCCTCCATCATTTCCGCCGCCTCCTTAAGCTTTACCTCAACTGTAACGGCCTCTTCGCTTGCTACCCTGACGCCCTGGATTTTCTGCGCCTGGTAGCCCACCGACGAGATGATGAGCGTATAGCTGCCGGGGAGAACGCTTTTGAGCTCGAAGTTTCCTTCGATGTCGGTGGCTATGCCGTGGCTCGTACCTTCTATCAGTACGCTTGCGCCGATCACTCCTTCAGAAGAGAGCTCATCGGTAACCTTGCCTTTGATTGTGCTTAGCTGGGCCAGTGCGGCGCCATGGAAGGCAACAAGGAGAAGGGAGAAAAGAAAATTTAACCTCATTGTCTGGTGTCAGTATTGTTCATATCTGACACAAAACTAGGAGGGGTGTGTTACCTGTTTGTTAAGGCAAGATTACCTTTCCGGGATGGGATCATACCTCGCTTTTATGGAACAGGCCGGCGAGCACGTCTGCTGCGTAGTCGGCTTCGTCTGCGGTGTTGAACTTGCTGAAGGAGAACCTGATGCTGGGGCGATCGGAGTCGGCCTGGATGGCCTGAAGCACGTGTGATCCTATGTCGGTCCCGCTTGCGCATGCGCTGCCCCCCGAGGCGCAGATGCCTTCTATATCCAGGTTAAACAGCAGCATATCGCTTATTTCAGTGGCGGGCAGCGACACATTGAGAACCGTGTAAAGACTCCGGTCCGGGTCGCCGGAAAGGCCGTTGAACCGGATGCCTTCGATTTTTTCAAGCAGGGCTTCCTTCATTCTCAATTTGAGAGAAAGAATGCTCTGGTGGTGTTCCTCCATGTCCCGGTAGGCGATCTCCAGGGCTTTGGCAAGGCCGACGATACCGTAGACGTTTTCGGTCCCGCCTCTCATATTCCTTTCCTGGGCTCCCCCGTGTATAAAAGGTAGTATCCGGGTCCCGGCTTTCTGGTAGAAAAAGCCAACCCCTTTAGGACCATGGAATTTGTGGGCGGCTCCTACGATAAAGTTGGCTTTCAGCTTTTTTACATCATGCCTGAAATGCCCCATCGTCTGTACGGTATCCGAATGATAAACAGCTCCATAGGCATCGCACAGCTCGCCTATGGCTTCGATGTCGTAAAGGTTGCCGATCTCGTTATTGGCGTGCATCAGCGAGACAAGCGCTTTCCGGCCTGATCCAAGCAGCTTTTCCAACGAATCCATGTCTATTCGTCCGGATTCGTCTATGTCCGCATAGCTCAATTGTATCCTCCCCGTCTTTTCAAGGTGGCTTAACGTATGAAGAACAGCATGGTGCTCCAACGGAGAGGTAATCACATGCTGAATGCCATAGGTTTCGATGCTGCCCGTCAAAACGGTATTGTTTGACTCCGTGCCTCCGGATGTAAAGAATATTTCAGCGGGCGATGCTCCCAATAGCTCGGCGACAGTTCTCCTGGCTCTTTCGATCAGGGAGCGGGCCTGGCGCCCGTTGGCGTGTATTGACGAAGGGTTTCCGTAAACATCCTTCAATACCGGCAGCATGGCCTCCAGCACCTCCGGATCAAGCGGGGTGGTCGCGGCATTGTCGAGATAAGCTTTCATATGTACTCATTCTTTTGGGGCGGACAAAATTTCCTTGATGTCCATTATCAGTTTGTTGGCGAGGTTATTGGCGGTCGAGATCAGGTCTGCTTCGGAATAGATCCGGATAATCGGTTCCGTATTGGATTTCCTCAGGTGGACCCAATCCTTGTCAAAGTCTATTCTTACGCCGTCGACGGTATTGACGGGCTGCTTGGCATACTTCCGGACAATGGCTGCCAGCACCTGGTCAACATCTATTTCAGGGGTAAGCTCAATTTTATTTTTCGAAATATAATAATTGGGATAAGTGCTCCTGAGCGCGTTGACGGATTTTCCGAACCGGGCCAGGTGGCTCAGGAACAGGGCAATTCCGACCAGGGCATCTCTCCCGTAGTGCAGCGCAGGGTAGATAACGCCCCCGTTTCCTTCGCCCCCTATAACGGCGTGGTGCTCTTTCATGGCTTCTACCACGTTCACTTCTCCTACAGCGGAAGCATAATAAGCCCATCCTGCTTTTTGAGTGATATCGCGGAGAGCGCCTGTAGAGGAAAGGTTGGAGACGGTGTTGCCGGGCGTATGCTTCAATACATAGTCGGCCACTGCAACAAGGGTATATTCTTCGCCGAAAGCAGTCCCGTCTTCCCCGATCAGGGCCAGCCGGTCCACATCCGGGTCTACCACGATGCCCAGGTGGTAATTCCCGGATTCGATGGTTTTGGATATTTCATGAAGGTGCTCGGGCAGAGGCTCCGGGTTGTGGGCGAAATGGCCGGTAGGCTCGCAGTTTATCTTTGTAATGTTTTCGGGCGCTACTCCGAGCGCTTCGAGCAGCCTGGGCACCGCAATTCCGCCTGTAGAATTCACGGCATCTACGGCAATGCGGAAGTCGGCATTCCTGATGGCTTCCCTGTCGACCAGCTCCAATGCCAGGATCTGTTCTATATGCTTATCCAGGGCCGTGTCGTCGGTGGCATAGGAGCCCAGTTTTTTGACTTCTGCGAAATTGAAGCTTTCGCTCTCTGCAAAATTGAGCACTTTTTCGCCGTCCCGGGCAGAGAGGAACTCACCCTCGCTGTTTAACAGCTTGAGGGCGTTCCACTGGATGGGATTATGGCTGGCGGTGAGAATGATCCCTCCTGCAGCGTCGGAATTTTCTACCGCAAGCTCTACCGTCGGCGTGGTGGAAAGCCCAAGGTCTATCACATTAAGCCCGAGGCCCTGAAGTGTGCCGGCCACCAGGTGGGTAAGCATCGACCCTGAAAGCCTCGCGTCCCGGCCTATGATAACGGTAGGGTTCCCCGGATTCTGGTCAATTATCCACATGCCGTATGCGGCAGCGTATTTTACTATGTCAACTGGAGTAAGGCCATTGCCGGGAGCTCCGCCAATAGTACCCCGGATACCGGAGATGGATTTAATTAGAGACACTTTTAAATTTAATTAAAATAAAATGGTACGGAATAACGGTGTTATAAAAGAGGCTGTTCCTCGCTTATTTCTTCCAATTTCTCAAACGCTGGCTTCATCCAGTCAACCGGGAGCTTCTGAACGGCATTTTTGAGCATCGCTCCCCATTGCTTTCCGATATAATCGACATCATCCTTCTCAAACCGGTGTTCCACCATCCGGAAGGTGTTCTTCTTGTACAGTACAGTATCGATCGGGTAGTCAACATCGTTGCAGCTGACCCGCGTCGAATCAAACGAAAGCAGCCCGATTTTAAGGGCTTCCGTCATAGGAGTGTCATACACCAGGCTCCGGTACAAAAGCGGTTTCCCGTACCCGGAGTTGCCGATGATGATAAACGGCGAACCCTGTCCTACCTCTACCCAATTCCCTTCGGGATAGAGCAGGAAGAGCTTATGCTCGTCATCTTTTTCGAGCTGTCCCCCGATAATCGCATGCAGGTTGAAGCTCAGTCCGGACTGCTTGAGGGATTGAAGATCTTCTTCCGCCACCCGGCGCACCTGCTGCCCGAGCGCGTTGACAGCCTTATACATTTTGTCGAAGCTGGAATCGTTCTCCTCAATAGCGTCTTTAAAATATGCTATTGCTTTGTCCCTCAATGATCTCAGGCCGGAAGTCATGATAAACATGGAGTGATGCTCCAGCTGGTGTACAGACAGTTTTTTATTCGATGACACTTCAGTCCCCGAAGTAAGCCGTGTATCAGCAATGGCAACTAATCCGGATGAGA
>MEDT01000051.1 GCA_001724175.1 Cytophagaceae bacterium SCN 52-12 | reverse complement strand
GGCGATTTAAATTCCATTAACCCGCAGGATATTGAGAGTATTTCGGTGCTGAAAGATGCGGCTTCTACGGCTGTTTACGGATCGCGGGCAGCTAACGGCGTCATCCTTATCAAAACCAAGGCGGGAAAACGCGGAGAGGGTTACAGGGTAAGCTACAACAATTATTTCGGTAAGGAAAAAATAACCAGGCTGCCCGATGTGGAATGGGATCCGATCAACTTCATGAAATACAAGAACATTGCGCTCACAAACGAAGGAAAGGCGAAAGAATACACCGATGCGGAAATAGAGGAGTATGAAAAGGGAATGGCAGGCGATCCCAACGGTTACATGTATCCCCGTACCAATCCGTATGAGATTGCTTTGAAGGACGGCTTTATCCAGGAGCATAACGTGACTGTCTCGGGAGGAGGCGACAAGCACAACCTTGCCCTTACATTCGGCGCGCTGAACCAGGACGGTATTTTCAGATACGGCAAATCAAAGGCCAGCAAGTATTCGGTGGGATTGAACGGGCGGGTGGATATAAACCGCTTTCTCTCGATCGGCGGCAAGATCTCTGGTGTTTTCAGGAAGTACGATGAGCCGCAGATCACTACCAATACCTACTGGCAGAACGCTATTTTCAGAACAGTGCCGATTTTCCCGGCGCTGATTGAGGACGGGCGCTATGGTAATACCTGGCTGCGGTCGACGGGCCTCAACGTGTGGTCGAACACGCTGGCCAACCTGAAGGAGGGAAGCCGGGATTATGTCCGGACCCGCCTGCTTACTAACGTTTTTGCAGATCTCAAGCTCCCGTTTAACATTACCTACCGGGTAAACCTGGCGGCAAACACCTATGATTATGTTCAGCATGTTTTCAGGCCTTACCTGACCAATACAAATCCCAAAACGCTGGCTTCCGTCATTGTGAATGCCACAACAATGGGCTACAGGCGCTATGAGAAGGAGATTAACCTGACTGGCTTTCATACGCTCGACTGGAATACACAGATAGCAGGAAAGCACAATATATCCGCCCTGCTGGGAAATAGCGTCGAAACGTTTTCCTGGGAATATTTCAATGCTCAGAAAGAAGGCTCGATGGATAACCAGCTGACCGATCTCGACGTATTCCTCTCCAACCCGCAGGTGGCAGGAAACAGTACACAGTCGGCTCTCCTGTCCTACTTCGGAAGGGTCAACTATAATTTCGACGACAAATACCTGCTGGAAGCCAACTTCCGGTACGACGGCTCTTCGCGCTTTGCCAAAGAGCACCGCTGGGGATTATTTCCTTCTTTTTCTGTCGGCTGGCGTATTGACCGCGAGAATTTCCTGAAAGATGTCAACTGGGTTACGAGCCTGAAGCCCCGCTTTTCCTGGGGAAAGATCGGGAATCAGCAGATCGCTCTCTGGAGCTATATCAACGCTGTAGGGCTGAACCAGAATTATTCGTTCGGCACTACGGAAACCCTGGGCGCCGCCACTACGGCTGCCGCTGATCCGGCTCTGAGCTGGGAAACGACCACCATGTCTAACCTGGGCCTTGATATCGCGTTGTTCAACGGGAAACTCCATACAACAATCGAGCTTTACAATAAAATAACGGATGGTATCCTCCGGCCGGTCAACTATGCATCGCAGGTAGGGGACCTGACGGGCCCTACGACCAACGTGGGCTCCATGAGCAATAAGGGTTTGGAAATCATCTTAGGTCATCGTAATACCAAAGGCGACCTGAGCTATGAGATCGAAGGGAGCCTTGCCTACAACAAGAACAAGGTCACAAACCTGAACGGGCAGGAAATTATTTCGGGAAGGTACATCACGGCTGAAGGTCACCCGGTTCAATCCTACTACATATATGAGGCGGAAGGGATCTTCCAGTCGGATGACGAGATCGCCGCCCACGCTTTTCAGAACGCAGCTACCAAGGTCGGGTTCCTTAAATACCGCGACCAGAACGGCGATAACAAAATCGATGCCAAAGACAGGAAGATCCTGCATGGCGTGGTCCCGGAATATACCTATTCGTTTACCCTGGGCGCCGGCTACAAGGGATTCCAGCTGATGGCTTTTTTCCAGGGTGTAGGCAAAGTCTTTACCTATCCGCAGCATAATGTGAGCTACCCCTACTATAATGGCGCCGGGGTTACCAAAGAATGGCTGACTGATGCGTGGACGCCGGAGAACCCTGACGCGCGGCTGCCTATCCTGACGACCAGCACCGGTAATACGCTGAACTTTGAAAACTCCGATTTCTGGCTGCAGAACGCCTCTTATCTCAGGCTTAAAAACCTGCAGCTGAGCTATTCGGTCCCTTCTGAGTTTACCCGGAGATTATCATTGAGGGATTTGAAAATTTTTGTAAATGGCCAGAATCTGGTCACGTTTACCAAAATGAAAAACTGGGACCCGGAGAAAAACCTCACCCAGGACAACATCTTTTCTTACCCGCAGGTGAAAACCTATTCGGCCGGTATCAATGTGACATTCTAACATCAGCAACCCGATGAAAAAATATATAATTCCAGCTGCGATTTCAATCGCTTTGACAGTGCTTTCCGGTTGCTCGGACCTGCTCAATACCTATCCAAAGGATAAATATACAGAGGAGACCTTCTGGCAGACCGAGGCGCAGGCCGATGCCGGTCTTACCGCCTGCTATACCACCCTGCGCAGGACGGGGATATATGGCGGCGGGGACTGGGCTACTCCTTTGTGGGAAGAAACCGCAACGCCCAACGCAACAGACTATAATAGCTCTTCCGGGTTTTTCCGTATAGCGGA
Source organism: Cytophagaceae bacterium SCN 52-12 (assembly GCA_001724175.1). GTDB lineage: Bacteria > Bacteroidota > Bacteroidia > Cytophagales > Spirosomataceae > Ravibacter. Next base: position 39,028 of record MEDT01000051.1, on the reverse strand, counting down.
GGGGATCCACGACGGCTCGAACAGCGGGATCATCAATAACCGGTGGGCGCATGCATATGAGGGGATCGGCCGATGCAATACCTATCTGGCCAAGGTCGAACATATCCAGATGGATGCGGCAAAGAAAAGCCGCGGAATAGCAGAAGCCAGGTTTTTGCGCGCCCTTTATTACAGCATGCTGATCAACTACTACGGCGATGCCCCGCTGATCCTTGATCCTCCCGTAAAAGAGCACAACAACCTTCCCAGGACTCCCAAGCAGGATATTTTTAACCAGATCATCAAAGATCTTGACGAGGCCGCCGCTGTGCTGGGCGTAGATGCAACTCAGCCCGGACGGGTAACCAAAGGCGCCTGCTATGCGCTTAAGGCAAGGCAATACCTCTATCACGGGAAATTCAGCGAAGCTGCCGAAGCGGCAAAACAGGTGATGGACCTGAAAAAGTACAGCATTTTTCCCGACTACAGGGGACTTTTTATGCCGGAGAACGAGAACAACAGCGAGGTGATATTCGACGTTCAGTATCTTTTTCCCAACTATTGTCATTCGTTCGACCTGATCCGCAGGCAGTACGACACCACCGCTCCCTTGCGCGACCTGATCGACGCCTACCTGATGAGCGACGGTTCTGACATTCATACGTCGCCCCAATACGACGCCGCAAAATACTGGGAAAACCGGGATCCCCGCTTCAGGATGACGCTGGTCTGGCCGGGATCTAAATACAGGGGCGCGAATGTAACGGGCACCACGTTCGCACAGACCGGATATACCTTTAAAAAATATAGTATATATGACGAGGACAATGCTTACAATAGCAATATCAAGAACAGCTCGCAGTCGGATATCAACTATATCGTACTGCGCTATGCCGATATACTGCTGATGTATGCCGAGGCCAAAACCGAGCTTAACCAGATCGACGAAAGCGTTTATGAGGCGATAAATGCGGTGAGAGGAAGGGCCAATGTCAATATGCCCGCCATACAGCATACCAACCCCGCTGATAAGGCAAATTACGTCGCGATGAGCGACCAGGCCGCGATGCGGAACGTGATCAGGCTGGAAAGAAGGATAGAATTTGCCGGTGAAGGTTATTACTACATGGATATCCTGAGATGGAAGACAGCGGAAACGGTGATGAACGGCCCTGTCTTCAAGCACGATTATACACAGAAGCTGGTCAGGAAGTTTAATAAAGACCGTGACTATCTATGGCCCGTACCTGCCTACGAGCTGCAGGAGAACCCGGCGCTCGAACCTAATAACCCCAACTGGTAAAGTATCTTGAAACTGGTCTCACTATGGTAAAATCCCGCAAATCCTGTTTGTTGAAAATACTCTCGCTGTGGGTGCTGTCGGCCTGGACAGTGCCCGCAGCCAGCGGGCAGCCCGCCCAAAAACGGAAGCCTAATATCATTTATATTTATGCCGACGACCTTGGGTACGGCGAGCTGGGCGTGTATGGCCAGAAAAAGATCAGGACGCCTCATCTCGACAAGATGGCTGCGGAAGGGATCAGGTTTACCAGGCATTATACGAGCACGCCTGTGTGCGCCCCGGCCCGCTGTATGCTGCTGACGGGGCGCCATGGCGGCCATTCCTTTATAAGAGGCAACTATGAGCTGGGCGGGTTTAAAGACGAGGAAGAAGGCGGGCAGATGCCGCTGCCGGAAGGAACGGTGACCATCGCCGCCGTACTGAAGCAGGCCGGCTATGCCACCGGGGCCGTAGGCAAATGGGGACTGGGAATGACCGGCTCCAGCGGTCATCCGAATCGCCAGGGGTTTGATTATTTTTATGGCTATCTCGATCAGAAGCAGGCGCACAACTACTATCCTACCCATTTGTGGGAAAATGAAAAGTGGGATCCGCTGAACAACTCCTTCATAGAAGTGCACCGGAAGCCGCCCGTCAACCCTACCGATAAAGATTACGAATATTACAAAGGGAAGGATTACGCAATTGACAAGATGGCCGAAAAAGCGAGGCAGTTCATTTCAGGCCATGCCGGCAAGCCGTTTTTCCTGTACCTGCCTTTTACCATCCCGCATGTATCGCTCCAGGTGCACGATTCGGAAGTGCAAAAGTATATCGGGCAGTTTGACGAGTCGCCCTACCTCGGAGACAAAGGCTATTCTCCGACAAAATACCCGTATTCTACCTATGCGGCGATGATTTCCTATCTCGACAAGCAGGTGGGCGACATCATGGCTTACCTGAAGCAGCTCGGACTGGACGAGAACACGATCGTGATGTTTTCGAGCGACAACGGCCCGACATTCAATGGCGGCACCGACAAGGAGTTTTTCAACAGTACCGCCGGCCTTAAGGGGGCAAAAGCCCAGGTTTACGAGGGCGGTATCCGGGTACCCTTCCTGGCCCGGTGGCCCGGAAGGATAGCCCCGGGAAAGGTTTCGTCGCTGGTGTCGGCCCAGTTTGATATGTTTGCCACCTTTTGCGAAATAGCCGGGGTGCCCGCCCCGAAGAATGACGGGATATCGCTGCTGCCCGAGCTGACCGGATCGGGACGCGTGCCTTCCCGCGAGTACCTGTACTTCGAGTTCCCTGAAAGAGGCGGGCAGCTGGCCATACGCTTTGACAGGTTCAAGGCCGTGAAGGTGAACATGAAGGAAAACAGGAACGCGCCATGGGAGCTTTATGATCTCGGGGAAGACGAGAATGAAACGAAAAACATAGCTTCCCTTCATCCCGACCTTGTTAAAAAGCTTGATGAGATCGTTAAAAAAGAGCATTGGCCGGCCACCATCCGCGAGTGGGAATTCGTAGATCCAAAGATAAAATAGCGGATAGTATATGAGGACTGATTGTAAGATAGCCTGGCTTTGCATCTTTGTTTTCCAGGCTTCCGGTTTATTCGCGCAGCAGGCGATGGTCTGCGGCGACAGCAAGATCATTTTGATTGATTATGGCAAGTCTGCCGATACGATACCTGCCGTAGTCTGGACATGGGATGCCCACGAAGCGCAGGACCTGCCGGAGGTATACCGCGAAAAGAAGTTTAATTCTGTTGATGACTGCAAGGCCATTGACAAGGGGCGGAAAATACTGGTGTCATCGTCTTCGGGCGCTGTGGCCATACTTGACCGTAAAAGCGGTAAGGCGCTTTTTCATGCCGACGTGCCGAATGCCCATTCCGTGGAAATACTCCCCGGCAACAGGCTGGCGGCAGCCGCATCGACCGCAGCGAACGGAAACAGGATCATGCTCTTTGATACCGGTCGCCCGGGCAGGGTCTTGTTCGAAGACAGCTTGTACTCGGCACACGGGCTGGTCTGGCATAAAGGCAGGAAAACCCTCTTTGCCCTGGGCTACGACGTGCTCCGGGAGTACCGGCTAACCCGTACGGACAGCCTTGTCCTGTTGAATTCATGGAAGATCCCCGGTGTAGGCGGGCACGATCTGTATGCTGATTCCGAAGGCGACGGGCTGTTCATGACCGAGCATACGGGAGCGTGGAGGTTTGATCTCAAAACCTACCGCTTTGAAAAAACAGAGGGTTTCCCCGATGCCGAAAATATCAAAAGCATAGGCCGGCATAAAAGCGGCCAGTTCATCTATACCGTTCCCGAAAAAAGCTGGTGGACCTATCACGTCAGCTTCTTCAATCCCGCTAAGAAACTGGCGTTCCCGGGAATGCGGGTTTACAAGGCCCGCTGGTTTGGTGACTAGACATTGTGAACCCGGGAAGCATATTCCTGCCAATAGATTTCGCACGGCTGCGCCTTTTCTATAAAATTCAAATCAGAAAAGGTACCAGCTTATGTCAGTAAGAATATATGCTTTGCTGTTTTTCACGGCAGCTGTCCGGATATCAGATGCCCAGCCTGTCAACCAGGACGAATCGAAAGTCCCGGCGTACACGCTTCCCGCGCTTCTCAAAACCTCTTCGGGAGAAGCCGTGAAATCGGTCACAGATTGGGAGCGAAAGCGCCGCCCGGAGATATTGAGGCTATTTGAGCGGGAAGTTTACGGGCAGACTCCCGGGACCGGGATGCCGGTCAGCTACCAGGTTAAGTCGGTAGAGAAAGCTGCTTTGGGGGGAAAAGCGACACGCAGGGAAATCCGGGTACAATTCCCTCAGAACAAATTTATGGACATCCTGCTGTATGTGCCGAACGACGCGCGCGGAAAGGTGCCGGTATTTCTGGGGCTGAATTTTCTTGGCAATCAAAGCCTGGAAAAAGATCCGCAGATCCCGATGACCGCCTCCTGGCAGCGGAATAACAAAGGGCTTGGAGTAACAGAGAACCGGGCCACTGAAAACACCCGCGGCGCGTCGATGCTCAACTGGCCGGTAGAGTATATTCTGTCAAAAGGCTATGCGCTGGCAACCATTTACTATTGCGATATTTTCCCCGACCATGCCGACGGGCGGGACGCCAGTATCCAGGTACTCTTTCCTGACAATAAAGTGCCTCAGCAGGAATGGGGCGCTATCGGAGCGTGGGCATGGGGATTGAGCAGGGCGGTCGACTACCTCGAGACCGATCCCGCTATCGACGCCGGGAAGGTTGCGGTACTCGGCCATTCCCGCCTGGGAAAGGCTGCCCTCTGGGCGGGTGCGCAGGATAAAAGGTTTGGAATAGTGATATCCAACAACTCCGGCGAAGGAGGCGCCGCCATTACCCGTCGTCGTTTTGGAGAAACTATTGCAATTATCAATAAGAACTTCCCCCATTGGTTTGCTCCTGCATATAAAAAATACGACAACCGGGAAGACGACCTGCCGGTCGACTACCATGAGCTGGTGGCGTTGATCGCGCCGAGGCCGGTATATGTCGCCAGCGCTTCCGAAGACTTATGGGCCGATCCCAAAGGAGAATACTTATCGCTGTATCACGCCGGCCCGGTTTACAGGCTGTACGGGAAAAAGGTTCTGGATTCCCCCGAAGCTGCGCCGGCACAGCAGCCCGTAAGTACTGATTTCATGGGCTATCACATGCGGGAAGGAGGGCACGATATATTGCTCTATGACTGGGAGCAGTATGTGAAGTTTGCAGACAGGCATTTCAAGTGAGAAGATAATTCAGGCTTTTCTCCGAAAGCTGTGGATTGATAAAAAATAGACCGGCGTGAAAATTAAAAGATGATATAAGTTTTTAAGACTTGATAATTATAAAAAATCATGAACAGCCGCCGATTTGCCCTAAGCTTACCACTTTTTCTTTCGTACTTTCTGTGCAGCGCGCAGGAGCTGCCCTATCCTCCGAGCCCTGCTATAAAAGGGATTGGGATAGACTGGGCAACGCACCAGCGCCACGCGCAGGGAAGCGATAACTTCCAGCTCACGTGGGCCGATGACGGCCATCTTTACGGGATCTGGGGCGACGGCGGGGGATTCGCCGGAACCAACAACAAGTACCGGGTATCGTTCGGGGTGGCGCGGATCGAGGGCGGTGCGGATGATTACACAGGCTATGACCGTTATGGCCATAAGGAAACCGCCGAGTTTGAAGCGACGGTGATCGGGAAAAGCTGGGGGATGATCAGTGTGCGGAAAAATCTTTACGCCTGGGTCCACCCGGACAGAGAAGGCGGCATGTGGGGAAACTGGGAAGATCATCACCGCGAATCGAGGCTGTTCGTATCAAAAGACAAGGGAGCATCCTGGCAGCCGGCGGACTGGGCTTTTACGCCCGGGGATGGCCTGATAGGAGGAGGTATCCTGCAGTTTGGCAGGGATTATTCGGGAGCCAGGGACAAGTATGTGTATCACTACCTGGTACAGCCTGGTTTTCACAGGAACGGTAAAGGACAGGTAACCGAGCTGCAGGTCCCCGGACGCATTTATCTGGCAAGAGTCAGCAAAAAGAAAATAATGAAAAGAGAATCCTACGAATTTTTTGCTGGGCTTTCAGAAGGAAGAGCAGCCTGGTCGAAGGAGCTTAAAGATAAGAAGCCTGTATTTGAGGATAAGAACGGGGTAGGAACACCCGTGGCCGTCAGCTACAACCCGGGGCTAAAGCGGTACCTGCTTACCACGGAGCATTCCAAACCCGAGGCAGGAATGATGGGGATATTCGACTCCCCCGAACCTTGGGGGCCCTGGTCCGTGGTGTCGTATGCCGGAGAAGAAACCTGGTTCGGCCATGACCATGCCGAAGCCGTACCGGCCAATTGCTTTTTCTGGTGCTTCCCTACTAAATGGATAAGCGGGGATGGCGGGTCGGCCGTCATGGTGTTTACCGGTGCGGGCGGTGGGAACAATAACGATTCATTCAATACCGTACGGGTAAAATTTCTCTTGTCCCGGTGATCCAGTAAGCTTATTAAAGTGTTCATACGGGAAATTGATAACAGCACTTCGGGAGAAAAATAGCTTCTTACGTACACTGAGGTGTAGGGATAAAGTGCCCGACCTGGATGAGGAAGGCCCGGGCTGCCAAAAAAATAACGGGAAAGCAATAGGGGGAAATTTCCTGAAAGTTGTCTTTATCAATGAAAGAATTTCATCTGGTAAAGGAAAAATTTGAGCGATTCCGGATCATGCAGAAAGCGTCACTCCAAAATGATAGTACAGGTTCTGTTCATCATGAGCAGAATGAACTGCCTGAGACATACAGGGGTGAAAGCGGGATGAAGGATACCGAGCTCTTTATCCGGAAGACGTTCCAGGAAGATGCCGTAAAGGGTTGTGAGCTTCTTTTCCGGCGTTACCATAAGACGCTGTGCAGCCATGCGGTACGATTTGTGTATTCCAGGGAGATTGCCGAGGACCTCGTCAGCGAGATATTCTGCAAATTCTGGAAAACCAGGGCGTTCGAAACCGTTACTTCCTCCTATAGGTACTATCTGTTCAGATCGGTACGGAACGAGGCGTATAATTACCTTAGGCTGGAATTCAGGAAAATGGAAACGCTGGATGCAGCCGAATCCAAGAGGTCGTCGCAGGGCCAGCAGCCCGATAATGTTGCAGAGTACGAGGAGATACTCAACTGCATCGAGCTCGTCGTGGAAACCTTGCCCAACCAATGCAGGAAAGTATTCCTGATGAACCGGTTCGAAGGAAAACGTTACCGGGAAATAGCCGATGAGCTGCATATCTCGGTCAAGACGGTGGAAATACATATAGGGAAAGCCCTGGCTGCCATGCGGAAAGGTCTGAAAGATTACTGGATATAACGGCGGGCATTATAGTAGGGTTTTCGGAAGATACAAGCCATGAGAACAGAGATAAACAAACAGTTGATTTTTGATCACTTTGCGCGTAAGACTTCTCCGATCCAGCGAAAGGAAATCGAGAGGTGGCTTACCACAAAGGAGCATGAGGAACAGTATTACCATTGGCTTGAAGAATGGGAAAGCACCCATCTCCAGTATGTGGCCGGAACGGAGGAAGCCGCCGGAAGGTTTGTTGATTTTCTTAATGACAACCTGCCGCAGGCAGAGGCAGCCGGGGGTGAATACGGCGTTCCGGAAATGAAAAATGCCGGGAGCAAGCCCCTGAACAAACACTACCGCGTCGCTGTTTCCGCCGCTTCTATCGCGCTTATCGCGCTCCTGTCGGGCTGGCTGTTCAGGGACAAGGTGCTCTTCGAAACGTATCGTACGGCTTATGGTGAGGTTGCAACCTACCAGCTTCCGGACGGCAGCAAGGTGAAGCTCAACACCAATTCGGCGCTGCGTGTGCCGCGCTGGGGGTTTGGGAAAGCAAGCCGGGAGGTCTATCTCGAAGGAGATGCATCGTTTACAGTTACGCACACGCCCGATAACAAACGGTTTGTGGTCAAAACCCCGAAAGAGCTGGAGGTGGTCGTGCTTGGAACGGAGTTTACCATGTATGCAAGGGAGCAATTCTCGAGAGTTATCCTGAAAAGCGGGAAGGTACAGCTTCTTTATAAGGAAGACCGCCAGCCCAAGGAAATAATGATGAAGCCCGGAGACCTTGTGACTTTCAGCAAAAATAACCGCCTGGAGCTGAAAGCCACGCAGCAGGCGCAGGTATATTCTGAGTGGGAGCAAAGGCGCTTTGTTTTTGAAGAGACGTCGCTGGAAGAAGTGACATACCTGCTGCAGGAAAACTACGGCCTCACCTTTGAGATTAAAGGTGAGGGGCTGGGCGGAAGAATGCTGATGGGGTCTTTCCGCGCCGAAAACGTGGATGAGCTGCTGCAGTCAATTGCAGAGCTGTTGGATATCACGGTTCAGAGAGAAGGGAGCCGTGTCTTGCTGTCGGATTGATTAAGACCTGATTTCTTTAGAGTCAATAAAATACCTGAAACTATGACTACAAAATTACTGAAGGCCCCGTTTACGAGGCTCATGGCTACTGCTTTGCTGTTTGGAAGTCCGCCGGGAATCGCACAGAACATGGCTTACGCCCCGCAAAAAGAAACGCAGGAGCAGCGGGTCAGCACGCAGGCAGCTCAGCTGAAGGATGTGCTGAACGTGCTGAAAAGCAAGTACCAGGTCGACATCATGTTTGAGCTCAGATCTGTCGACGGGCTGACTGTTCCGGCCAGCGTCATCAACATGGAGCAGAGCCTTGAGCGGAACCTGGATAAGGTATTGACTCCGTTCGGCCTGACATTCAAAAAGGTGAACCGGCAGTCGTACCTGGTGCTGGACGACAAGAAACGGGTTAAGCCTGCTCCCAGGGGAAGTAATTACCCGGAGGAGTCTTTGAATAATCTTCCCGGGCAGACTTCACAGCCGGTTCCCGTACAGCAAGGAGGCTTTGAGCCGCCCCGGTCTGTGGAAAGTGCCGCTCTTACCGAAAGGCAGGTTACCGGTAAGGTCACCGACGAAAGTGGTATGGGCTTGCCCGGAGTAAGTATCCTGGTGAAAGGTACGCAGACGGGGACGACTACCGATAGTAATGGTTCGTATCATCTGAATGTTCCGGACGGAGATGCAGTATTAGTGTTTTCATTTGTGGGCTATCTTTCAGAAGAAGTGCCGGTAGGGAACAGGGGCTCGATTGAGCTTTCGCTCAAAGTCGATGAAAAATCGCTGGAGGAGGTAGTGGTGGTGGGTTACGGCGTTGTTAAAAAGAGCGACCTGACCGGTTCGGTGGCCAGTGTTACGAAAGAGGAGTTATCGGCCTACCCTGCGGTTAGTGCCGTTCAAGCCCTGCAGGGAAGGGCCGCAGGCGTTGTGGTGCAGTCTTCCAATGCAGAGCCCGGAGGAGATTTCAAAATTAGAATACGGGGCGGCACTTCCATCAATGCCAGCAGCGATCCGCTGTTCGTTGTAGACGGATTGGTAGGGGGCGTACTACCGCCTCCTGACGATATCGCTTCCATCGAAGTGTTGAAAGATGCTTCCGCATCTGCTATTTACGGATCGAGGGGTGCCAATGGAGTAATCATGATTACAACCAAATCGGGTAAATCAGGTAAGCCGCAGATCAATATCAACAGTTCCTATTCTTTACAGAAGGAGATAGGGCGGCTCGACTTATTGAATGCCAGGCAATTTGCTGAGTATATCAATGAAGCCCGGAACTCCAGTTTTTATGACGTGAACAACCTGGAAGCGGACACGGATTGGCAAGATATGATTTTCCAACAGGGGCATATTCAAAATCACCAGTTATCGATATCCGGCGGAAACGATAAGATGAAATATTATGTTTCGGGGATTTATTTCGGTCAGAAAGGGGTCATTAAGACCTCTGCCTTTAATCGTTATTCGCTCAATACAAATTTTAAATTCGATATTTCAAAGCATATTCGCCTGAGCTTAAGCTCCACCCTTCTCAACTCGAAAAGTGATGGCGTGATGACCTCGTCCGCAGGTGGCGCCTCAAACGCCGGCGTCGTGATGGCTGCCCAGCGTTTTGATCCTGATCAGGGAATTTTGGACGAAACCGGTAAGTACAGCCAGAGCCGGGTAGGGGTTGCTGCATTTGAAAATCCGATGGCTGTTATCGACGGAAGAGAAGAAGAGACTAAGCAGGATAACTTGCAGGTGAATGCGAAAGCTGAGTTTGATCTTGCGAAAGGGCTCGTATTCAATTCCACCTTTGGTACAATAATCAGAAATTCGCAAAACGGCGTATATAATAACCGTATTTCAAATCTGGGAGAAACTACCAATGGACAGGGCAGCCTCTCGCATGGCCGGAATTACAACTTCCTGACTGAGCAATACCTGAATTATAATTTCAATGCCGGCATGAAGAGCAACTTCGTCCTGACCGGCGGATTTTCTTATCAGAAGTTTCAGAATACTAATTTCTCCGTCACCAATACCGGTTTTATTACCGATGCGTTAGGATTCTGGAACCTGGGAGTCGGTACTAATTTCAAGGCACCCGGTTCCGAGTTTACGGAATCAGCTATTATGTCCTATTATGGACGGCTGAATTATAATTTTGACGACCGGTACCTGCTCACATTTACCGGCCGTTACGATGGCGCTTCCCAGTTCAGCGAAAATAATAAATGGTCATTTTTCCCTTCCGGCGCTTTTTCGTGGAATATCAGCAACGAGAAATTTTACCCCCAAAATCCGGTATTCCCCTCACTAAAATTAAGGACCAGCTACGGACTGACCGGGAACCAGGGCATTGGTGCTTATGAATCGCTCGCCAGGATTTCCTCTACTTTCTTTGTCATGAATAATAGCGTTGTGAGCTCAGTACGGCCGACTTCGATTGCAAACAAAGACCTGACCTGGGAAAAGACCACTCAGTTTAATGTGGGAATAGACGTGGATTTATTTAGCAACAGGATCAATATTTCGGGAGACTATTATTATAAATTAACGAAAGACCTGCTTTTTAACGTCCCTATTCCTGCTTTTTCCGGCTACCAGAGCAGGCTGCAGAATCTAGGGGAGATAGAGAATAAAGGAGTAGAGCTCCAGATAAATTCCAGAAACCTTGTAAACGCCTTCAAATGGTCTACCGGCCTTAACCTTACATTTAACCGGAATAAGGTGCTTTCCCTGCCGGGTGGAGTAGATATTATCTTTGCCAGCGTACCGGGCTTCTCCGGGAGTATTCAGAATTCTATCCTGAGGGAAGGGGAATCGATAGGCTCATTTTATGGATATGTGTATCAGGGTGTGTACCAGGCGGGGGATGAATTTATCCCCGGGGGTGCTTTTGAAAAAGAGCCTGGGGGAGAAAAATATGCCGATCTGAACAACGATGGTGTATTGGATAGCAAGGATCGGAAAATTATCGGGAATCCTAACCCCAGGGCGGTTTGGGGGTTGAACAATGACTTCTCTTATAAAGGGTTCAGCATGAATATATTCTTCCAGGCCTTTACCGGAGGAGATATGCTGAACCTGGTCAAAATGGAGCTGGACCGGTTGAGCGGAAACAGCAATGCTACCACGGATGCCCTCCGGCGGTGGACGCCTCAGAACACGGATACGGATGTACCGAAGGCCGCTGCGGGAAGGCCACCCTTAACCTCCACACGATTTGTGGAGGATGGCTCTTTTGTCCGCCTGAAGAATATCTCGCTAGGTTACGATCTGTCTTCCGAGCTCCTGGGCCGCTTTAAAATCCGTTCTGCGCGCATTTACCTGAGCGGACAGAACCTGCTGACATTTACCAGATATTCCGGAGTGGATCCTGAAGTAGCTTTCAGATCCGGTGGTACTACCAATAGTAATATTAACCTTGGACTGGACTTCGACAGCTATCCGAACACCACTTCCTGGACTTTCGGAGTTAACCTGGGATTTTAATTTTCGCCTTCAAACTTAAAAAAATGAGAAGATTAATAATTATCATATTCCCCTTGATGCTGATGCAGGCAGGATGCAATGGGTTGCTGGAGGAAAACCCGAAAGGACTGATGGCTCCGGAAGGTTTCTTTAAAACGCCCGCCGATGTAGAGGCCGCTGTTTACGGCGCTTACGCCGAATGGGTCACCCTGAATATTGAAAAGGAATACCTGCTATCGCTTATTCTTCGCAGCGACATGGCCGAAATCGGTGACAGGAATACGACGGCTGACAGGGTGGTTCTCAATGATTTCAATATGGATGCCCGGAACAGTATGACCCGGCTTACCTGGAACAGCCTGTTCCAGGCTATCGCTGCAGCCAATACGGCCATCAAAGGCGCCCGGCAGATATCGGCCGACCAGGCCGTAAAAAATAAACTGGAAGGGCAGGCCCGGTTTATCCGCGCCTTTACGTACTATCATCTTGTACGTTATTTCGGTGATGTGCCCTACATGGATGTTCCCGTGGAAAGCGCAGAAGAGCTTGACGCCGCTACCAGGACTCCCGAAAGCGAGGTGTATGAACATATTATAGCGGATTTGAAATTCGCCAGGGAGAACCTTCCTGACAGAAACCCGGCCGATGTAAGAAATATCGGAACCAGGGGCAGTGCGGCTACTACGTTGGCTGAAGTATATCTTACGCTGCATCGCTACAGCGAAGCAGCTGCAGAGGCGCGGTATGTTATTCAGAATGCGGCAAGTTTTAACTTCGCCCTGGAAAAAAACTACCAGGATCTGTTCAATGCCAACTTATCGGGAACGCTGCGCGAGCCTATATTCACCCTGGATCTGAAGAACAATCTGTCCCAGGGAGGGTATAATCCTATGGAGGGCCTGATCAATCTGACACGTATCAGAGACCACGCTCCGAGGAGCTTGTCCGTGGCCGTCCCGGCCTACAAGGTTTACAGCACATGGGATGCGCGGGATTATCGTAGAAAAGTAAGCTTTGAGGATTCGGTCATGATCAAAGGTGTAAAAACTGCCTTGACCGATTCGAAATACAGGACGCCTGTGCCGCATATTGCAAAATACTTTCGCTATCCGGGCCCTCAGGAGTCGGGAGACGACCGGTCCAGCGATCATCATTATTGCCTTTTCCGGTATGCCGACGTCCTGCTGATGGCGGCGGAAGCCATCGCCGAGTCGGAAGGTCCGACGCCCGAGGCGATCGGGTATGTCAATCAGGTACGTGAGCGGGCGCGCTTTAACGGCACGACTGTTACGAATTTCCCGGCAGATGTCAGTCTCGATATCTCAAAAGCAGATTTTATTGCGACAGTGAGGGAGGAAAGGAGATTGGAATTCGCTTTTGAATTTAACCGGTGGTACGATATCAAACGCTGGGGTATCCTGGAGGAAGTATTTACATCCGCGGGATCCCTGGAGCCGCATAATGTCAACCCCCAACGCGATTACCTGTTTCCCGTTCCGCAGACCGAAGTCGATATAACCGGCTTTCCGCAGAATAATGGGTACTGACAAATGAGCGGGAAAATAATCCAGTGGAGATGTATGATCTCTGAAAAGATAGTCCGAAATTATTTCGTTATTCCGGATTCACCTTAATCTTAAATATGAACCCTTTCAATGCGTCCGCTTTCTTTTTTCTCTTTACCTTTATCGCTAACGGCGCTGTCTTACACGCGCAGCCTTCGCAGCGTCCCAATATACTACTGATCGCCGTCGACGATCTGAACGATTTCATAGGGGGAATGGGCCACCCTAACGCCATTACCCCTAACATGGACCGGCTGATTGCGAAGGGTACCCTGTTTGCCAATGCACAATGCCAGTCTCCGATGTGCAGCCCGTCGAGGACCGCTATTATGACCGGGCTGCGGCCTTCTACGACCGGTATTTACGGGTTTATCGGTGACGATGAGATCAAAAACGTGAATGATGCTACACGGAAAGCGGTTTTCATGCACCAGTATTTTAAAGATGCCGGGTATTATACAATGGGTGTCGGCAAGATTTTTCATGAACATGCGCCGCAGAACTTACTGGATGAGAGCGGCGGGCGGGAAAAAGGGTTTGGCCCTGTACCCCCTAAACGTATGAACTGGCATACCAAAGGCACTGGTACGGATTGGGGAGCGTTCCCCGGGCGTGACGAGCAGATGCCCGACTACCGTTCGGCAGAATGGGCTAAAGAACGGTTAAACAGATCCTATACCCAGCCTTTTTTTCTTTCAGTAGGGTTTCTTCGCCCCCATGTGCCCTGGCATGTGCCGCAAAGGTGGTTTAGCCTCTACGATACAACCCAAATCCAGCTTCCGCCCTACCTGAAAAACGACCGGGACGATTTGCCTGAAATCGCCCTGGCCATCGACGATCTGCCCATGATGCCTTCGACCGAATGGGCCATCAAAAACAACCAGTGGAAAAACATGGTCCATGCCTACCTGGCGAGTATCTCTTTTGCCGACCACTATATCGGCGAAATCCTTAACGCCCTGGAAGAAAGTCCTCACGCAGCGAATACAATTGTAGTGCTCTGGTCGGACCACGGCTACAGGATGGGCGAGAAAGGTACCTTTGCCAAGGTCGCGCTATGGAACCGGGCCACTATTTCGCCGTTAATTTTTTCCGGGCCTGGTATCCCGGAAAACAAGCGTGTTGATGCCCCGGTAGAGCTTTTTTCCATTTATCCGACGCTGGTAGACCTCTGCGGCCTCCCCGCTGCTGGCAATATCGAAGCCCGGAGTATTTACCCCTTGCTGAAAAATCCGAAAGCGGACTGGGCTACTCCCGCCATCACCACCTGGGCAAGGAACAATCATGCGATCGTTACTTCCGACTATCGCTATATCCGATATGAAGACGGGTCGGAAGAGTTGTATCTGCTGAAGCAGGACCCGAATGAGTGGCATAACGTGGCTGGCAGGAAGAAATATGCGAAAGTCAAAGCGCGGCTGTCGCGGTATCTCCCGGAGGTAAATGTAAAGTGGGCGGCAGTATCCCGGTACGACAATAACGATTACTTTAAAAAGCAAAAGCGGGAGCAAAGCGAGCCTTGAGACCGTCCGGCCGCATGTCTGTGCACTCTCCCGGAGTACCCTTATCACCGGGATGTACCCGCCTTCTATCGGTACCGGGCACATGCGCAGTACCAATCCGGTTATTTAATAACAAACTGAATACAAGTTTACCGAATTGCCTAAATTTAGAGGGCCGAATCCGGGTTGTCTGCCGCTGCGGCTTGAAAAGACACTATTTCAACATAAAATGACAAAGACATCCGATATCCTCTCTCCCGTTTCCGTCAATCGATGCTGCGCATTCCTTCGGGGTGTAAACGTAAAAGGAACCAATATGAAAATGGCCGAAGTCTGTTCCGTATTTGAAAAGCAGGGGATGAGAAATGTATCTGCGGTACTGGCTTCAGGGAATATACTGTTCTCCTCCGATAAAAATGCAGATGAATTAAAGAATATCCTGGAAAATGCGATGTCCGGGCATTTCAGCTACGAGGCCTTCCTTTTTGTAAAAGATAAAGTAGAGATCGAAGCTGTCTTCAGCGATAATCCTTTCGAGGCTCGGCCCGAATTTCATATCTATGGTTTTATCGGGATCGGCGGAATTGAAAAAACGCTGGTGGAGGAGTTTGAAAAATCGGGAAGAGCAGAAGGTGAAGACGCCCGGATCGTCGGGACCAATTTCTACTGGATGGTCCCCAAAGGCAACACGCTTGATTCTGAGTTTGGGAAAATACTGGGAAGGAAAAACCTGAAGAATTCCTTTACCTCGCGTAACATGAACACCTTTGAAAAGATTTTGAAGAAAATGTAGCCTGTAAAACATACGCAGGCTGCTTAAATAGGAGAGCCGCTAGTTCACAAATTACTACTGTTCGTGAATTAGCGGCTCTCCTTCTTCGTCTCAGGTGAGAGGAAAAATAAAAAAGAAACATGTTTGCAACATTGTTGCATCTAATTTACATTTGCAACGTTGTTGCGGATGTGGTTGTCTGTCCGCGGCTCCCGCTTCGCGCCCGGGTTCAAAGCATATCATCTTTTTATTTTTCATCATATATGAAAACGTATACAAAAACAATTCTCCGGGTACTATTTCCGGTCGTCGTGTGGCTGGCAACGAGCTCTGCCTGGGCCCAGGCTTCAGAAACCGGAACGCTCACCGGAACATTGCGGGATCAGGCGGGAGAGGTCATAACGGGAGCGAGCGTCAGTACCGCAGACGGGAGGTATGTCACCCATTCCGACCTGGCCGGGACTTTCCGTCTTGTATTGCCCGCAGGCAGGCACGTCGTCAATGTATCACACCTGCGTTTCGGTGTAACCGGGTACCCGGTAGACATCTCATCCGGTGCGGTCGCCAACCTCTCGCCCACACTCGCGGAAAGCACGAATGCGCTGAGCGACATCGTGGTCTCAGGGTCGGCGATGCCTGCGGAGCTGCGTACGATCGCATCCAATATTTCCATTCTGAAAGCAGGGGAGCCGGAGCTGCGCCAGATGCAGACCATCGACGACGCGCTGCGCTTTATCCCGGGCCTGACCATCGACCGCAACCGCGGACTGACCACTACCGGCACGCACACGGCCGTGACGATGCGCGGCACCGGCTCGGCCAACCGGACGCTGATCCTGAAAGACGGCATCCCGATCAATGACGCCTATACCGGCGGGGTCAGCGAATGGAACTCGACCGCTACAGGAAGCATTGCGCGTATAGAAGTAGTACGGGGGCCGGGGTCAGCCATACACGGATCCAGCTCCATGGGCGGCACGATCAACCTCGTGACGGCGAGCCCTACCGAAAAGCCTACGTTGGGAGTCGACCTCCGCTATGGCTCGATGAATACGTTCCAGGCCGGGATCAGGGCGGGGAAGGCGTTCAGGAACGGTTTCGGGATCATGGTTTCCGGCGAATACAAAAAGACAGACGGCTACAAGTACATGGCCGACAGCCTGTGGCGCGACTACTTTATGACGCCGCGTATGGAATTGTTCAACGTCAACACCAAGCTTGTCTACCAGATCGATCCGGGATCCAGGCTGGAGGCCGTCGTGGACCACCATCTTCAGATGCCCCTCTCGGGAACCACTACGATCTACGACGATAAAACCAGTATTACCAATTCCCTGCTGCGGTATATAGCCCGGAAAGGCTCCGTAAACCTGGAAGCGACAGGCTATATCAACACACAGCTGCGCCTGTCGGACGCCGACCAGTGGAACAATACCGACAAGGCTTATAATAAGGACAGCTACGATTCGAGGACGCCTGTCGATATCTACGGCTTTATCGGGAAAATCAGCCGCAGGTTCGGAGGCCACCTGGTGACGACAGGCGTCGATCTGCGGTATACTTCCTCTTCCACCCGGCGCTTTAATTACGGCTCAGGGTACCAGAATTTTTCGGGCAACCAGAATTTCCTTTCCTTCTTTATCAATGACGATCTGAAGATCGGGCGCAAGGTGAATGTAAATGTCGGGGTGAGATACGACAACTGGCAGAACCTGAACGGGAAGCTCTTCGACAGTACGTCCGGCGAAGAGATACACCTCGACTACGACAAGGCGTCGGCCAGCGTATGGTCGCCCAAGGTCGGCGTGGTGTACCAGGCGTCGCAGAAGCTCCGCCTCCGCACGCAGTTTGCGCAAGGGTTCCGTGCGCCCGCTATTTACGATCTCTACATTTCCGGGCCGCTGGGATCCTCTTATTTCCGCCTGGGAAATCCTGATCTGAAACCGGAAAGGATGGTATACTCGGTCGACCTCGGCGGCGATCTTTACATTGGCAACAACGTTGAGCTCACCCTGACCGGCTACCTTTCCCAATACCGCGATTTTGCCGAAAGAGTGGAGGTAGATCCGTCGAAGCTCCCCGCATA
This sequence comes from Cytophagaceae bacterium SCN 52-12, assembly GCA_001724175.1. Classification (GTDB taxonomy): domain Bacteria; phylum Bacteroidota; class Bacteroidia; order Cytophagales; family Spirosomataceae; genus Ravibacter. The sequence goes on along the minus strand of MEDT01000051.1, from coordinate 21,450 downwards.
TCTCGATCCGGGCGGGCTGCCCGTCAGGCAATATACCAATATCGGGCAGGTGAACCTGGGAGGGTTAGAGAGCTCGCTCCGCTATACATTCGCGAAGCACCTCACGCTGATCGGCAGCTATTTCTACAACCGTTCCCGGATCGCGAAGTATGAAACCAATCCTGCCTACGTAGGAAATGAAATGGACGGGAATCCCAGGCATACCGTCAGCGGGGGCTTCGTGTTCGACCTGCCTGCAAAGCTGAATGCAGCGATATGGGTAAGGAGCACCTCCAAAAGCTTCGGCAACCTGGAGAATTCCGCCAACCGCGTCATGGCTCCTGTTACCACTGCCGATCTGAAGATCACTTACCAATTGAAGCGGTTTGCTTTCAATGCCAATGTGCTCAACCTGTTCGACAAGCTGTATTTCGGAAGCTACACCTCCCCGACCAGCTACCAGTATGCCCCGCGCAGGTCGGTGAATGCAGGTATTTCCTTTAACCTTTAAGATCGGCGCAAAATGCAGGAATGGATAGGCGGTTTGCTGACAGCGGGGGGCGTAGCCTGCCGGCTGTGGTTCGGAAAGACCTGGGAACCGGCAGCTTCCCGGAACAGAGGGCAGGCAATAGCGGCTAACGCGGCGCTGATCCTGGCCGGGTGCGGGCTCTACCTCCTGGCCGGTCCGCTGTGGAGCGATGCCCCGGTAGCGGAAGCTGGCGGAGAGACGGATTCATCTTTCCCGGTGTCCTTCGCAGCGACCCTCCTGGTTTTGGGCGTCATTTTCATTTCGGGTATCCTTTTTAATCGTAACAAGCAGTCGTCATGCTAGAATACATCGAGTCCTTTTTATACCAGGTTGCCGTTGCGTTGTCATACCCGGTTTTCATCAGCCTGGCGCTGATGATCCTGTGGTCGGTATACAGCGCCGGCGATTTTCTAATGGAGTGGATCCGGCGGCGCAGCGGAAGCACCGATCCGGTCAGGTCCTTTACCGGGGCTTATTCTACAGAGCTGAACAAGGCCCTGGCGATGCCCGGAATGACCGATATCCACCTGACGAGGGTGGTACGGTTATGGGAGAAGAACAGGATCAGCCGCCTTGACCGCGTGCGCTTTATGGTCAAGATAGCGCCTTCCGTAGGCCTGATCGGCACGCTGATCCCGATGGGTATCGCCCTGTCGTCGCTTTCCACCGGCGACCTGGTCAGCATGTCTTCCAATATGGTCAACGCCTTTACCGCAACCATCGCCGGGCTGGCCTGCAGCGTGGTGGCTTACCTTATTTCGCAGGAAAGGGAAAAATGGCTGAAAACCGATTTCCTGGAAGTGGAAACCCGGATGGAGGAGCTGCTCCGCAAGCTGGAGCACCATGAAGCCGCCGGCAAAAACGGACGCGTCATGAATATAGAAACGCTCACCAAAGAGCTGTTCAGACCATGAGACTGCTGGGAAAACGCGCCGACCAAGATACGCCCCTGGAAGATCCTATCAGCGGAGTAGCCAACCTTTTCGACCTGAGCGTGGTGCTGATCGTCGCCATGATCTTCGCGCTGGTGTCTACGCTCGACATGCTGGATATGTTCTCCGGATCGGATGTAACCTATACCAAGCAGGCTGCGAACGGGGAAATCGAAATTATCGAGAAAAAGGGGAAGGAGATCAAGGTGAAAAAGATCACCAAAGACCAATCGTCCGGCAAAGGAGAGCGGCTCGGGACTGCCTATAAGCTGGAAGACGGGCAGGTGATCTACGTGCCTGAATAACAAATGAAATTTTGCCGCGAATGCACGAATCGTGGCAAGCTCACAACTTTATAAAGATGAAGGCCAAGAAGGGTAAAGCAGGGGAGGATAGGAAAATATTGGTGCCCCTTTATTTTGCGTTTTTTCTGCTATGGACGGTACAGGCCGCCATAGCGCAAACGATCTCAGCCTCCGCGGCGACAGAAAAAATCAGCCTGATCGTGTCCGACAGCTACGCCGCCGTCGCTTACCACGTGGCGGAAAGCCTGGAAAAATCAATACCGGAGTTTTCCGGGAAATATAAGCTGAAGGTTTATTCGCAGAGTCATTACCAGGACAGCGATCTCTCGCATGTGGCCGGCTCAAAGCTGATTTTTGTCTATGTCCACCAGGGCGGCCTGGTAGAGCAGGCCCGGCCGCAGCTGCTCGAAGCGCTGAAGCAGGGCGCCTCAGTGTATGCATTGGGAGGCACCCCGGCGGAGAGCGCCTATAAGGAGCTCGGGATCGTGTTTGACCGGAAGGTGCTCCGGTATTTTGACCAGGGAGGGATCGAAAACCTGCGGAATATGGTTTTGTATGGTCTCCACAAGCGCGGAGCATCGGTCCTGCCTTACGAGGATGTGATCGAATACCCCGCTGCGGGCATCTATTCGTTTGAGAAAGACAGCGTATACCTTTCCCCGAAGGATTATATCGCCGGCTACCGCGCACATAAGCCGGGACAGCCCTGGGTTGGATTCTATTCCTTCCGGTTCGAGATCCTGAACGGGCAGCACCGGCACCTCTACGAGCACGTTCGCAAGCTGGAGGCGGCAGGATTCAATGTCCTTCCGCTTTTTGGTGTGCCGCTCGGCAAAGCGCTGGAGCAGCTTGCTTTTGACGAGGAAGGCAAGCCGTTGATCAGCCTGCTGGTCTCCGCCTCGTCGCTGCCCGGTTCGTCGCCCGAGGAGCTGCGGCGTATTTTTGAAAAAATGAATATCCCTGTCATCAGTACCATCCAGCTCGACCAGTCGCGCGCGGAATGGGAAAGCTCCGCGACGGGGCTGAGCATCTTCAACCGGACGCTCCACCTGAGCAGGTCGGAAATATCGGGACAGATACAGCCTACGGTTACCGGCAGCCTGGAAACGGAAACCTATCCCGACGGTACGCAGATCACGGTTAAGACCGCTATACCCGATCGCGTCGATCGCCTCGTAGGGCGGATTATGGCCTGGGACAGCCTGCGGCGGAAGCCCAATGCGGAAAAGCGGATCGCGCTGATCTACTATTCCAATCCGCCGGGGAAGCATACGATCGGCGCCAGCTACCTCAATGTGCTGCCGCAAAGCATACAAAGCATTCTGGAACGGCTGGGCAGGGAAGGATATGACCTGGGCGGGCAGCAGCCGGACAGCAGCCGGTTGTTCCGGCAGATCATGGATTACGGCCGGAACATCGGCAACTGGGCCCCGGCCGAAATACGTCGCTTAGCCACGAAGGGCAACCCGGTACGGATCCCGGTCTGGCAATATGAGCAATGGTTCCGGCAACTGAGGCCCGCCTTTCAGCAGGAAGTCCTGGCCAAATGGGGGCCGCCCGACAGCTCCCGGATCATGACATGGCGTGATGAAGCCGGGGAGCCTTATTTCCTGCTGCCGGCCGTCTGGTACGGCAACATCCTCCTGACGCCGCAGCCTGCCAGGGGCTGGGACCAGGACATCGACAAGGCTTATCACGATGTGACGCTTCCGCCGCACCACCAGTATATCGCCTTTTACCTTTACCTGCAAAAGCAGTTTAAAGCCAATGCGGTTATCCACCTCGGCACGCACGGCACGCACGAGTGGCTGTCGGGCAAGGAGGCGGGGCTCAATGACGATGATGCGCCGGAGGCGCTGATCGGCGACATGGTCAACCTTTACCCGTATATTGTTGACGACGTGGGAGAGGGGATGCAGGCCAAAAGACGCGGGATGGCGATTATCATCGATCACCTGACGCCGCCTTTCGACACTGCAGGGCTCAACCCGGAATTGCGTGAGCTGTCGGGACTGATCAACGATTACATAGCAGCAAGCGGGAAAAGCTCCGTTTTGGCGGCTTCGAAGCTGGAGCAGATCTGGCAATCGGCAGAGAAGCAGGGATTGCTGAAAGACATCGGAGCGGGAGGAGCGCCCGATGCGGATAAGATAGAACAACTGGAGCATTACCTGCAGGACATCGGGCAGAAGCAGACGCCGTTCGGGATGCATACGTTCGGGAAGGCGCCCGATTCATCGTATGCGCGCAGTACGGCGGTGGCTATCGTAAGCCGTCTTACCAACCTGACGGATGCGGAACGTGAAACGCAGGTAGTTGAGCTGATGGACCGTATCCTGGCCAGCGGCGAAAGCGAGCTGTCATCGCTTGTCAATGCGCTCAACGGCGGGCATGTCCGCTCGGGTCAGGGAAATGATCCTCTGCGCAACCCGGCTTCGCTGCCTACGGGAAAAAACTTCTTCGCCTTCGATCCGTCCAAAGTCCCTTCTAAAGAGGTGTATGCTGCCGGCAGCACGCTGGCGGAGGAGCTGATAGAAAATTATCGAAAAGCGCATGGCGGAGATTTCCCCGAAAAGGTAACGCTCAATTTATGGTCGGTCGAAACCTTGCGGCATGAGGGCGTCATGGAATCGCAGGTGTTGCGCCTGCTGGGCACAAGGCCGGTTTACGACGGCATGGGAAGGGTGAAAGGAGTAGAGCTGATCTCCCGGGAGGAGCTTGGCAGGCCGCGGGCCGACGTGGTGATCATCCCGTCGGGCCTGTACCGCGATATGTTCCCTAATATGATGGAGCTGCTCGACAAGGCGGTTACGCTGGCCACCGGGGCCGATGAAACGGATAACTTCGTCAGGCAGCATACTGCCAGGCTGAAGCAAATCCTGATGGGGCAGGGCATCGGCGATGAAAAGCTGGCCGGGCGCCTGGCTTCCGTACGCATGTTCTCCGTCCCTGCCGGAGCCTATGGAACCGGTATCGAAAACATCGTGGAAGCATCGGATACCTGGGACAACGAAAACCAGGTCGCCGATGTGTATTTTAACCGGATGAGCCACCTGTACGGACAGGGATTCTGGGGTGATAAGCCCGAAACCGCCGACAGCACATTAGGGAACGGCCTGAGCCTGGCCGTGATGAAAAACACGCTGTCGGGTACAAAAGCGCTGGTGCACAGCCGTTCTTCCAACGTATACGGTGCGCTCGACAACGATGATTTTTACCAATACCTGGGCGGTGCGGCGCTGGCGATACGGTCGATCGACGGCAGCACGCCCGACGTCGTGGTGACCAACCTCTCCGACCCGTCGCAGGTAGGGCAGGAAACGCTCGATAAGTTTATAGGCCGGGAAATGAAAACCCGCTACCTCAACCCGAGGTGGATCACCGAAATGCTCGACGAAGGCTATGCCGGCGGCCGGATGATCAGCAAAGTCACCGAGCACCTCTGGGGCTGGCAGGTGACGGTACCCGATGCTATAGACGAAAACAAGTGGCAGCAGATGTACGAAACCTACGTAGAAGACAAATACGGGCTGGATATTCGTGAAAAGTTCGAAAAAGGCGGCAACCTGTATGCCTACCAGGCTACCCTTGCGCGTATGCTGGAAACAATCCGTAAAGACTACTGGAACCCCGATGAAAGCGTCGTGCAGCGCCTGACCAGCGAATATCTTGCTACGGTAGAAGATGCGGGCCTGGCCTGCAGCGGCAATATATGCGACAACCAGGGCCTGGCGGACTTCGTCACGCAGGTAGCCGGTCAATTGCCCGGCCTCAGCGGCGCCGCCCTCGCTGATTACAGCCGGCAGCTGGCTGCGGTCAGGTCTCCGGCGGAACCGGGCAATGGTACGACAAATCCCGGTTTAACAGGAAATAGCGGCGCTGCTCCGAAACCGGCTCCTCAGACCGCTGCAAATGCACCGGCCGCGGCGTTGCCGCCGGCAGATGCGAATGTCGAAGTTACAGGCTATAAAATGGAAGAAACGGTAAAGAAGCTCTTTGAGGACCTTAAGAAGCCGGAGAAAGCACCTTCTCCCGCAATCGGCCTGGCCTTGCTGATCGCAGCCCTGCTGGCTGCTTTCAGGGTACGCCGGGAAAGATCGTAGCCACGCCTAAAACAGATCCCGCATCGTCACTTCACTGTCGACATACTGGGCGGAGTGCTCATTAGGCTTAAGCCCGAAAGTTGTAACGAGCGTCGTAAAGATTGTTTTACTGGCTTTCAGGGCGCTTTTATATGCCATTACCTTGTGCTGCAGCTCTTTGGCATATTTGGCGGTAATCGTAAACGGGTTTTCTGAAAATTTCATTTCGCATAAATTGATGCAACGGTCTGCCCGGTCGATAACCAGGTCGACCTGTGCGCCTTCATTTTTGTCATACCAGGCTGATTCTTCGGAATATACATTCCCGATCTGCAGCGCCATTTTAATTTTATGCACATGCTTAAGGCAGAGATTTTCGAAAGCATACCCGCTCCAGGATCTCCACGTGCTTCTGCTGCTGAGCAATGCCCATGTGCCGGCGCCCGAACTTCGTCTTTTTTCAATAAATTTCAGGTAGAACAGAGAATATTCGTCGGTAAGCCTGAAAACGGCATCTTTGGTCTTTTTATTCAGAGGTAAATAGGAAGCTATGAACCCGCTTTCTTCCAGTTCATGGAGAACGCCGGAAAGATATCCCCCGCTTGTCAGCTTCGTTGCGGCAACAATTTCATTCCTTGTAAGCCCTTTCCGCTGGCCGGCAAGTGCCCTGATGATCGTAATATGTACATGAGCGTTGGCGTAAAGCGATGCATATAATTTGTCGAACTCCTGTCGCAGCATTCCTTGTGGCGAAAAGCAGAGGTCATCTATATTTTGCATGGCGCTTTTCCCCTGTTTGATCTGCTCGAGATAGTGCGGGACTCCTCCCATTACCATGTATAGCTGGACAATCTGGTAGTGATCCAGCTTTATCTGTTTCTTCCTCAGAAATGCCTCCGTCTCTGCGAGCGTAAAGGGCATGAGCTTGATCTGGCGCGTAATCCGGTTGTGTAATCCGCCTTTGTTGAATATGATCTTATTGATCATCCAGGAAGCGGCCGACCCGCAAATGACTACCACAATGTCCGGGCGTCGCGAGCACCAGCTGTTCCAGAAGTAATCGAACGCGCTCAGGAAGCCGGAATGCATCGTGTCGAGCCAGGGAAGCTCGTCGAGGAAAACCACCTTTTTTTCTTTTCGGGGAAGTTGTTCAAGGTGATGACCGAGCATGGAGAAGGCTTCCGGCCAGGTGTCCGGAGTTTTCGGAGGGATTCCGGCCGCCATGCTTTTGTCCAGCGCATTGGCAAAGTTGAATAACTGAGCCTCCATGGCGGCATGCTGGCTGCCTGAAAGCTCAAAGCACAGCTGTTTTTGGTAATAGGTCCTTACGAGGAAGGTTTTGCCTATGCGCCGACGACCGTAAATGGCAATCAGCTCAGCCTTTTTTGAAAGAAGCGCTTCTTTCAGAATTGCCATTTCTTCTTCTCTTCCGGCTATTAATGGGTTGCTCATAAGTAACTGATTGTTAGATATTATGAATTAACTTACGCCAAATCTATTGAAAATTACTAACTTTTGGCGTAAGTAAATTATTTTGGATGCGCCAAAAGTGTATTTATTTAATGGTTTTGGCGCATCTGAAAGACAATGCATCAATTTGGATCTGAAGGAGTATTTGCGGGCACTGCTAGCCTTTTTGCACAAACGGCAAGTAATCAGTATTTAACCCAAACAAAAATACCAGTCATGACTTTAAGACAGAATGCCCGGCATTTTCTGGCATTTTCAGTATTGTCTGTAGCCCCGGCGATTTATTCCTGCAATTCATCCCAGCAGGCGGGGGAGACTCCCGGCGCAGCTGCGGAGATTGCAGCGCAAAAAGATTTTGTATTCGGAGACGACCGGCCCTTTCCCCAGTGCCATGCCTCCACGTTGGTAAGAAATGACGACGGCAGCTTCGTAGTGGCGTGGTTCGGCGGAACGGAGGAGAAAGACGATGATGTGGGGATCTGGGTATCGAAAGGACGTCCCGGTAACTGGAGCGCCCCGCTCGAGGTAGCCAAAATCAGGGAGGACCCGCACTGGAACCCCGTATTGCATCGTACCCGGGACGGGAAAATATACCTGTTCTTCAAGGTCGGCAAAGAGATCTCCCATTGGGAAACCTGGGTACAGGTATCTGAAGACGGCGGCGCAAGCTGGTCTGAAGCCCATGAGCTCGTTCCCGGTGATCGAGGCGGGCGCGGACCGGTAAAAAATAAGCTGATTGAGCTTTCGGACGGCACCTGGCTGGCGGGAGCATCGGTGGAGCCCGGTCGCTGGGAAGTGATGGTCGACAGGAGCGAGGACGGAGGAAAAACCTGGGTAGAAAGCCCGAAGTTTAAGATCGATACCATGGCGATCAAAGGGAAAGGCGCTATCCAGCCTACTTTATGGGAAAGCGCGCCTGGGAAGGTACACATGCTTGTCAGGACTACCGGCGGCGTGATCGGGAGGAGCGATTCGGACGATAACGGCAAAACCTGGTCGGAGATCACGGCTACGGGCCTTCCGAATCCCAACAGCGGTATCGATCTCACCAGGCTGTCCGACGGAACGCTGGCGCTCATGTACAATCCTGATAACAAGAACTGGGGATCACGGTCGCCGGTTTCGCTTGCCCTTTCATACGACAACGGCGAGACCTGGCCCGATGTGATCGATATCGACGCCGGCGACAAAGAAGATGAATTTTCTTACCCGGCCATCATCTCCTGGGGAGATTCTGTCGCCACCACCTACACCTGGAACCGCCAGAAGATCGCATTCTGGTCGGGAACGAAGGAGCAGGTGAAGAAGTGGTCGGCTTTAAAAAAAGCTGAATAGTCACACTACTGTCGCAATAAAGGTATAATTTAGAGGCGCATATTTCCGGGAGGAGATGCGCCTCTTAGTTTATTGTATCCTTAATCACTTGTAAGCATGAAAGTAATTTCCAGAAAAGCAGCGGTTCTTTTCACTGCATTGGCATTAGTCGCCGGAAGCCTGCTGGCGGGACCGGACAGCCCGGAGAAGCCGGGAAAGCCCGTTAAATTGTTTAACGGCAAAAATCTCAAAGGATGGGTAGTGCACGGAACCGAGAAATGGTACGTTGACAAAGGGGAGCTGATCTGTGAAAGCGGCCCGGATAAAGGTTACGGATATCTCAAAACAGAAAAGCAATATAAGGATTTCGACCTTTCCGTCGATTTTCTCCAGGAAGCCAACGGCAACAGCGGCGTCTTCATCCGCTCATCGGTAGAAGGTACCAAGGTGTCGGGATGGCAGGTGGAGGTAGCCGGTCCTAACCAGGATACCGGCGGTATCTATGAATCCTACGGACGCGGCTGGCTGGTCAAGATACCGGATGAAAAAGAAGGCTACCTGAAATATGGCAGCTGGAATACGCTTCGCATCCGCGCACAGGGCGGAAGGGTGCAGACATGGCTCAACGGCCACGAAATGGTAGATTTTGAAGATGCGAAGATCGGCGCTGCCAACGGGTCGATCGCGCTCCAGATCCATGACGGAGGCGGAATCAAGGTACGCTGGAAGAACCTGCTTCTGACAGAGCTTTGACAGAACTGAACAAACGGCATCATGCATCCGGGTTTCCGGTATGCATGATGCTTTTTTCGTCTTACACGGTAGCCGGGTAACGATGACATGCTTACCGGGAAAAAATCACTAAGCTAAAACTGGCAACAATGGAAAAATCTAGACGATCTTTTATTAAAACGGTAGCCGCGGGGACAGCGGGCGCAGCGCTGTTTAATTTCAACGCCTTGCCTGCCCGTGCGTACAACCGCATTATAGGCGCCAACGACCGGCTAAGAGTCGGGTTAGCCGGCTTGGGAAGAAGGATGGGAGCTTTCTATGAGCCTGTCGGGCTGAAATCAAGCAATGTGGAGCTGGCTTACCTGTGCGATGTCATGCAGAAGCAGCTCGAAAACGGGGCGTCTAAGTTTGCAAAGCACATCGATTATTCCCCTAAGCTGGAAAAAGATATCCGGAAAGTGATCGAAGATACTTCAGTCGACGTATTGATCAACGCCACTCCCGATCACTGGCATACCCCCGGAACGATCATGGCGGTCAAGGCCGGGAAGCACGTATACGTCGAAAAGCCCTGCAGCCATAACCCCAGGGAGGGTGAGCTGCTGATGGAAGCAGAAAGGAAGTACAAGAAAATTATCCAGATGGGTAACCAGCAGCGTTCCGCCCCGGAATCCATCGAGATTATCAATGAGATCCATAAAGGAACGATCGGCAAGGCCTACAAGGCGATCGCATTTTACGCGTCTGCCCGCGGAGAGGTGCCTTTGCAGAAAAAAGCTGCCGTACCCGACGGGCTGGACTGGGACCTTTTCCAGGGGCCGGCGCCGCGCAGGGAATATACCTCCGAGACCTGGGACTACAACTGGCACTGGTATGGCTGGGATTACGGCACTGCCGAAGCGGGTAACAACGCGACGCACGAGCTCGATGTCGCCCGGTGGGCGCTGCAGGTGAGCTACCCTTCTTCGGTAGAAGTGGAAGCTGAAAAGCGCTACTTCGCCAGCGACGGCTGGGAGATGTACGACACCATGGACGCTACCTTCCGCTTCGAAGACAAGAAGATCATCAAATGGGAGGGCCAGAGCCGCAACGGGTACAAAACCTATGGCAGCGACCGCGGCACCCTGATCTTCGGCACCGAAGGGTCGGTATATGTCGACCGGGGAGGCTACAAGCTTTATGACCGCGCCGGGAAGCTCATCAGGAGCAACCAGTCGAAAGGAAATGAAGGCGGCACGCAGCTCGGCGGCGGCGGGGATATGAGCACCCTGCACGTGGTCAATTTCTTCCAGGCGATCCGCGGCAAGGAGAAGCAGAACTCCAATATTATCGACGGCGCCGTCAGCACGCACCTCTGCCACCTGGCGAACATATCCTCCCGTATCGGGAAAGGCTTCAAGGTCGACCCGAAAACCGGAAAAGCCCAGGATAAAGATGCGCTCAGGCTCTGGAGCAGGCAATACGCGCCGGGCTGGGAGCCGAAAGTATAATGAGACAATGAAGAGATGTGATGATGTGATGATGTGACAATGTGGTGATGTGACAATCAGCCAGATATAGTCCCGTAGGGACGACCCTTTTGTAGCCCCGGAATTTATTCCGGGGAACGCAATCAGACAACCAGATAATCGGACGACCGAACCGAACGATCGGATAATCAGACAACCAGACAATGAGAGATCAATGTTGTGAAGCCCTGAAAGGGCGCCACACCGCATATCAGGGCGCAGCCCTGATATACCTGCTGCTATTATCGCAGCTTGCAGCTGCCCAGCATTTAAAATGGTGGAATCCTGAGTCATCGGAATTCAACGTACTGGAAGGCCAGGCTTTCCGGGGAAAGGTAAAGAGCTTTTACGACAGGCTGCCGGCCGCCTCCGAAGGAGTGGTACGCGATGCGGTCTGGGGGCTGTCGCGGCACAGCACCGGGCTCATGATACGTTTCCGGACCAACTCTCCCGCCATCCAGGTGCGGTACGGCGTGACGAGCGAACGCCACGGTATGCCTCACATGGCAGCCACCGGGGTGAGCGGAGTAGATCTTTACGCCGTTTCCATGGATGGAGAGGAGCGCTGGTGCGCGGGAAAATATTCATTCAAGGATACGATCCAGTATAATTTCGGCGACCTGATCACCACCGACAACTACCTGAAGAAAGGCAGGGAATACCGGCTGTACCTGCCTCTTTACAATGGCGTAAAATGGCTGGAGATCGGGGTGGACGACGGGGCCATGTTTGAGCCGCTCCGCGTGCGTGACGATAAGCCCATAGTTGTCTACGGTACTTCTATTGCACAGGGCGCCTGCGCCAGCCGGCCGGGTATGGCCTGGACCGCCATATTGGGAAGAAAGATGGACCGGCCGCTTATCAACCTGGCCTTCTCAGGCAACGGCAGGCTGGAAGACGAAGTGCTGAAATCCGTCGTTGAAATAGACGCGAAAGTTTTTATCCTGGACTGCCTGCCCAACCTCGTCAGCGCGACCGAATACCCGGACGAAGAAGTTTCGAAACGATTGAAATCGGCCGTGAAGCTGCTTCGGAAGAAATACCCGCAAACTCCTGTCGTACTGGCAGAGCACGCCGGGTACACGGAAGAAGCAATGAACGCAGTCAGGAAATCTGCCTATGAGCGCCTGAACAAGGTAGCCCAAAACACATTCCAGCAGCTCAAATCGGAAGGTATCCAGCAGATCTACCTCGTGCCGAAAGCTGAATTCAGGCAAAGCATCGAAACGACGGTCGATGGTACGCACCAGTCCGACCTGGGGATGATGCTGTATGCGGAAGGCTATGAGAAAGCGCTCAGAGCAATTCTGAACGAGCCGGCAGGCGAACAGAGCACAACCAGGCCCGTTACCCAGCTGAGAGAGCTGCCGGGTTACGACTGGGAGCAGAGGCACCGCCAGATCATGGAGCTGAACCGGGCGTCTTCCCCGAAAATCCTGACGATCGGGAATTCGATTACACACTTCTGGGGCGGTGAGCCCAAAGCCTATCGGGTAAACGGCCCGGCGTCGTGGGAAAAAGTTTTCGGGAAAAAGCAGGTACGAAATCTCGGTTTCGGCTGGGACCGGATCGAGAACGTGCTGTGGCGGGTATACCACGGAGAGCTGGACGGATACAAGGCCGAGAAAATATTCATGATGATCGGGACCAACAACTTCCAGGTCAATTCAGATGAAGAGATCGTGGCCGGATGGCGTTACCTGATCAGGGCCATCCAGGCAAGGCAGCCTGCGGCAAAGCTTTATTTAACCGGTATTTACCCGAGAAGGAACCAAGAAGAACGGGTGAAAAAGCTCAATATCGAATTGGCGAAGCTGGCAGGAGAGTTCAATACCATCTATTTCGATCCGGGGCAGGCGCTGCTGGGAGAGGACGGCAAAATTACAGAAACCTACTTCTCCGACGGGCTGCATCCTAACGAAAGCGGGTACCAGCGGCTGGCAACAGAGTATCAGCCCTATATTGAATAAGGAATTTCCCCCGGCTGAATTCCCACGGGTTTTAACCCGTGGAGAGCAAATAAATTTTAACTTTGCGCGATAATTTGATTAGAAAGATTTCAAATGTTTCAGAGCTTACAGGACAAACTCAATAGTGCATTCCGCACGCTTAAAGGAAAAGACAGGATTACCGATATCAACGTAGCGGCTACCACCAAGGAGGTAAGGCGCGCATTGGTCGATGCCGACGTAAACTTTAAGATAGCCAAGGAAATTACCGACAGGATCAGGGAAACGGCCATCGACCGTAAAATACTGATATCGGTGGAGCCGGGGCAGATGTTTGTGAAGATCGTGCAGGAAGAGCTGACCCGCCTGATGGGAAGCAATTCCGAAAGCATCAGCATCAAGGGCGACCCCGCCGTCATATTGATAGCAGGCTTGCAGGGCTCGGGTAAGACGACCTTTTCCGGAAAGCTGGCAAGCATGCTGAAAAAGCAGGGCAGGCAGGTAATGCTGGCGGCCTGCGATATTTACAGGCCGGCTGCGATAGACCAGCTGAAAGTGCTCGGGGAGCAGATAGGGGTAGAGGTATACGCCGAGCCTGAGAGCAAAAACGCGGTTGAAATATCGCGGAATGCCATCGCCCATGCCAGAAAAACCGGGAAGAAGATCGTCATTGTCGATACCGCCGGCCGTCTTGCCGTAGACGAGGCGATGATGCGGGAGGTAGAGAATATTAAAAATGCGCTCAACCCGTCCGAGATATTGTTCGTCGTCGACTCGATGACCGGCCAGGATGCGGTCAATACGGCCAGGACATTCAATGAAAGGCTGAATTTCGACGGAGTAGTGCTTACCAAGCTCGACGGTGACTCGCGGGGTGGTGCGGCGCTGTCGATCCGGCAGGTGGTGGAAAAACCCATCAAGTTTATCAGCACCGGCGAGAAAATGGAGGCCCTGGATGTATTTCATCCCGACCGTATGGCCAGCCGTATCCTGGGGATGGGCGACGTGATCTCTCTTGTGGAGAGGGCGCAGCAGGCATTTGACGAGGATGAAGCCCGGCGGCTGAATGCCAAGATGCGCCAGAATAAGTTCGATTTTGACGACTTCCTGGGGCAGCTTCAGCAAATCAAGAAAATGGGTAACGTGAAAGACCTGCTCGGAATGATCCCGGGAATGGGCGCGGCCATGAAAAACGTAGATATCGACAATAATTCTTTCGTGCCGATCGAAGCCATGATCCAGTCGATGACCAAACTGGAGAGAACGAATCCCGATATCATCGACAGCAGCCGGAAAAAACGCATCGCGCAGGGAAGCGGCAAGTCGATAACGGAAGTCAATAACCTCCTGAAGCAGTTCGACGAAATGCGGAAAATGATGCGGAAGATGAATACCATGCAGGCCGCAGGTAAGCTGGGAAAGGCTTTGAAACGGTAAGCCTGCCTATACTATATACGGCCTGATAACCCGGGCGTTGTGCTTTTTCAACTCTACGAACAGCCTGTTCAGCATGTCGTCGTCGCGGTAAGTGCCGATGATGGTACCGCCTGATCCGGCGAATTTGGCCGATGCCCCCAGGTTCCGGGCCGTATTGATCAGCGCCAGGTTGGTTTCCGAGATGTCATAGATGCTTCGTCTCAGGTCGAAATTACGGTCCATGAGCTCGTGAAGCTTCTCCGGCCTGCCGTCGAGCAGGTATCCTTTTGCCGTTTCCGCCAGGGAAGCTATTTCGGCGAGCGTATTCACGATTTTTTCCTCTCCCCGGTCGAAACGGGCCCGCACGTCGCTGTGGATCTTGCCCGAAACCTTGCTCAGGTTGGTATTGTAAGCCACATACAGCTTGGGAAGCAGCTTGGGATCAAGACGCTCGTATTCCCCGTATCCGCGGGTTTCGATCAGGTGCTTATCGAAATCCATATAAACGCAGCCCTCATAGCTCTGGATCACCCGGTCCTGGAGGCCTGCCGCAATGCCTAGTTCCTCCGTCTCGGCGACCATGACGAGCCTCGGCAGCTCTTCCAGGGGGATTTCAATGTCATAAAATTTCATCAGCGCCCGCATCAGCGCGACGAGGATAGCGCTTGAGCCCGACATCCCGACCTGCCGCGGTATCGACGAGCGGTACCTGACCGTAAAGTTGCGGTTAGGGAGCCTGATGCTGTGAAGCTCACAGAAATCGGTAAATTTCTTGATGCCGGCTTTAATGAGCGGTATGCCTCCGTTATAGCCCAGCATGGTAACCGAATCGCGCAGGTGAAAGATGCTCCTGAAGCTGTTGCCGTCCTGCGATTGCGCTTCTATAAGCAGCTCAGGCGATTCATACAAAGAAATAGATGCCCCGAAGTTTCTTACTGATATGGCTATTGTCTTCCCGAAAAAGCCGTCTGACGGATTGCCTAGTAACCCCGCGCGGGCATAGGCTCTTGTTTCTATAATCAAAACCGGTATATGTTTTTCACAAAAATAGGAAATTATGGGTCAGGAGATAGCTCCTGACCGGATATACTATGCAACCGGATAAAATATATTGCTTATTTCGGAGTTGCCTCCCTGAATTTGACAACGGCGTTCCGCACGGGCTCCACAGTGTGCAGGTAGGCGTATATGGCAGCCAGGTCGTCCGACTTCATATCCGCGTACATAGCCCAGGGCATAATAGTCTGGAACTCGCCGGGCGCGACCGCGGGAAGTACATACCCGCTATCCGAATAAGCTTTGAACCTCGCTATGAAATCGGCTTCGGTCCATTGGCCGATGCCGGTCTCGGGATCGGGCGTGATATTGGCTGTAGTAACGATATAGCCGTTCCCGAGGCTCATTTCCCATCCGCCGGCCAGTTCCATTCCCGGCAGCTTTTGTCCTTTATCGTCAGGCGGCGTATGGCATTCGATGCAGCCTCCTATATTGGCAAGATACCTGCCGTAGGCTACGCGGTCGGAGGGTAGGGGCTTTTTCCCGGACAAGGCCTTTTGAGGAATGGTATTAAGTATAAAGTTAAAGGGAAAATTGGCTTCAGACTCAGGAACGGAATGGTCAATAGGAGGAATGCTCCTCAGGTAGGCAATGATGTCTTTCACGTCTTCGGGATCCATCATGCCGTAGTGCTTATAAGGCATGACGGGAAAGATCGCACGGCCGTCTTTCGATACGCCCGCTGTGATCGCGCGATAGATATCTCCGTCGCTCCATTCCGAAAGCGCGGACGGCGTAATATTCCTGGCGAAAAATTTACCCGGAAACCCGAATTCCTCGGAGAATTTCTCTCCGCCCTGTCCCAGGGTACCTTCCTTTATCGGCCCCGAAAATTTGCTGAAGTCACGTTGGCTGTGGCAATCCATGCAAACTACGACGTGATTGGCCAGGTATTCTCCGTGCGCGATCCGCTCCGGGGTGATGTCTACTTTCAGGTCGGGAGCCGGACCTACGTCAGGGAGCAGGAAATATACATAGGTAACTGATGAGAGAAGGACGAACAATAGTAACAGAGTCAGCCATCCGGCTATTTTTTTAAGGGTTTTCATAAGTTGTCAAAAGGTTAACAATGGTAGGGTTGCGTATATGTCGGGCATATACGTGCCAAGTTCCGGCAATACTAGAAAAACTATCGGAGAATGTAAAGCTAACCGGCTTTTTTTGAGGGAGATAGAGCGGTTAAAACCAGAGGGATTTAGTAAACGTCACGGTTCTGCAGGGAAAACCGGGCCGCAGCGCCGCCTTCATAGTCATGCCGGTACTCCGTGTCTGTAAAAGTCCGAAGCACCGGCATGACTATAGGTGTATGATTAGCCGGCGAGCGCCTCCGCTCCGCCGACAATTTCAAGGATTTCTTTAGTGATCGCGGCCTGGCGCGTACGGTTGTAGATAAGCCGTAGTTCTTTCAGCATTTCCTGGGCGTTTTCCGTCGCTTTGTCCATCGCCGTCATACGCGCGCCGTGCTCCGAAGCATTTGATTCCAGGATGGCCCTGTAAAGCTGGATCTTGAGCGCTTTGGGTACAAGCTCGTTCAGGATCTCGTCTTCCGAAGGCTCGAACAGGTAATTGGCGGCGCTTGCCGTTTTAGCAGATCCGGAATCGGCAGACGCCTGGATCGGCAGGAACTGCTCGGTCCGGACGATCTGGGTAGCCACGTTTTTAAACTCGTTGTACACGAGCTCAACAACATCGTAAGTACCTTTTGCGAAAGCATCCATGATGTACTCGGCAGCCTCCTTTGCGTTTACGAAGCTCAGCCTGGTAAAGATGTCGGAAAACTGAGTGATGGTATTGAAGCCTCTCCGGCTCATTCCCTCGCCTCCTTTTTTTCCGATCGCCAGCACATCGACGTTTTTCAAAAGAGCCTGCTTGGTATAGCGCGTCTCAACCCGGCCGACGGCAGCTTTAACGACGTTGCTGTTAAAAGCGCCGCAAAGGCCCCGGTCGGAAGTCAGCACCACCAGAAGCACCCTTTCAATGGTGCGTACCTGGCTATAGGGACTTTCCGCAAGGCTCTCCGCACCTTCCGAAACGGTCGACATCATCTCGTTAAGCTTACGTGCATACGGACGCATCTGGATGATGTTGTCCTGCGCACGGCGTAGCTTGGCGGCTGCCACCATTTTCATCGCTTTGGTGATCTGCTGTGTCGAGTTTACTGAGCCGATCCTGTCACGAACTTCTTTTAAGGAAGCCATCGTTTTGAATGAGTATGATGAAGGAATGAGGTTGCCTGAAACCAGCTTTTTCCAGGCAGCCCCGTTCCCGTGAT
Source organism: Cytophagaceae bacterium SCN 52-12 (assembly GCA_001724175.1). Taxonomy (GTDB): domain Bacteria; phylum Bacteroidota; class Bacteroidia; order Cytophagales; family Spirosomataceae; genus Ravibacter. Next base: position 3,906 of record MEDT01000051.1, on the reverse strand, counting down.
TATGATTTGTATTTAACTGTCAGTTCTTTCGCTACTTTTTCGAGCACGGCTGTAAGCGTATCGTCATACTTGCCGGTTCTCAAAGCATTGAGCGTATCTGCATGCTGGGCTTTCAGGAGCTGCAGGTATTCTTTTTCGAATTCACGCACTTTTTCTACCGGCACGGTATCCAGCAATCCTTTGGTGGATGCGTAGATAATGGCGATCTGCTCCTCCACGGCAACCGGCGCAAATTGTCCCTGCTTGAGTACCTCGAGGTTTCTGCGGCCACGGTCGATAGCGAGCTTCGTAGCGGCATCGAGGTCGGATCCGAACTTGGCAAACGCTTCCAGCTCACGGAAGACGGCCTGGTCGCCTTTCAGGGTACCGGCTACTTTCTTCATCGACTTGATCTGGGCGTTACCTCCTACCCGTGATACCGAAATACCCACGTTGATCGCAGGACGTATGCCTGAGTTGAAAAGATTTGATTCCAGGAAGATCTGGCCGTCGGTAATGGAAATTACGTTGGTCGGGATGTAGGCGGAAACGTCTCCGGCCTGTGTCTCGATGATCGGCAGGGCAGTAAGAGAACCGCCGCCTTTTACTTTACCCTGGAGGGAAGGGGGGAGGTCGTTCATGCTCCGGGCGATGCTGTCGTCGCTTACGATTTTAGCGGCGCGCTCCAGCAGGCGGCTGTGGAGGTAGAATACGTCTCCCGGGTAAGCTTCGCGGCCCGGAGGACGGCGCAGCAATAGCGATACTTCACGGTAGGCTACGGCCTGTTTCGACAAGTCATCGTAGATAACAAGAGCGGGGCGGCCGGTATCGCGGAAGTATTCGCCGATAGCGGCGCCGGTAAACGGCGCGTAGAACTGCATAGGCGAAGGATCAGACGCAGCAGCGGCTACGATCACGGTATAGTCCATCGCCCCGTAGCGGCGGAGGTTGGCCTCGACCGCTTTGATCGTCGACGCTTTCTGGCCGCACGCCACATAAATACAATAAACCGGCTCTCCCCGGTCATAGAATTCTCTCTGGTTGATGATGGTGTCGATGGCGACGGCAGTTTTACCCGTCTGGCGGTCACCGATAATCAATTCACGCTGGCCGCGGCCTACGGGAATCATGGCATCTATGGCTTTAATACCAGTTTGAAGCGGCTCGGTTACCGGCTGGCGGTAAATAACCCCGGGGGCTTTCCGTTCGATAGGCATTTCAAAAAGCTCTCCCTCTAACGGGCCGTTTCCGTCGATAGGTTCGGCAAGGGTGTTGACAACACGTCCGATGATGCCTTCCCCTACCTTTACCGAGGCGATTTCATTGGTTCTCTTGACGGTGTCGCCTTCCTTGATCTCGCTGGAGTCCCCCAATAGTACGGCACCCACATTATCCTCTTCCAGGTTCAGCGCGAGTGCTTTAAGCCCATTGTCAAACGACAAAAGCTCTCCTGCCTGTACCTTTGAAAGCCCATAAATACGAGCAACACCATCTCCTATCTGGAGCACTGTACCTACTTCTTCGAGTTCGGCCTCCGATTTGGAGCCGGACAGCTGCTCACGCAGAATCGCCGAAACTTCGTCAGGTCTTACAGATACCATAGATTTATTTGAATTATTTTGGGTATAACGGAAAATTTTCAGTTTCAGAGCGCAAATGTATGAGTTTAATTTAATATTCCGGAGCTATTTCAGCTAAAATATATATAGCTTGAAATGTTGCACTTTTCTAAGAGTGCTCCCAATGTCCGGCAAAAGGTACCGGGGGGAAGAAGCCCGGTGAAAAAAAATTATATTGACTAGTGCGCTTTTTTGTATTTGATTCCGTTTTTTTGGTAGCATATTTATTATTCAAGTCATTGTAGCTACTTATATTTAAACATAAAACACCCGAGATGCTGAATTTCCTGAAGATTGTAACTTTACCTGCCCTTTGTCTGTCGTTATTATTCAATCCGTTTGTTTCCATTGCCCAAAGCCAGAGAGCTCCGCTGAAAACCGAGCTGGATACGGTGGCCTACGGCATAGGGCTCAGCATTGCGGGCAGCCTGAAGATGCAGGGACTGGCCGAAATCAATACCAAAGTGCTCCAGGAGGCCATACAGGATGCGCTGTCAGGCAAAGAGACCGTTTTTACCCAGGAGGAGGCCAACCAATACCTGATGTCGTATTTCGGAAAGAAGGAAGATTCGCTGCGTGCGGTGGAAGCAGCCAAGGCCGAGCCCAACCGGATCGCAGGGGAAAATTTTCTTGCAGAGAATAAAAAAAGACAGGGAGTGGTCACGACGGAAAGCGGGCTGCAATACGAGATCCTGAAGGCAGGCGAAGGCGCGAAACCTACTGTGAATGACCGGGTAAAAGTCCATTATCATGGAACGTTAACCGACGGTTTCGTGTTCGATAGTTCAGTAGAAAGGGGTGAGCCGATCGATCTTTCAGTCGGCGGTGTTATCCCGGGCTGGACCGAAGCCTTACAGCTGATGCCCGTCGGATCGAAGTGGAAGATCTTTCTTCCCTACCAGCTTGCTTACGGCGATCGCGGCGCAGGCCCGAACATAGGGCCCAAGTCTGCGCTGGTTTTTGAGGTGGAACTCCTGGAAATTTTGAAATAGCAACTGTATAATGAGAAAATACCTGATTACGCTGATCCCGGTGATCTTTGTGGGGGGAAACATCCCTGACAAGGGATTGATTGGCCACCAGGCAGACCCGGGACCGTTCAGCGGAGTGGTCGAGGATCTAAGACCCTCCGATGTTCAGTACAAAGCCCAGTCGACGGCGCTGAGATTGCTGACCAACTTTCACTACCGGAAGGAGAAGCTGGATGATTCGCTATCGTCGGTCATCCTCGACAAGTATCTCCGGGATATCGACCCTGGCAAGCTGTACCTGACCGGGGAGGATGTCGAAAAATTCGAGAAGTACCGCTATTCGTTTGACGATTTTCTGAAACGGGGCGAGCTCGATATCCCCTATGAAATCTTCAACCTTTACCGCAAACGCTGGCTTGAACGCAACGAGTACATCAGCAAGATACTGGACGACCCGAAGCTCCAGGATTTTTCCGGTAAGGAAACGCTGGAGGTAGACCGGGAGAAGCTGCCGTGGGCGGCCAGCTCCGCTGCGCTCGACGAGCTTTGGTTCAAGTATATCAAAAGCGAAGCGCTGGACCTTAAGCTGTCCGGCAAGGCCGATACCGCCGCGATCACGGTTCTGAAGCAGCGATATAAAAACCGGGCCCGGAACCTGGGTCGGATTAAAACCGAACAGGCGTTCCAGACCTATTTTAACTCTTATGCGGAATCCATCGATCCTCATACGAGCTACATGTCGCCTGTTACAGCCGACCGTTTTAACCAGGATATGAGCCAGTCGCTGGAGGGGATCGGAGCGCAGCTGCGGGAAGACGGAGACTATATCAAGATCGTCGATATTATCCCCGGCGGACCGGCGTTCAAAAGTAAGTTTTTCAAAAAGGAGGACCGTATCATCGGTGTGGCGCAAGGCGAAAACGGTAATATGGTCGATATAGTGGGCTGGTTCGTGGACGACGCGGTCAAGCTGATCAAAGGGCCGAAAGGCACGGTGGTACGCCTTCAGATACTTCCAGCCGATGCGCTTCCCAACACGCCTCCCAAAGAATACAGGCTTGTGCGGGAAAAGATCAACCTGGTGGAAGGGAGAGCTAAAAAAGAGGTCATTACCGTACCGGGAGAAGGGAAGGAATATAAGCTGGGCGTGATCAGCATCCCGCAGTTTTACAGGGATTTTGAAGGAGTGCAAAGGCGTGAGAAAGGGTTTGCCAGCACTACCGCCGATGTGCAGAACCTCATTCGCGAGCTCAAGGCCGAGGGAATTGAAGGGCTGATCATCGACCTGCGGAATAACGGCGGAGGCTCTTTGTACGAAGCTGTGGCCATGACGGGCC
>MEDT01000050.1 GCA_001724175.1 Cytophagaceae bacterium SCN 52-12 | reverse complement strand
GGCGAGGGATTACTTCTACCCCTGTCCAGCGGCTGTACCCTCTTTCGCTGAGGATGTAGGCCGCATGTCCGTCGAGAAATACCGCGCCCCGCAACAACGACCTTATTTCGTCGTCTGACATCGCGGCTGCAACATTGCCTGAAATCAATTTTACCTTCCCGTTGACGGAAGTATGGGGAATTCCCATCCGGCCCGTGATTTTAACCCAATCCGAATGAACAGCAGGTTTCTGCACGATCTCGCATCCTGCGACCTTACAACCGTTTGCCTCCCGTTTCAAAGTATCAAACCGCCTGCGTGTTTTACGGAACATTTCACAATACGCTTTTTCTTCGAGAGGGTTCTCCAGGTACTGGGTAGCATAGAATAAAGAATCATCCAGCCCGTAGGCCAGCACTGCTGTCAGCAGCGTTTTAAGCTTGGTCGCCGACATAAAGAACCGGGTATGCGGAAAAGTGTCAGATTCGTGTATCAGCTCAAAATCCGGCGGGAGATGCTGACGTTTGAAAAGTGGGTTGAAAAGGGTCCTGGCAATATCCAGCGAATGATCCGAAAAGTAGCTGGAGCCATGTACCCGCACGACCGGCCGCGTACTCCCGGCAAAGGCCCGGGTAACGGCCTCCGTAAAGTTCCCGTCCCGCTCGCTGCTACCGCTTTCACAAAGACAAAGTCGTGTTTCAGGCGCTATCCGGTCTACCTTTTCCCGCACAGCTGATGCCAGGCCTGCGAGAGAATCCCTGCCTACATCCCCCCATGCCTTGTTTACTGCCTTGCTTTCAGGTGTTTTTGTGTTTCTGACGGTAAGCAACTGCTCCCTCGTATAATGGCGTCCTGAACGTTGCGCCAGCAATTCGAGATGACGATGACAATAACAGCCTCCGTTCAGGTGGAAATCATCTTCAAAATTGATCCAGAACGGGCGGGCGATTTTAACTACGGATGCTACATAGTCGCTGAAAGTATCCCGGTATTGCGGATCAAGAGGGCAGCATGCTTCGTTTGCAATGCTTCCGTCGGCGCGTACAATACTCTGAAAAGGGCCTTTCCCGATCCGTATTGTGGTTACACACCACCAGCCGACTTCCACATCCAGGGAGGCCAGCGCCTCCTTAACATGAAGTATCTGTTTTCCCAGCCCGGTGAATACATCCGCGGTGGGAAAACCGGTATAGCGATACTCTTTGCTTGGGCCTGTTAAAAGGAACCTCCTGAAGCCATACTGCTCTCTTAACAGGCGGATATATCGGAGCATCTCTTTTTCCAGCTCCGGATAGTACTGGAACGGGACGATCGGATCGAACGTATGTGATCCGGGATCCGGAGGAGTCTCCATGTAGCTGTATGCAAAGCGGTTTATTCCGACGACCATAGCTGCCGAGGCGCTTACCGACTTTAAAAGAAAATCCCTGCGTTTAAATAAATGACAGTCCTTCATTTGCACCGGTTTAATGGGATATCATAAACTCCATGGCGCTCATCGCTTCATAAAAGCTGGTGGAGTGGCCCCCGAGGGGATGGTTGATCAGCATCACACTGCGCCCTATTTTTTTCAACGTCGCCGCCAGCCGGATCACACTGTCGGGGGGAACGGATTTATCCAGCTCCCCGACTGTAAATGCAATGGGCATGATCAGCTTTTCCGGCCAGTATTCGGCACTTCTTTTTTTATACTCTTCCGGAATCGCTGCCTTGCTTCCACCGAACGATTCGGCTATATGAAATTGGAAATTCTCATATTCAAGATGATTGGCATGTCCGTTCATTGCAGTAACGCCGTCTATGAGCTCCGGATGTAAGGCTGCAAATGTCAGTGCAGAAGTACCTCCCATGGAGCCTCCTATGAGGTATATTTTACGAATCGGGTACTTGTTCCGGAGTTTGCCGATCATCTGGATCATGTCTGCTTCAGCCGCCGGACCCATCCACGAGGTTCGCGCCCGGTAGTCGGGAGATACGGCAATCATTTTGTTTTTGGCGGCAGTTGTTCTGAATGCCTGGCATTCGGAACAGCCGCCTGTAGCAAATTGCCACCGGTCAGAACCATGGCCATGTAATCCGATCATCAGATCGCACGGACTGCCGACCTGGAAATCCTTGGGCAAAAGCTCCACATACCGTTGATCAGAGCCATCGAACGCTGCTTTAAAGACCTGATCTGTAAGGTTGAACTCAGCCTGGCTGCTTTTTTGTGAATAAGTGTCATTTCCCGATAAAGCCAGGGCCAGGAATAGGCAGCAAGATTTGATATGTCGTCTGAGAATCACTAATAATTCGGATTTTGTGATAATCTGGAGTTACGATCTATGGCTGATTGGGGAATAGGAAGCAGGTAGTTCCGGTTGGCATGAAAAATGCGGGTTCCTCCCGGTGCCGGAATTACCTGGTAGGTCCATTTCCCATTTTCCTGGGAGATTTTCATAGCGTGGAGCGTCCCGTTCAGTTTTGTTTCGGCCAGCTTCAGTCGGATCAGGTCATACCACCGTTTTTCCTCAAAAGCCAGCTCTACCCTGCGCTCATCGTAAATCTCTCGTCGCATCTCCGACTGGCTTAGTCCGGATACCAGCGGGGGCAGCCCCCCTCGTTCCCGCACCAGATTAATGGCGTTATAGACAGATTCATCCGGTCCGACGGCTTCATTCTGAGCTTCTGCATAGCCGAGCAGCACTTCAGCGTAGCGGAACAAAATAGAATTTGCGCTGCTAAGTCCGTGTTCGCCTGGCTGGATGTACTTTTCATTGAGCCCCTTGCGAAGATAATAACCCGTATTGCTGGCTGCTGTAGTAGCGCTGAGATCCAGTTCATTGAAGCTGCCTATGCCGATACGGCTGTTCATTGCCACTCCGTTCCATAAGGAACCGTCATATACAATAGACTGGTAAAACCTTCTTTCGCGATTACTGTAAGGGTTTTGAGGATCATAGCCTGATTGAGGGTTTGTAATTGGTAGCCCGTTGTCCATCCTGTAAGTATCTACAATTTCCTGGGTCGGGTTGAGCATTCCCCATCCGGTCTGCGCCCCTCCTGTAAAGGCGGCTCCGGCGAGGCCTTCGCTGCTGCGCCCCAACGAGGTACCCCCTATATGCGATTTCGAGAGGATCACTTCCTGGTTGTAGTTGCTCTCTTCAAGAAACAGCTGGTCATACTGAGGGAACAGCTGATAAACGCCGAGATTCATGACCTCTTTAAAAGAAGCGGCGGCGGCTTGCCAACGCTCCGCATTCTGACCGGTATTGTGGAGCGGGCTGGCGGCAAACAATTCGCTCCATGCTTTCAGCGTCAAGGCAGCTCCTCTGGAAATTCTTCCCTTCTCCTGGGGAGCCAGCGGCAGATCGACCGCAGCAGCGGCGCATTCATCTACAATGAAGCGGAATGTCTCCTCAGCAGTATTTCTTTCCCGGAATATACCTTCGCCTTGTTCGGATTGATTCAGAACATCTGTAATAATCGGCACACCGCCGTGCCAGGTCCAGAGCATCATATAAAAATAGGCTCTCAGGAATCGTGCCTCCGCCGATCTTACTTTTTTCCATTCTTCCGGGAGATTACTCGATTCTACCCTTGTAAGGAACAGGTTGCATTTTCTGATATGCGAAAACCGGCTCCATTGGTTTTCGCTATTCGAAGGGTCATAGGCGGATAGGGCATAAACATGCCGTGAATTAGCGGCATCAATGCCGTCCATCGCGTCATCCGACCAGTTTTCCCATGGGTCAAAACGGTTGATTACGCTGGGAAGCTGCTGATATATGTCGTTGAGAAACAGATCTGCCTGCTCACTGTTTGACCATACTGAGGCGTCTGAAATCTGATCCCGGGGAATAATTTCCAGGTAGTCGCTGCATGACGCCAAGACCAGCAGGTTCAACACGATTATATATGATTTAATCTTTTTCTTCATTGTCGTCGTTTTATTATTCTAGAATGAAAGATTCAGTCCAAAAGAAAGTACTTTTTGCTGGGGATAATCCCAGGATTGGGTATTGTCCAGCTCCGGGTCAAAGTTGAGTACGGAAGTCCAGGTATGCAGGTTTTGTCCCGAGATGTATACTGCAGCTTTCTGGATACGTAAGGCTTCAGAGAGCCGGGAAGGGATTGTATATTGCAGCGTTGCACTTTTTACCCTCAGGTACGACGTATTTTCCACCCACCAGCTGGAAGGTTGCTGGTTATTGGCGGTTTGCCCGTAAATGATACGGGGATAGCGGGCATCGGTATTATCCGGGGTCCAGTTGTCCAGGTGAGAGACATAGGCTGCCCTCCCTCCCCAGAATGGCCAGGCGCCGGCGCCGTGCAGGCGAAAATTGGCATTGGCAGTGCCTTGAAAGAGTACATTCAGCTCGAAACCTTTATACCTTATACCAGGAGTAAAGCCATATATTATTTCAGGAACACGAGAGCGGCCGATCTGTACGTAGTCGTTTACGTCTATTTTACCATCTCCATTGACATCGTCATATCTCAAGTCTCCGGGTTGTACCTTATCCCATGGCTGCGTGGCGATTCCATTCCTGAGTGTTCCGTCTTCGTTAAAATCAGAAGCTTCAAAATACCCAAGCGCCCGGTAGCCGAATTCCACACCTAAAGGTCGTCCTGTTAGTCGCCGGTTAGGATTGTCATATGTTGCCCCACTTTCGAAAACCTGAAGGATTTTGTTACGTGCATAGGTGAAAGTTCCGTTCAGGGAAAAGATAAGGCCATTTTTCAGCTCCTGGTAAAATCCCGCCGTCATGTCAATTCCTCTGTTGGTCATTACTCCGGCATTGACCTGGCTCAACCCGATCCCGTATTCTACAGGCGTAACGACATCAGGGGCTACAAGCATGTTGGACCGTTTCTCATAAAAATAATCAAATTCAAGATTGAGCCGCTTCAGGAGCGATATTTCGATCCCGATATTCGACTTGCGGGCTCTTTCCCAGGTGATATTGGGATTAGATTCGGATCGTTCCCTTATTCCGATCCTGGAGTTTCCACTGAAAGCATAAGCCGGCCCGTAGGTGCTATAGGTATTCAGGTATTGAAAAGCACCTCCTGCAAGCGCACCTACTTCCCCGTAAGACCCCCTGAGCTTCAGGTTGCCGACCCAACTTGCTGCGTTTTTGAAGAATTCTTCTTCCGATAGCCGCCATCCCAGGGAGACAGAAGGGAAGAAACCCCATCTTTTGCCGGGAGCGAAATAATAGTGTCCATCATATCTTCCGGATGTTTCCAACAGGTATTTGCTGTTATAGTCGTAAGCAACGCGGTAGACAAACCCCATCTGTCTGGCAAGCGAACTTGTACCCGAATTGGAGATGTCGGATGCGGCGGTACTACCCAGGTTGAGCTCGTCTATGTCTACATTATAGTTGCGTCTGCCGGCAGCAAAAGTCTTGACTCCGTTCTCGCGGGTTTCCATCAGCGCAAGTGCTGAGACGTTATGCCCGCTAAAACTCTTTTGGTAGCTCAGGTTACCTTGCCAGGTAAGCTGGTTTGTATTCCTTAGCGTTTCATTCAATATCGGAGTTGAAGCTCCCCAGACACCAGGGATAAACTCGTAGGGATCCTTGCTGGCATCCAGCGTATAAATATAAGTCGGTGTTTGCCATGCTTTGATCGTCATGCTTGAAGGATCATAAGCGAGATTCATTCCCAACCTTAAACCATCCATAAACGGAAGCTCCTGATCAAGACTTATTTTGGTATAGATAGTGGTAGCATTGGTTTTTTTATAACCGCTTTCAAATATGGCAGGCCCCACATAGTTACCGTACTTCCCGTTGCTGAAAATAAGCGGCTGATCAGGATGCGCGTAGGAAAAGAGCTGCATGATATATTCAGGGCCTTGGCTGACTCTTTCACCTACGGCAGGCTCAGTGTGTTTTCGGATGGTGCCGTTTATGCCGACAGAAATTCTGGTGGTCCGGGTGGCCTGGATATCCAGGTTTGTCGTTAACGTATACTTGTTTTGATAGTCCGTATTCCACATACCGTTCTGGCGCTGGTATCCGACGCTCGTGTAATATTGGATGCCTTGGGCGCCACCCGTTAGCTCGAGGCTGTGATTAGTAATGGGAGAGTTCCTGTCGATCATCGTTCCGAATACATCCCAGTTGGGATAGCGGTCCGGGTCCGTCCCGCTAAGATGCTTCTCTAACCGGTCAGCAGGCCAGGGAATAGGGTCTCCGGCGTTGAGGGCGATCTGATTCTGCAGCTGAGCAAATTGTTCCAGGTTCACAAAATCAGGTAAGAAGGTAGGATTTTGCATCCCGTAGTAGCCGTTGTAGGTGATCGTCGTTTGACCGGTCGCACCCCTTTTGGTTGTCACCAGCACCACTCCATTTGCTCCTGCCATTCCATAGGGAGCCACTGCTGCGGCATCTTTCAGGATTGTGAAGCTGGCGATGGTATTGGGGTCAAGCTGCGAAAAGTTTCTCGGAATACCATCGACGATAAGCAATGGGGCGGATGAGCCTGTCGTAGCAATTCCCCTGATAAGGATGCGGGCGCCGTCGTTACCGGGTTGCCCCGAAACCTGCCGGCTGATCACACCCGACAGCCTTCCGCCCAAGCTATTTGTTAAATCGGCAACGGGGGCTGTCGTCAGATCGCTTCCATCCAGGCGTGACACTGCGGCCGTCAGAGAAGTCTTCTTTTGTGTACCATATCCCACAACGACGACTTCGTCCAGATTTTTCTGATCAGGCATCAGCTTGATATCGATCACTTTTTGTGAGCCTATTTCCACTTCCTGGCTAAGGTAGCCTACAAATGAAAATGTGAGGACGGCGTTGCTACCGGGAACGCTGATTTTATACTGTCCCGAAATATCGGTAGTAGTGCCGCTTTGTGTGCCTTTAACAATAATGTTGACACCGGGAAGGGCATCTCCTTTATTATCTGTTACTGTGCCGGTTATTTCAATGACTACATCGGGAGTTATTTTTTGATTAACTGTAGAAGCAAAGACATTGCCTGCTGCTACAATCAATAGCAGCATGACAAAGGACAGGAGTACAGGCCACGCAGGGAATAGGTAACTGTAGCTTTTTTTCATAAATTTTAATTGTTAGAAGGTATATCGAGGGCTCATGTTCGCTTCAGAATCAAGCACCTCTAGTTGCTCGTTAATGGACATTATGCTGATTAAAGGTGATTATATTATGATGTAAAGGTATATAATGTGCCAGGCCGCTAACACCACTACGCTTGCCGATACCGATACAATATTTGCCCGTTCTTGAAAAAATGAAGTAGAAACGTTAATTTCATAGAAAAATGATTGCATGAAAGTAATTTTCGAGCATCAGTCCCACCCCTCCGGGCTTGGATTCCTGGTGAAGGAGTACGTACAGACCTACTTTACATCGCCTTTTCATTTCCACGATCTCTATGAGCTGATCCTGATCAGGAAAAGTCACGGCAAGCTCTATGCGGGAAGGAAGATCATGAACTTCCAGGACGGGGATATCTTTCTTTTCGGGCCGGGGTTCGGTCATTGCTTTTACAATGAAAGGTCGTTTATCGATTCCGGTGAAATGGCGCAGGCCGTCGCTGTTTTTTTCCGGGAAGATTTCCTGGGCAGCGGCTTTTTCGATAACGTCAATTATGTAAAGGTGAAGAACCTGCTCAGGAAATCGGCCTACGGGATACAGGTGAGGCGGAATGATGGCCCGCTGCATGAGCTTTTCTCGAAAATTACGCGGCAGCAGGGAATGGACGAGCTGATCTCGTTCCTGCGTATGCTGAGCCACGTATCATCCCTGACAGACGCGGAGCTGGAGGTCATGAACGAAACGCAGTCTGTCATGAAGCTGACCAACAGGGATTCCGCGCGCCTGGAGCCGGTCATGAAATATGTCATAGAAAACTTCAAGGACGAGCTCGACAGCCGGAAGGCGGCAGAGCTGATGCATCTGAATGAGGCTGCCTTCTGCAGGTATTTCAAGCGGAGGATGGAGCAGACTTTCTCCCAATTCGTAAATAACGTGAGAGTTACCCACGCCGTCAACCTGCTGCTGACCGAAGAATGGGATATATTACGTATCTGCTATGAATCGGGCTATAAAAACCTTTCCTACTTCAACCGGCAGTTCAGGGAAATAACCGGTAAAAGCCCGAAGGAATACCGGCGGGCGTTTAAAGGGACCGACGACAGCCTGGTAATGGATACGAAGGAAGACTGAAACCGTCGTCAGGGAAACCCTTTCTTCAGCAAAGCCGCCAGCTCTTTCTGAACTCCGGCATATGCCTCCTTCCCGGCCAGGTTATAAAATTCGTCAGGATCCTTGTCATGGTCATATAGTTCTTTCCCCTGTTTCCCTTCATCCCATTCGTTGTATCTCCATCGTTCCGTTCTGACGCTTCTGCCGAAGATCTGGCCTCTCCGCACCTGGGTATAGGCGGGCTTGTCCCAGGCAGATCGCGGGTTGCGCAGCAGGGGCGCCAGGCTTTTGCCGCCCAGGGTTTCAGGGGCCTTCAGGCTGCACAGCTCCGCCAGTGTAGGATAAATGTCGAGCAGCTCTACCGTACGTCCGCATGCTTCGTTTTTCAGGCCGCCGGGTACGGAGATGATGAACGGCACGCGTGCAGAATTTTCAAAAAGGCTCTGCTTCATCCACTGGCCATGCTGACCGACATTATAGCCGTGGTCGCTCCAGAACACGACGATGGTGTTGTCTGACAGGCCAAGACTTTTCAATGCATCGAGCAGACGCCCTACCTGTGCGTCCATAAAAGAGATGCTGGCGTAGTAGGCGCCGTGCACTTTCCGGCGATCGGCTTCTTTTACACCCCAGTGAGGAGGTTTGGTAAAAAGCGCGGCATCCGGGATATCGTCAAGATCGTTCTCTATTTCACGCGCCAGCGGCACGGTTGCCGGGGGATACAGGTCAAAGTACTTTTTAGGCGCTATGTAAGGGGTATGCGGCCGGAAAAAGCCGACTGCCAGGAAAAAGGGATCGCTTTTCTTCTTTTCGAGCAGTTTGATGGCTTCGGTTACGATGAGCCCGTCGGTTTGTTCGTCATCGGCACCTCCCGCGATATGCCAGGCAAGGGCGCTTCCCAAGCCCCGGTTCGGGGTCAGGTTGATGACCTGGTCTTCTTCGTCTTTATCCCGCCCCTTCGGATTAATGACCTGGTGCCATGAATCCGGGTCGTCGAGGCCGTTGGTACCGATCTGGGAAGGCACGCCGTAATGGAATATTTTTCCTACCCTGGCGCTGAAATAGCCGCTGTTTTTGAATAGCTGGGGTAAGGTAACCAGGCCGGGATTCCGCTCCCGGAAATGTTCTTTCAGGTCATAAATTTTGGTGACATCCGGCCGGAGGCCGGTAAGCAATGAGGTCCGGCTGGGACTGCAGAGCGGGAACTGGTTGTAGGCGCGGTCGAAACGGATGCCGCTTCCTGCAAGGCGGTCGATGTTCGGCGACTGCACATAGGTATTGCCATAGCAGCCCAGGTCGTTGTTCAGATCGTCGGCGGCAATGAAAAGTACGTTGTATTTCGGTTGCGCATATCCTGTGCGGAACAGCAAGGCGCAGAAAAGAAAGAGAACTGCATATACCCGTGGCTTCATTGGAATTGGTCGTTAAGCGCCGGTTCCCGGCTTTATTTTTTTGTCTGGCTTTTCAGGTAGGAAGGATTTGCTTCTGTGGGCTCCGGGGCCTGCACCTTTTTCTTCCAGGCGGCGAGCTTCTGCGACAGCTCTTCTGCTTTGGCAGGGTTTGAGCCTGCCAGGTTCGTGGTTTCGCCGATATCCTGCTTTAAATTATAGAGCTCCTTCCGCCCGTCTTCGTAAAACTCGAGCAGCTTAAAATTACCGGAGCGGATCACACTGACGGGGGTGGTCCGGAAAGGTTCCTTATGACTGGCATCTCCGCGGTAAGCCTCGAGATAGGCTGGAAAATGCCAGAAAAGATCTCTTTCGGGGAGTTGTTTTCCCAGAAGAAGCGGAGCAAAGCTCATACCGTCCGGCGATATGTTCAGGGGAGAGGCAATACCGGCAAGCTCCAGCAGCGTGGGATAGAAGTCGACGCCTGTAACAGGAGTTTCGCTGGCCCCCGGCTTGATCCGGCCAGGCCAGCGGACGATAAGCGGGACACGTATGCCGCCTTCATAAAGCATCCCTTTCGAACCGCGGAGCGGGTGCTGGCTGGTGACGACGCCCATGCCCCCGTTGTCGGAGTAGAAGACGACCACGGTGTTTTGGGACAGACCCCGCGACTCAAGCGCCAGCATGAGCCTGTTGATGTTCTGATCTACGCTTTCTATCATCGCCGCATATTCCGGGTTATGGTGCAGCTTGTCCCCGGGTTTCTTCCTGTATTTTTCAACCAGCGCTTCTTTTCCCTGGATGGGCGTGTGCACGGCGAAGTAGGAGAGGTAAAGGAAGAAAGGCTTGCCGGTATGAGTATTAATGAATTTTAAAGCTTCGTCGGTGAGGCGGTCGGTAAGGTATTCTCCCTGGTTGCCGTTATCGAGACCTGCGTGCGGGGACTGCGCCAGCTTCCGCTCGTCATAATAAGGGTAGAAATAAGAGGAAGTACCCGGGCTGCCGCCCACTACATGCGCAAAACCCTGGGAAGACGGGTCTGCATGCTGACGCTGGTCGCCCAGCTGCCACTTGCCTATCAGGGACGTGGCATAGCCGGCATGTTTAAACTCTTCTGCTATGGTGGTGAACCCGGTGTTAAGTACAGTCCTGTTCGTGACTGGAACCAGCTTTCTTTTGGTAGCGTCTCCGCGTTCTGGTGTGCCTACCGTATAAATCCCGTGCCGGGGTGTATAAAGACCCGTCATCAGGGATGCCCGGCTCGGAGCACAGTTCGGGCCGGCCGAATAGGCCTGCATAAAGCGTATGCCTCCCCTGGCGAGGTTGTCGATAGCCGGCGTTTCGTAATAGCGGCTTCCTGCCAGGCTCAGGTCCTTCCAGCCCCAGTCGTCGACATAAATAAAGAGAATGTTGGGTTGGCCGGAAACCGGGTCGTCTGTGTGCGCTGCCGCTGCGGCAGCGCCACAGAACAGGAATGATGTAATGAGAAGCAGGATGCAGGCAGGATAGAAATTCATAGCTGTTGAGTTGATGACTTCCCCGTGACGAAAACCGGCACCGGCTGATTTGTGAACCGGCCGGGATTAATACCGACTAAGCTGATAGGAAAAATGAATAAATACAAATTCCGGCAAAAACTTCCGGTTGTATTTTTTATAAAAAGCAGGAAAAAGAAAAGGATTACTGAGAAAAAGCCTATTAATTGACGAGGAAACCCGGAAGGCTAATTGCCGGAGCAGGGAAGAAAAGTCAAAATTCGGGTAGAGTTGAGTATATACCGGGTTTTCCAGGGTAATTTCTTTAAAAAGCCCCTTACTTAAACCTCAGAGCCGATGATCGCATTTCAAGCATATTCTTTCCGAAAACCGCTGGCCTTTCTGCTTCTGCTCTTAACTTCCTTTACCGTCCTGAAGGCCGGGGAATGGAAGGCCGCCAGCGCCCGGGTAGTGATCACGCCTGAACGCCCGATGTGGCTGGCGGGGTATGCTTCCAGGGACAGGCCTTCGGAGGGGACCCTGCACGATATCTGGGCGAAGGTATTGGTATTGGAAGACAGCCTTGGAAAGAAGGCGGTGCTGATCACGGCAGATGTGGTGGGCATCCCGAAGCCCACTGCCGATCGTATCCGCCGGCAACTGGCGGAAAAGCACGGTCTGTCAAAAGCGCAAGTTATCCTGAACAGCTCTCATACCCATTCCGGTCCTGTACTGAAGGATGCGTTGTATGACTATTATGCCAAACCGATCGGTGACGCCCAGTTGAAACTGATCGGGGAATACACCGACAAGATCGAGAAGCAGATTGTAGCGGCTGTCGGTGAGGCGATAGGAAGGCTTAAGCCGGCGAAGATCTCCGCATCGAACGGAGTAGCCAGGTTCCAGGTCAACAGGCGGAATAACACGGAGTCAGCCCTTACACCCGAAACACAGCTGAACGGCCCTAACGACTATGCCGTGCCGGTCATGAAGATTTCCGGCCTCAACGGAGAGCCGATTGCGATCGTATTCGGCTACGCTTGTCACCCTACCGTGCTGAGCACCTATAAGTGGTCGGGCGACTATGCCGGGTTTGCCCAGATCGAGCTTGAAAGGAAATTCCCGGGATACATGGCCCTGTTTTTCCAGGGGGCAGGCGCTGACCAGAACCCGCTGCCGAGACGTACAGAGGCGTTGGCAGAACAGTATGGAATTACGCTGGCCGCCGCCGTTGCTGCCACCATCAACCAGGAAATGAAACAGTTGAGGCCGGTTCTGAATGCCGGTTACAGGGAAGTGGAGCTAAAGCTGGCGCCGGTCCCTACGAGAGAGGAGCTTTTGAAAACCGAATCTTCGGCAAAGGACTACTCGAAGACATGGGCCAGGCGGCTGATAGACCAGATAGACCGGGGAGAAAGCCTGATGCAGTCGTATCCTCATTACCCGGTCCAGATCTGGAACCTCGGCGGCCTGAACTGGGTGGTGCTCGGAGGCGAGGTTGTGGTAGAATATGCCCTGAAAGCAAAGGAAATATTCGGAAATGAAACCTTCGTATTGGGATATTCCAACGACATGATGGCCTATATCCCCTCTCTCAGGGTGCTTACGGAAGGCGGCTATGAAGGCGCCCGCTCGCAGGTCTATTTCAAAGGGCTTTCCTCGACCTGGGATCCCGGCATCGAAGCGGTTATTCTTTCCGAGCTCGTGAAGCTTGCCGACGAGATGAAGGTAAATAAGCGGTATACACGCATTCCCGGCAATTGAGAAACCTATCCCGGCGGCGCTGTGTCCCGGCTACGCGATGATGTCGCGGATGACTTTCCCGGCTACATCCGTCAGCCTGAAAGGCCTTCCCTGGAAAGGATAAGTGAACTCTTCGTGATTAAACCCGAGCTGGTTCAGGATGGTGGCCTGGACATCGAAGGCGTCGACTTTCCCGCTGACCGCCGTATAGCCGATCTCGTCGGTTTCCCCGTAGGTAACCCCTTTTTTGATCCCTCCGCCGGCCATCCAGATCGTGAATGCCTCGGTGTGGTGGTCCCTTCCCTTGTAGGGGTTTTGTATCCCGTTACGGTTCTCCATCATCGGCGTCCGGCCGAATTCTCCCGCCCATATGACCAGGGTCTCGTCGAGCAGTCCGCGCTGTTCGAGATCGAGGAGCAAAGCCGTTACCGGCTGATCGACGCTACGGTATTTGTCGAGGATTCCTACGTTCAGCGCGTTGCTGGCCACATTGCCGTGCGCATCCCAGCCCCAGTCGAAAAGCTGCACGAACCTGACGCCTTTTTCCACCAGCTTGCGAGCGAGCAGCACATTATTGGCAAAGCAGGGCTTTCCGGGTTGGGTACCGTACATATCAAGGATATATTGCGGCTCATCGTTGATGTTCATCACCTCGGGAGCTGTGATCTGCATGCGGTAGGCCATTTCGTACTGCGAAATACGCGACAGTATTTCAGGATCGTTATAGGTTTCGTATTCCAGCATGTTGGCCTGGTTGATGGCATCGATAGAGGCCTTCCGCAGGTCGCGGCTCATGCCCTCCGGGTCTTTTATAAACAAAACCGGGTCGCCCTCGCTCCTGCATTGCACGCCCTGGTAAACGGAAGGGAGAAAGCCGCTACCCCATACACTTTTCCCGGCATCCGGGAAGCTGCCGCCGCTGGTGAGCACAACGAAGCCGGGCAGGTTCTGGTTGTCTGTGCCCAGGCCGTAGGTTGCCCAGCTTCCCAGACTCGGCCTTCCCAGGCGGGCGGAGCCGGTGTGCATCAGCAGCTGAGCGGGAGCATGGTTGAACTGATCGGTAGTAACGGCTTTCAGAAAAGAAATCCGGTCCACCACTTTCGACAGGTAAGGAAGGTTTTCGCTTACCCAGGCGCCGCTTTGTCCGTACCGCGCAAAAGAAGCCTGCGGGCCGAGCATTTTCGGAACACCGGTTATAAAAGCAAATTGTTTCCCTTCCAGGAACGAAGGAGGACAGTCCTGCCCGTCCATTTTGGCCAGCTCCGGCTTATAGTCGAATGTCTCAAATTGGGAAGGAGCTCCTGCCAGGTGCACGAATATGACGCTTTTGGCCTTTGCAGCGAAAGGCGGGGACTTGGGGAAAAGCGGTCGGGCCGGATCGAAGAGCGCTGCCGTCGGTTCGGCTTTCCGCGAGCCGCAGCCGAAAAGCGAGCCCATGGCTAGCGCGCCCAGGCCCATGGCGCTCTCTTTTAAAAAGTGCCGCCGGGTGTGGGTCTTCAAGATCGTTTCCCTGGCTTCTGTCGCCAGCTTCTGCGCATTCAATTCCTGCCGGGTCATATTTTTTGTATAAATGTTATCAGACTTCAGCAATCAGCTTTCAGCTGCGGCGGACCGTCCTTATTCATCCGTATTTTGTGTGCCGATAGCTGATTTCTGACATCTGATAGCTATTTCATAATCAGTTCATCGAGATTCATCATGGCGTTGGCTACGACCACCAACGCCGCCGACCGGGCATCCGACGGCTTGTCCGGGCCGCCCAGCATTTGTTTAGTCCTAAGCGTATCCCGGCTGAATTCGGCGTACGCTTTTCGGTACAACGCCTCAAAAACTTTCAGCTTATTTTCCTGCAGCGGCCTGTACGTGGCTATGGCATAGCCTTTTTTCAATTGGCCGGTCAGGTCAGGACCGCCTTCTTCTTTCATACGGGCGGCAAAATGGCGCGCCATGTCGAGGTAGGCGGAGTCGTTGAGCGTTACAAGCGCCTGCAGCGGCGTATTGGTTCTGATTCTCCTTGCGGCGCATAAAACCCGGGGCATGCCGTCGAACGTTAGCATGGAAGGGTAGGGCGCCGTCCGTTTCCAGTAGGTATACAACGCCCGCCGGTATTGGTCCTCGCCGCTGCTGTTTTTCCAGTCGGCCCGGTTATAGGGCGACAGCCATATACCGGGCGGCTGCCAGGGCATTACGCTCGGGCCATACATCTTGTCGCTCATCAGGCCGCTGATGCTGAGCGCCTGGTCCCTGATCTGCTCTGCGCTCAGGCGGAGGCGCGGCCCCCTGGCATACCATTTATTCGACGGGTCTTTTTCAGCCAGCTCGTTTGAAATCCGGGGGTCCTGACGATAGGTAGCGCTCATGACCATCGCTTTCAGCAATGCTTTGGTGCTCCATTTGAAATCGTTCATAAACCTCCAGCTGAGATGGTCGAGCAGCTCCCGGTGGGTCGGCGCCATTCCCTGGGTACCCATGTCCTCGAGCGTTTCCACGATGCCGGTACCGAAAAGCTGCTCCCACATCCTGTTGGCCATTGTCCTGGATACCAGCGGATTGCGCTTATCGGTCAGCCACCGGGCAAGCCCCAGCCGGTTGGCCGGGGTTCCTTCCGGCATAGGGAAGCTGAGAGACCGGGGCACGGCCGGCTCGACCGTTTTGGAGGCAAGCAGGCGGTTGCCCCTGTCAAAGACCTGTGTTTTCCGTTTCATCCAGCCCGGATTTTCCATCATTACGGGTGTTGTAGTGACATCGTTGGTGGTAACGAGGTCCTGGAACATCTTCCGGTAATTTCCGGCCTCGGCAGTCGCTTCGGGAACGGCAGGCAAAAAGCCGACCCAGTCGAAGGTAAGATAAAAACCGTCGGATTTCGCCGGTAGCGACGGGTTGTCGTAAGTGAGGTAAATATCATGTATGCCTTCCTGGCGGGGAAACCCGATGAATTCTTTTCTCCATTTGTTCACGGGTTGAATAGCCACGCTGGCCAGGACCGGCCCGTCCGGCGAATCCATCCTGATCTTCAGTGTCCCGTTCTTTGTATTTGAAAAATAGTTCCAGACCATCTGGCCTGCATTTTCCATGTCTACATTTTTTAGCCTGGCCCGTGCATGGTTGGAAAAGGCGAGCGCTACATTCTTATTGATCACCAACGCGTTTTCGAGGCTGTCGGCCGAAACCATATTGACTGACGGCTGCCAGGTACGCACAAAGCTGTCGAATTTCCGGGCTTCCTGCTCTGAGCCGTGCTGCCTGATCCAGGTCATCAGCTCGGCAAAATGCTGCTTCAGGGTGTCGTTTCTGAATTCGCGGAGAAGCGGGTAGTCGGCGGGGATATCCTCGTCGCGCGGGTTGTTGAAGAATGCCATGAATCTGTAATATTCCTCGTGACGGAATGGATCATAAGGGTGGCTGTGGCACTGAACGCACGCAAAGGTGGTGCTCATCAGCGCTTCCCACGTCGTATTGACTCTGTCCATCACCGCTGCTATGCGGAATTCTTCATTGTCGGTACCGCCTTCGTCATTGGTCATCGTGTTTCGGCTGAAAGCGGTGGCGATGTACTGCTCATCGGTCGCAGCGGGGAGAAGATCACCTGCAATCTGCCCGGTGATGAACTCATCGTACGGCATGTCGTCGTTAAAGGCTTTTATGAGCCAGTCGCGGTAGCGCCATATCTGGCGGCCGCCGTCCGACTCGTAACCTTTGGTATCGGCATAGCGGGAAAGGTCGAGCCACATGCCCGCCCACTTCTCGCCGAAGCGTCCGGAAGCAAGCAGCGAGTCGACGAGCGCTTCATAAGCATGCTCATCGTTGCTTTCCAGGAATTTGCGGGCGATGGTATTCCCGGGATACATGCCGGTCAGGTCGAGGCTGACCCTGCGGAGCAGCGTGAATTTATCCGCTTCCGGGGAAGGCGTGAGCTGCTCTTTCTTCAGCTTTGCGTAAACGAACCGGTCTATGTCGCTTTTGATCCAGTTGCTGCTCATCCGGGGGGCGGGCGTTTCCTTTACGGGGAGATACGCCCAATGGTCGCCCCATTCCGCACCCTGCCTGATCCATCGTTTAATGATCCCGATTTCGTCTTCGCTGAGCGGCTCATGCCGGTAAGGCATCCGTTCCTCCGGATCGTCGGAAAGGATCCGTTTGACCATTTCGCTGTTTTCGGGGTCGCCGGGTATGATGGCGGGCCTGCCCGATCCGGTCACTGCCAGCGCTTCCTCCCTGAACAGGACGCTGAAACCGCCCTGGGCTTTGACGCCTCCGTGGCATGAGATGCACTTCTTATTGAGTATCGGCTTGATCTCGGCGCTGAAATCTACTTTACGGTTTTGACGCACAAGGGGAACGAGCACAAGCATGGCGGCAGACAGCACCACCACAATGGTAGAAATCCCCGGTCGAAGCAGTCTTTTCATGGCGCCGATAGCCGTTATCGTTTAGTCAGGGTCTTTGGAGAACTTTACAAGGAATAAATTCCGGAGCAAAAAGTCAATAGTACGGGACTAAAAGCAATACTTTAAAGAAATGGGATGTATAGTTAAAATGATGAGACGGTAGGGGAGGTAAAATCGCATTTGTTCGATAGTATCGTCCAAGAGATCAATTTGGTAGAGATTTATAAATGATCGGAAGTAGAAAAAGGAATACAATATCCTGATAATCAATTGGTTGCCATGTAATATATTGGGCGATTGAAATATTTCAAAAAATTATTATAATAATTACAACGAAAAAGTTTACACTAGTATCATATACTATAGTGGCGGGTCCATTCTTATAAACATCGGCTATATTGATACATGCGAAAAATACATCCCCAATTGGTTAACCTATATACGTCGTTGATATACAATTAAAAGGCCTGCTCTTTCACCATCTCAAAGCCTAGTAAAATGAACTATATTTTAAACATTAAAACACATCCGATAATACTTATTCTTGCTTTTATGCCGATGTTGTGCTGTCATGAACCAAGAGTAAGAGATGATGACATTTATTCTGATATCGAAATAATTGGTAAAGAAAAATGTTTCCAAAATCCCAACATGAATGCCTGGATTGTAAATCTGGAATCGCCGAATGAAAACGGAAAGGTGGGGATAGAAATAATTATCGACGGAGTAATTTACAAAAATGTTGTGAAAACAAAATACGACCTTTCCGAAGTATTTAGTGATACTTTGAGAAAATATGTTGTACGATGTTCTCCGAAACTCGTTTTAGGAAATGCTTGTAATATATCTGAGGAGAGTATCACCCCGATAGGAACAGAGAATATTCCTACCATAGAAGTATTATCTGTGAGTTTCTCCGGAGCATTAATAAAATAGTTTATCCCTCCGAATCCAGTTCATAACTCTTCATATGCCATATCATTGTTTGGGTATGTGATGGCTTAATAGATGTTTCTTACTGGCATTCAACTAATGGCGAACCGAGTGGGTGTGTAGAAAACGGTTACTCTGAGTACCATATGAATTGGGGATGGGATGGAACTAACAATGGTGGTTTCGAATGAATAATCTAAATCCAGGTGGTGGCGCTAAATATGATGATTGGCTGAGAGCGAGAATTGGAGTGATTCCGTGATTACGTTGGAGTTATCGGGCGCTGTATGCTTAATTATTAAAAAAATGGCAATTTTAAGTGAACTGAGATATAAATTCAAAATTAACGTATAACATAATATGAAAAATATCATTGAAAAATTTTGCTTACATATTTGTATAGCAATAATAGTCATGTATATATCTGGATGTTATATGAGCTCTCCCCCACCACTTATTACTCAATTAGATGGGCCCTGGCAATGGATTTATACTTATGAACACGGAAAGCCAACAGAGCAGCCATCCACCAGCCTTAGTAAGTACTTGAGAATCGTAAGCCTGGGTACAGATTCTAAATATGATCAGGTTTTACGCTTCTACACAAATGACGTTCAAACAGATTCTTTGTTTAGAGATATCACCCACAATAGTGCCACCCCTTCGACGACAGACGAAAAAAATAAAACAATATACGCTTCTGTTGTCGATGGAAATGGAGAGCCAGGAGTAATACGCGTAACATTCTTTTTTCCTAAGAAGAAAAGATCCGCAAATCGTATGAGTATTAACATACAATCGAATACCGGTTCATATATCCCGGCTGCTGATACGCTGGAAATGGAATATTCCAGAATAGACTACTAGCCTTAGCTACTTAAATTGAATCCGAACAGAAAAACCAAAAGAGCCGTAGATCATCTGCGGCTCTTTTGGTTACATTCTAATTATTCAAATACACTTTGGAGTCCAGCCTATTAGTATCGATAGGATACTTCCGGGTTCAAATTTGAATTTTTCGAGAACAGGGGGCTTTTTTGCAATTTTAAACGTCCTTTGAAACAGAGTAGATTCACTATTGTAAAGAGTTATTGATAATATCCTCCGGTAAGGGGTAATGCAGCGCAAAGCCCCGCAGGGCCGACACATGCATAACCCCGGGCAAGCCCCGCGCAGCCCGGGGCCTGTAAGTCCGGCCCGTAATCTGTAAGCGGAGCCACCCGGGGGGCCAGTTCCTCACTTAATATCTAACTAGCGTAAAAAAATGAAAATAGACAGTCACCAGCACTTCTGGAAATACCACCCGGTAAAAGACGCCTGGATCACAGACGAAATGGCCGTCATTCAGAATGATTTTATGCCCGAAGACCTCGAGCCTCTCCTCGAAGAAAGCGGCATCGACGGCTGCGTGGCGGTACAGGCAGATCAGAACGAAGCAGAAACCCTCTTTCTGCTGGACCTGCTCGGGAAGCACGATTTCATCAAGGGTGTGGTAGGCTGGATAGATCTCCGTGCAGAGAACCTGGACGAGCGGCTGGAGTACTTTTCACAGTTCGATGCTCTGAAAGGTTTTCGCCATATCGTGCAGGCGGAACCCGAGGTCGATTTCCTGCTGCGGGATGATTTCTGCAGGGGTATATCCAGGTTGAAAAAATATAACTATACCTACGATGTGCTGATCTATCCCAAACACGTCCGCAATTCGGTCGAATTCGTAAAGCGTTTTCCCGACCAGCCTTTCGTGGTCGACCACATCGCGAAACCTTTTATCAAAGACCAGATTATCGATGAGTGGGCCAGGGACATGAAGCCGTTCCGGGAGCTGGAGCATGTCACCTGTAAGATTTCAGGACTGATAACGGAGGCGGATTGGGCGCACTGGAAATATGATGATTTTAAGAAGTACATCGATGTTACACTCGATATTTTCGGAATAGACCGCGTGATGTTCGGGAGCGACTGGCCGGTGTGCCTGGTAGGGGCGTCGTATCATGAAACCTGCGAAATATTGCGTCAGAACACGCTTCAGCTGTCGGCGGATGAAAACCGGAAGTTGTGGGGACAGAATTGTATTGATTTTTATAAATTATAATTACCGGGACCACCCCCCGACCCCCTCCTTCGCAGGAGGGGGAGGCGTTTCTTACGGGCTTTACGGCTAAGTTTAAAGCCAAAAAACCAATACCTAAAACCTGATACCTAAAGCCCAATACCAAAAAATCTAATATCCAATACCTAACCCCAACCATGATTCCCCCTTCAAAAACGGTACTTTCGAGAAGAAGCTTCCTGGGCGCCACAGCGCTTCTTACTTCGGGAATGCTCTGGAACAGCTCACCGCTCAACGCTGCCGGTTTTCTGCCGGGCAGTCAGAAGCTGCCGGTACCTTTCCCGCATTTTCCCGGCCGCCTGCATGCTTTCATATGGCGCAACTGGAACCTTGTCCCGGTAGAAAAAATGGCGGCGGTAACGGGGGCAACAGAAAAGCAGATACTCGGGCTGGGGAAGGCGCTAGGCCTGGCCAACCCCCTGCCGGTGTCGGATGAGCAGTGGAGCAGGAGCTATATCACCATCATCAGGAGAAACTGGCATCTTCTTCCAAAATCGCAGCTTAAGGATCTCCTGGGCTGGACGGAGGAACACCTGGAATTCACGCTCCAGGAAGATGACTTCCTTTATATCAAGCTGGGCAGCCTGAAGCCCGATTGTGAGCCGGTCAGGTGGTCGCAGGGCTCGCAGGAAGAAAGAAACGGCGAAAGCTGGGTAAAGAAGGTGATCAGTGAGGAGTTCGGCGGCGCTTCTGCCGGGAAGAAGGAACCGTTATTCCATTTTGTAAAAGAGCTTTCCTCTTCGCCCGGCCGCACGTCGCCACCTTTGCAATCGGGCTTTTCACCCCGGTACGGATACGGCTATTTTACCCTTTTCGGCGATCCGCTGCTGGATACCGCCATAGACCCTTATCCCGACGGCTACCTGGAGCGGATGGCTGCTTCAGGGCTCGACGGTACCTGGATGCACATTGTGCTGAGCAAGCTGACGCCCTTCCCATGGGACCCTGAGCTGAGCAGGGATTGGGAAAAAAGGCTTGCCAACCTGAAGCGGCTGGTCGAAAAATGCAGGCGGCACGGGGTAGGGATTTACCTGTACCTCAACGAGCCGAGGTATCAGCCATTGTCTTTTTATGAGAAGTACCCCGATCTGAAAGGAGTGACAAGAGGAAATTACGCAGCGCTATGCACCAGCCACCCGGAAGTACAGAAATACCTGGTCGATTCCATTGCGCATATCGTTTCGGTAGTGCCCGACCTCGCCGGTTTCTTTTCGATTACCGCTTCCGAGAATCCAACCAACTGCTGGTCGCATTTCCAGGGCGCGCAATGCCCGCGGTGCGGCCCCAGGGGTCCTGAGAAAGTAATAGCCGAGCTTAACACCCTGTATGAGCAGGGGATCCGAAACGGGATAAAAACCTATAAAAGCCAGGGTAATGCCGGGTATACGGGTACCGGTCCGCGGCTGATCGCCTGGGACTGGGGCTGGAAAGACGGCTGGGCGGAAGGCATTGTGCCCGGGCTGCCCGAAAACGCATCGCTGATGAGCGTAAGCGAATGGGACCTCCCCATTGAAAGAGGGGGGGTAAAAGGAAAGGTAGGAGAATACTCGATTTCGGCGGTAGGGCCCGGGCCCAGGGCAAAGCGGCATTGGGCTGTGGCGCGGGAGCGCGGGCTCAGGATCATCGCCAAGATCCAGGCCGGCACTACCTGGGAGTGCGGCGGCGTGCCTTACGTACCTGCCCTTGAAAATGTGGCGCAGCATGCAGTGAACCTGCGGGAAGAAAAAGTGAGCGGGCTGATGACCGGCTGGACGCTCGGCGGCTATCCCGGATCGCCGAACCTGGAAGTGGTTTCCATCGTAGGGAGCGATCCCGGTATCTCGGTGAACGAAGCCATGACCAGGGTCGCCAAAAGGCGGTACGGCGCCGCTGCGGAGGCAATGGTAGAAGCCTGGTACGGGTTCAGCAAGGCCTACAGGGAATTCCCGTATCACATCAGCGTGGTCTATAATGCCCCGGTCCATTCGGGCCCGGCCAACCTGCTGTGGGAGAAGCCTACCGGCTATTCGTCTACAATGGTCGGAATAGGGTATGACGACCTGAAGGGCTGGCGGGCTATTTATCCTGAAGAAGTCTTTATAAGCCAGCTTTATAAAGTGGCGGATGGATTCGAAGCTTCCTTGAAAGTGCTCAGGCAAAAGACAGGAAGTAAGAAGCTTGGTAGCGAAGAAAAGCAGGAGCTTGAAAAGGAAGCCCGGATCGCCGAGACGGTAGCCGTATTGTACAGGAGCGTTGCCAACCAGTCGGATTTCATTCGCCACCGGGACAAGCTGCCGGCCGGCGCGGGTGCCGCAGAAAGGGATAAAAGCCGCACAAGGCTGAAAGAGCTCCTGAGAGATGAGATCAGGCTGGCAAAGCGACTCTATGAGCTGCAATCTGTCGACTCCCGGATCGGGTTTGAAGCCAGCAATCACTATTTCTATGTGCCCGACGACCTCAGGGAAAAGGTGCTGAACTGCCGTTACCTGCTCGAGCACTGGATTGATAAAATTTAGCATAAACCCATAGCCGAAAATTAATGTCTCAAAATTTTTCACGAAGGAAATTCCTGCTGACGGCCGGGCTGGGCGTAGCGGGAACCGCCGCTGCAGCCGGTAATGATGATCCGCTGCCCGATGCGGAAACAATAAACAGGGCATCGCCCGAAATCCTGCCCGTTGCCGAAGATACAGCCGTATTTGCCCGGGAAGTAAAAAGGGTTTTGCCGGATGATCAGCCATATGGTCATCATAAACGTATCGCAGAAGGCCCGGTACATGTGCGCTGCCGGGATAAAGAGCTGGTAAAAAGACCGGATGAATTCTCGCTTGCGGAAGGGCAGTGGAGGCTGTGTTACGTATCCGGCGGAAGCGAGGTCGTGGAAACAGCAGCAGCCGATTTCAGGGAATTTATGAGCGCCTCGATGGAAGTGGGCATCGAAACGGAAAAAGTCGACGGCTTTAAAGGCCTGAAGAGAAAGGAGAAGCTGATCCTGGCCGGCACGAAAGACCGCTTCCCGCAGTATGCCGAACTGGTAAAAGGACCGAAAGGCTATGCGCTTCTCAGGGAAAAGCAGCACCTGGTTGTCGTAGGCTATGACGAGGTGGGCGTATTGCAGGGGCTGTTCAACCTGGAGGCCCAAATGAAGCTGAGAGACGCCCCGTTCCTGCCCGCTAACCTTCACCTGGTGCGGGAGAGTATTTATGAGCGGCGAATGGTGCTTTCAGGTCTCGGATGGATGGAGTGGCCGGACAACCTGCTGTCGCATATTGCTCATAACGGTTTTGACGGCCTGTTTACGTCGGTATATGCAAATGCGAACGGGGACCGAACCACTGCCGAGAGCTCGACTGATTTTTATGCCCGTCTTTTGTATAAAGTCAGGAAGCAATCTCCCGACCGAATTCACGACCTGATCAAAAGGGCCGCGCGGTGGGGTATCAAAGTTTATACACCGATCATCTATCAATATACCGGCACGCAGGAAAGCGAGGACGGTCTTCGCAGGCTGGTAAGGGACATTACCCGGGAGTTCCCCGATATGGGCGGCTACGTGCTGCTGACGGAAGGATTCTGGTATAAGAAATGGGGCGGCCTGCACGGTGCGGATGAATCGCATGTAATGGAATGGGCCGATAACTGGGGCAAAGCGGTGGGGATCGTGACGGAGGAATGTCATCGCGTCAACCCGGGCACGCACGTGCTTGCCTGGGAGTATAACATCGACTTCCGCCCGCAGAATACCAAGTTGAAACGATATTTCATACAGAAGCTGCCGCAGGATGCCATCCCCTCGCTGACCTGGGAAAACGGAAAAGGGTTTGAGCTCGACGGCATGCAGGGCTTCCTGAGAGACTATTCATTGTCGCAGGTCGGTCCGGCCGAGGTGACGCAGGCGCAGATCGAGGAAGCCAACGGCCGGAAAATGAAGGTGTTTTCCAAGGTCGATACCTTTGCGAGCTGGCAGTTCGGTACCATTCCCTACCTTCCCTTCCCCGGCCAGTGGCGCAAGCGGTATGATGCGCTCGCGCGCTACGGGGTAAAAGGTACGATCGAGAGCTGGAGCAGCGGCTTTACCCCTAATTTCATTTCGGAGCTCAGGTATTGGACCTGCTGGGATAATTCGCTTCCTTTTGCCGACCTGCTGGGAAGCATGGCTTCGCGTCTTTTCGGCGCAGGCCAGCGCGACAAGGTGCTGAAAGCCTGGGAGCACTTCGACAATGCCATCAGGATGGTGCCCGATACAGGCCCGAATATGGGCACCAATAACGCCATCGGGAACCCGCTCTTCTTCAAGGAGCCGCCGCTGAGGACCGCGACATTCCACTATTCCTGGACTGATCACAATGCGTGGATGAGCTACCTGGGAGGCCAGCTGAATCCCTACTGGCCGTTTACGGTGACGAGAATGGTTTTTTACCCTGATTTTTCAAACAAGGTAAACAAAGCCGAGCAGTATGCGCGCGGTGCCACCGGGATTGTGGCTTCTCCCGATACCCCTCTTTTGCCGGTTTTCCTGAAATACCTGAAGGGGGCGGCGGAAGAAATGGAAAAAGGCCTGAAACTGTACCGGGAAGCAGCCCTGGGCAGCCCGGAATGGAAGCGGCCGGGTGCAGTCAGGGAAGTGGTAGTGGCCGAGCACCTGCACCGGATGATGGAGAGCAATATGGCGGTGCTTGAATTCGAGAACCTGAGGCTGCAATGGGTCGCGGCCGGCAGCCCCGGGAAGGCAAATGAAATTCTCGGCAGGATGGAGCAGATACTGAAGTCGGAGATCAGCCGTACGGAGCTTTCCCAACTGGCCGTTTCCAAGGATTCACGTTTCGGGTTCCAGTTCGAGCAGGATTATGTATATACCCCGTATTCGCTAAGCGAAAAAATGAAGCTGCTGAAGGAAACGCTGGAAGTATATTTCCCGGCGGCAAGAAAGGGTTAGTATATTGCAGATAAAAAAGGCAGGTATTGACCGCTCAGAATACGCTCATAGTGATAGCTGGCCCTACTGCGGTAGGCAAGACCGAATTGTGTATCCGGCTGGCGGAAAGCATGAATGCCGGAATAATTTCGGCCGATTCGCGCCAGTTTTTCCGGGAGCTTTCGATCGGTACGGCCAAACCTTCGGCGGAGCAGCTTGAACGTGTAAAGCATTACTTTATCGATACCCACACGATAGCAGAACCCTACAGCGCCGGAGATTTCGAGAGGGATGTGCTGGCGCTTCTGCCCGCCCTGTTTGAGCGGAACAACCGGGTGATTATGACAGGGGGCTCGGGGTTGTACATCAAAGCGGTTTGTGAAGGATTGGATGATCTTCCCCAGCCGGAAGAAGGGCTTCGGGAGCGGCTCACCGCCAGGTTGAACGACGAAGGATTAGCCGGGCTGCAGGCAGAGATACAGGAGAAAGATCCCGCTTTCGCCGCTACGGCGGAAATCAGCAACCCGCAGCGGGTAGTACGGGCTCTGGAAGTCTGGTATACTACAGGGCAACCCATTTCCTCGTTCCAGAAAAATGAACGGGCTGCCCGTCCTTTCCGCCAGGTGCTGGTTGCGCTCGACCGCGACCGGGAGGAGCTGTACAAAAGGATCGAGGATCGCGTCGACCTGATGCTGGAGGAAGGACTGGTAGAAGAAGCCCGCCGCGTCGCCGCCTACCGGGGGCATCATGCGCTGCAAACGGTAGGGTACAGGGAGGTGTACGGCTTTCTCGACGGACTATACGATGAGAAGGAAATGGTACGCCTTTTAAAGCAGAATACACGACGTTATGCCAAACGGCAGCTGACCTGGTTCAGGCACCAGGGTAATTTTTCGTGGTTTCATGCCGGCGACGAGGAGCGGATACGGGAGTTTGTTACCCGGCAGCCGGCTCCCTGACCATTTTCAGACGTTTGGGAACTGTGTCGAACCCGAGCGTCAAAGAGAAATTAAGCTGAGGCCCGGCGATGCTCCTGACAAAGTTGCTGGGATTGTAGGACGCTTTACACTTGTAGAAAAATTTCACCGTTTCCCTCGGGTTCTTGTTTATCCCGGCAACGAAATGATTAAACTCCAGCCCTACCACCGGGCTGTAGCCATCTATGCGTCTTTTATCGCTGTTGTCCGACTTTCTTGGAGAAAATTCGTTAACGGCCAGACCGCCATACGGCACAAACAGGATTTTTTTCACCGGGACTTTATACCCGTAGGTAAATTCAATATTGGCGAGGTTGGTACGCAATCCTTTTTCCCAGTCCCCTTTGAACTGCAGGAGCTGCAGGGTTTTATTGGCGCCGAGCCGTATATCCACTCCAAACCTGGAGCGCTTTTTATCATCCAATTGCAATCCCAAGGAAAGGGCGGTAGGATCAGTGAAGCAAGCGCCGGTTTTTCCGGACAGCAGGGAGTGCCCCATCCCGATAAAGAAGCTCATTCCCCAGCCTGTTTCTTCCAGGAGCCTGATGCGATCCGTGGTTTTTAAGCTGCTTTTGATCTTTTCCTCCCATTCCGAAAACACCCGGTTGGTGCTTTCACCCATATTGACGGCCTGCTGTATCTCCCTGTTGAGCTTCTCGATTTCTTTTTCCAGGTCTTTTTCGGCCTCCCTGATCCTGTACGCGATTTCATCTTCTGCCTTAAAGAGATACCCGCCAAGGGAACCCATATCGTATACTTTCGATTCCAGCCTGAGCACGTGCAGCCCGTACAGGTCAAATACGACCTGGGCATAGCGAAGCGCGTCGCGTGTGGTGCTTTCTCCCATAGAGGAGGTCTTGCGGTTAAAAACAGCCCTGCTCCTGAAAACAGGAGTCCACCGGTAGAAAGAGCCGGGCATCAGCTGGTACTCAAAATGGTACGAAATATCCAGGTGCTGCTCCGGCGATTTATTGCGAAAATCTCCTGCCTGAAGCTGAATGCCGTCATGCCATACGAGCGTGTCGGTCTGGGCATAAACGGAAGCAGACATGAAAAGCATCAGCGGGAAAATCAGCAATGCCCTGGTCATAAAAATTTCGTTTTGAAAAGAGTCACCCCTGCTTCCTAATTCTGCTGCGCCAGCAGGTAGAGTACAGCCATTCTCACCGCCACCCCGTTTTCAACCTGGTCGAGAATGATCGAATGCCCCGAATCGGCGGCATCGGAAGCAAGCTCGACACCCCGGTTGATAGGGCCCGGGTGCATCAGCACGATCTTTTTATCCAGGTCATCGAGCATCTTTTTGGTGATGCCGTAGTAGAGGGAATACTCGCGCAGCGAGGGGAAATATTTAAGCTGCTGCCTTTCAAGCTGGATACGGAGCACATTGGCTACATCGCACCACCGGAGGGCGGCATTTACATCGTGATCGACCTTTACGCCGAGATCCCTGATGTGCTTGGGTATAAGCGTGCTCGGGCCGCATACCATCACTTCTGCGCCGAGCTTCTGCAGGCAGAAGATATTGGAAAGGGCGACCCTGGAATGGGTGATGTCCCCAATAATGGCAATTTTTTTCCCTTTCAGATCACCGTCCAGGTTTTCTTTCATGGAAAAAGCATCCAGCAATCCCTGTGTCGGGTGCTCATGCGTGCCGTCGCCTGCGTTGACGATGTTCGCCTTGATCCTTTGCGAAAGGAAATGTGGCGCGCCGGGGCTGCTA
Source organism: Cytophagaceae bacterium SCN 52-12 (assembly GCA_001724175.1). GTDB lineage: Bacteria > Bacteroidota > Bacteroidia > Cytophagales > Spirosomataceae > Ravibacter. The sequence goes on along the minus strand of MEDT01000050.1, from coordinate 16,805 downwards.
TGGCGCATCACGATCATATCGACCTTCATCGCCAGGATGTTATTGACCGTATCCAGCAGCGTTTCTCCCTTCTTGACCGAGCTCCCGGAAGAAGAAAAAGAAATGGTATCGGCAGACAGGCGCTTTTCGGCCAGCTCGAAAGAGAGCCTTGTACGCGTGGAATTTTCAAAAAAGATGTTGGCGATAGTGATATCGCGAAGCGAAGGGACTTTCTTGATAGGACGGTTGATAACTTCTTTAAACTGGGTTGCGGTTTCTAAAATAGTTTGAATGTCGTTTTCAGAAACGTCTTTGATGCCAAGAAGGTGCCTAACCGAAAGTTTTGTCATACCTGTTCAGTGAAACTCGGCAAAGATACGCAGAGGCGGCGGCATTTGTGTATTAATTAGTTTGTTTATTTTGGATCGTTAATCTTTCATACGACGACCCGATGCTCGGATTTGCAATAGCCGGCTATATGCTGATCAATCTGGGAATTGGCCTTTGGGCCTCCCGCTTTGTAAAAAACACGAAGGACTTTGTGCTTGCCGGCCAGAAGCTGCCGCTCGTGCTGGCGGCGTCGGCTACCTTTGCCACCTGGTTCGGCGCCGAGAGCATCCTGGGTGCGCCGGCCGAGTTCCTGAAGCACGGGGTGCAGGGGGTTATAGAAGATCCGTTCGGGGCCGCGCTGTGTTTATTCCTGGTAGGACTTTTCTTCGCCCGGCATTTTTACAGGCTGGGTATACTGACCTTCTGTGACTATTTCCGGCATCGCTACGGCAAAAGGGCCGAAATATGGTCGGCCTTGCTGATTGTGCCTTCCTATATCAGCTGGATAGCCGCCCAGCTGCTTGCTATGGGCACGGTCATGAAAATCGTGCTGGGCTGGCCTACCGCCGAATCCATGATCGTCAGCACCGCGCTGGTCGTGACCTATACCATCTGGGGCGGCATGTGGTCGATATCCCTTACAGATTTTTTTCAGACCATACTGATCATAGGCGGGCTTGCCATAGTGGGAGGCGCTATGTATGTCAAAACAGGCGGGATAGCGCCGCTTGCAAAGAATATGCCCGATGGCTTTTTTGACTTTTTTCCAAAGTCAAACCTGATGGACTGGTCGAAATACATAGCGGCGTGGATCACGATCGGGCTGGGATCGATACCCCAGCAGGATGTCTTTCAGCGGGTCATGTCGGCCCGCGATGCCGGTACATCGGTGAAGGCCTGCCTGCTGTCGGCCGTTATGTACCTGTCGGTAGCTTTAATCCCGCTTTACATAGCCCTCTGTGCGCGCTTTCTCTATCCTGATTCCCAGCCCGACGGACAGATGATGATACCCGACATGGTGATGCGCCACATGTCCCTGCCGGTGCAGGTGCTCTTCCTGGGCGCCCTGCTGTCGGCGATACTGAGCACGACCAGCAGCGCCATCATGGCCCCCGCGACAGTGATAGGCGAGAATATATACCGGTTTTTCAAACCGGCTACGACTGACCGCGAGCTTTTGAAAGTAATTCGCCTGGGAATCGTAGGAATAGCCTTTGTTGCCGTCATAATGGCCTCCGGAAGAGAGAGTATCTTCGAGCTTGTGGCAGAATCCTCCGCCTTTAGCCTTGTTACATTGTTTGTGCCGCTTACCGCGGGATTGTACTGGAAAAAGGCCACTCTTTCGGGCTGTCTCCTGTCGATGGCGCTGGGTTTGGGAACCTGGCTTTCGTGCGTGATGATGGAGACCGACTTCCCGGCGCTCCTGTTCGGCCTGACTGCGGCCGTTCTGGGAATGGCGGCAGGCAGCTATGCGTCGGGATTTTCGGAAAAGGACCTGCGGAAGAACTCTCGGGAAGGGCTATGATCTTTAATGTAAAAAATGCAATTTAGGAGCCTGAAAATGTATTTAACACCGTGACCAAGCGACAGATCCTGATCATAAACGGGCCTAATCTCAACCTACTGGGAAGGCGGCAGCCGGAAATTTACGGGAATAAAGGTTTCGAGGACTATTTTGGCCAGCTTTCAGGGCTGTTTGCCGAAGCTTCCCTTTCCTATTTCCAATCCAATCACGAAGGAGACCTTATTGATAAAATCCATGAAGTAGGCTTTACCTACGATGGGATCGTCATTAATGCCGGAGCCTATACCCATACATCCGTAGCCCTGGCCGATGCGCTGTCGGCGGTGACGGCCCCCGCGGTGGAAGTGCATATTTCCAATATCCATGCGCGCGAAGCCTTTCGTCATCACAGCTATCTTTCGCCGGTCTGCAAAGGCATGATCTGCGGGCTGGGCCTGCAGGGATACGAGCTTGCCGTCAGGTTTTTAATGGGGCTTCCCGGTAAGGATTCGACTAAGCCGGCATGATCACTTTTTATCCCGGGCCTTCCAGGCTCTATCCCCAGATCGAAGCGTACCTGGGCGACGCGTATCATTCCGGGCTGCTTTCCATGAACCACCGGAGCCAGCCTTTTATGAAGATGCTTTCAGCGGCCATCGCAGGCCTGAAGGAAAAGCTGATGATCCCTGAGGCCTACGAGGTGATTTTTGTCTCTTCCGCAACCGAATGCTGGGAGATCATAGCACAGTCGCTGACCTCCCGGACCAGCTATCATATTTACAACGGCGCATTCGGGAAGAAGTGGAAGGAGTATGCGCACAAAATACATGGCAGGGCAGAAGGCATTGCCTACCAGTTGAATGAGCAGCCGCAGTGGGCACCGCGGAAAGACACCGGGGATGATATCTTATGCCTGACGCACACCGAGACTTCTAACGGAACCGCGATAGCAGATTCGGTCCTGTCTTCGCTGAGAGCGTCTTTCAACGGGCTGATAGCGGTCGATGCCACTTCGTCGATGGCCGGCGTGGCATTACCCTGGATGTCGGCCGATGTCTGGTATGCGTCCGTTCAGAAATGCTTCGGGCTTCCGTCGGGACTGGGCGTGATGGTTTTGTCGCCCCGTGCAGCCGAAAGGACAAAGCGTATCGGAGAAGACGCTCACTATAACAGCCTGGAGTTTGTCCTGGATAATTTCCGGAAGTTCCAGACACCTTATACCCCGAATATCCTGGGGATTTACCTGTTGGGAAGGCTCATGGACTCGCTGGAGCCTGTCGGCGTCACAGCCGGGGTGCTCACGCGCCGGGGCGCGGGCCTTTACGGCTTTCTTGCCGGCCAGGGTTTTGAGCTGCCCGTGCGGGAGGCTGCCTGCCGGTCGATGACAGTAATAACCGTTGAAGCGGAAAGATCCGTGGTAGCCGGGCTAAAGGCATTTGCCCTTGAACGAGGTATCGTGCTGGGGAACGGCTACGGAGAAAAAAAGGAAACAACCTTCCGGATCGCGAACTTCCCCGCTATACCGGATGCCGAATTTGAGATATTAAAAGAATGTTTGCTGAATTTTAAGACGGCAAACAGGTTATAAATAAGACTACCTGACCTTCTTAGTATAATAAAAAGGCGATCAGCAGTCAGAAATCAGCTATCGGCGCGTTTGGCTCCGATAAGTAAAAGCTGATAGCCGACAGCTGAAAGCCGATAGCTTTAATCTGTATATATATGAGCGTAAATCAGAAAGCCAGAATGCTAAATCAATATGATGTCCAGACCAAATGCCTGGTAGCGCTTGATTCTATTATTTTTGGTTTTGACGGTGAAGTGCTCAAAATTCTCCTGGTGAAGAGAGGTATTGAAGAAACCGCCACGACGTGGTCGCTGATGGGAGGATGGCTGCGCCCGGACGAAGACCTGGAAGTCGCCGCATCCAGGATCCTGACGGAGCTTACGGGGCTTCAGAATATTTATCTTGAGCAGCTATACGCTTTCGGTACCCCGGATCGCGATAAGATCAGCCGTACGGTTTCTATCGTGTACTTTGCCCTGATCAACGTACTGGATTATGACGAGCAGGTTTCGGATTCTTTCGAGGCGCGCTGGTTCTCGCTCGACGATTTGCCTACCCTTTTGTTTGATCACGGCGACATGATCAGGATGGGGATCGGGAAGCTGCGCTACAAGGCGGCGCAGCATCCCATAGGTTTCGAGCTGCTTCCCGAAAAGTTCACCATACCTCAGCTTCAGAAGCTCTATGAAGCGATTTTCAACACTACTTTCGACAAGCGCAATTTCAGCCGGAAATTCTTATCTACAGGACTGTTGAAGAAGCTCAATGAAAAGCAGCGCGGACATTCAAAAAAGGGCGCCTATTACTACCAGGTAGATACGGACAAGTACCACTCGCAGTTTAATTCTTTCCTGAACTTTGCAAAGGTCTAATGTCGCGCCAAGCCTGTATTTTCGTGTATTTGCTATAAGGCAGACGGAGGTAATCATGTCACCCCTCCGGGGTTTACCATCCGGTCATGCGGACACATCGCTATAATCCTTTCATCCCTTCGGGATTTTATGGTAGACGGCTTTGCAGCATCAGCTTTGTGAGATAGTAGGCGGCTTCCGTGATTCTTTCCGCAGCTTCCTCCTGGGCGGTTTTCAGATCTGTGGGGCGGTTTAAGACAGAGACGGCATAAGTAATGCCGGCTTCCTCTGCCTGCTGCGGCGTGATGGCCAGCGTACCGCAGAGGAGCGCCAGCGGTATGCCGGATGCCTTGCAGAGAGTGGCCAGGCCTTTCACTACTTTACCGCTGAGCGTCTGTTCGTCGGCTTTCCCTTCGCCGGTGATGACCAGGTCCATCTCCTTTATTTTCCCGGGGATTTCCAGCTGCTCCATCACGATGCCGATCCCCTCGTGCAGCCTGGCGTCCAAAAACCATACGGCGCCTGCGCCGACGCCTCCTGCCGCCCCGGCGCCTGCGGCATTTTCGAGTGAATTTTGAAAATGGGCGGAAGCAACCTGCGCAAAAGCCCGGAGGCCTTCGTCCAGCAGGAGAACACCGGCTTCGTCGGCTCCTTTCTGGGGCCCGTATACATATGCAGCCCCGTTCGGGCCGGACAGCGGGTTGGTAACATCACAGGCGACGATTACCGTGCATCGTTCCAGTAGAGTATGCTTACCGCTGTCATCTATGCGTTTTATCTTTCGGAGGTTCACTCCCGCGGGCGTCACTTCCTTGCCGGCCTCGTCCAGGAAGCGGAACCCGAGCGCCCGGGCCATCCCGGTCCCGGCGTCTGTAGTGGCGCTGCCGCCTATGCCCAGGATAATGGTCTCGACACCTGTTTCCAATGCATGGGCGATCATTTCGCCGGTGCCGTAACTGGAAGTGAACAGCGGGTTCTGCTCTTCTTTCCGCAGGAGCTGCAGGCCCGACGCCGCCGACATTTCGATGAATGCCGTTTTCCCGTTGCCGGAAATCCCGTACACAGCGCGTATCTCTCTTCCGAGAGGGTCGCTCACCGGTATTTCGATGAATTTCCCGTTCTGGTTTTTGGTAAGTATCTCCGCAGTTCCTTCCCCGCCGTCGGCGAGCGGCGTTTTAATGATGCGTGCGGAAGGACACGCCATGAGAACACCTTTTTCCACGGCCTCGCATACCTCGGCTGCCTCCAGCGATCCCCTGAACTTGTCCGGCGCTATCAGTACATTCATAACTGTTTAGAAATGCAGCCCTTCGTCTTCAGACCGGATGGTCGGGATATAGGTGTCATCGCCGCTGTAGTCCTCTCCCCCGCAGTCGAGGAAGAAGTTCTCGGGTTTGCGGAAGGGCACCTTGCCATAGTTTGTCAGCAGCGGGTCGGCATACACTTTCTGCATATACATCCCCCAGGCAGGCAAGGCAGTGCGGGCGCCCTGTCCCAGGGCTAGGGAGCGAAAATGTATGCTGCGGTCTTCGCCGCCTACCCAGACGCCCGTTACCAGGTTTTGGGTAATGCCCATGAACCACCCGTCCGACTGGTTCTGCGTCGTCCCTGTTTTGGCTGCGATTTCGTTGCCTGCCGTCACGCCGAACCGTCCGAGGCTTTGCGATGTACCACCTTCTACAGCCCCGCGCATGAGGTAAAGCATATTGTATGCCATATTCGCGCTGATCTGCTGGTTGGTTTTCGGGAAAAACTCCTGGAGAAGGTTGCCGTAACGGTCTTCGATCCTCAAGACGGCCAGGGGTGTGGTATGGCTGCCCCCGTTGGCAAACGTGGAGTATGCTCCTACCATTTCATATACCGAAACGTCGCTGATACCCAGGCAGAGGGAAGGCTTGGCTTCCAGCGGGCTGGTGATCCCGACCTTGTGCGCGTAGTCTACCACCGAATTGGCCCCTACCTGCTTGATGATAAAGGCCGATACCGAGTTGACGGAATTGGCCAGCGCCTGCCTGAGCGACAAAGAGGCGTATGAAAAACGCCCGTTCGAGTTTTTGGGTGACCAGCCGCCCGGAACACCATCGGACGGGCCGAAGAACACCGGCTCATCTACCACATGCGAGCATGGCGTAAGAATGCCCCTGTCGAGCGCTGTCAGGTAAACAAACGGCTTGAAGGTAGATCCCGGCTGCCGCTTTCCCTGCTTGACGTGGTCATATTTGAAGTATTTGAAATTGACGCCCCCGGCCCAGGCCTTGATGTGGCCGTTATTGGGGTCCATCGACATCATGCCGGCTCTCAGGAACCGTTTGTAATAGGCGATGGAATCCATGGAGCTCATGGTGACCTCTTTCTCCCCGTCATAGGTGAATACCCTCATTTTATAAGGAGTCTTCATGGCCTTCCACGCCTCGGCCTCGCCGACGCTGTTTTTGAGGGAAATAAAGTGCGGAGTGCGCCTGACAGCGCTTTCCAGGAAGTCTTTAATTTCGTTTCCGTTGCGGTCCACCCACGGATTTTTACCTTTCCAGTGCTCTTCAAATTTGCTTTGCTGGTCCTTCATATGGACAAAAAGCGCCTCTTCCATATGTTTCTGAAGGCGTGAATCTATCGAAGTATAGATGCGCAGCCCGCTGGTATAAAGATCGTAGGAAGTGCCGTGGTCGTCGTTGTATTTGGCAAGCCATTCCCTGAGCTCGGTCTTCATCACTTCCCTGAAGTAAGGAGCGGGACCGGTGATATGGCTTTCGAGCGTAAAGCGGATGCCCAGGGGCTTTTCCTTCAGCGCTGTAAATTCCACGTCGTCGAGGAACCCGTACTTGTTCATCTGGGCCAGGACCGTATTTCTCCTCTGGAGAGCCCTTTCAGGGAAGCGGAGCGGGTTCCAGAAGGTAGGATTCTGCAGCATTCCGACCAGGAGCGCCGATTCGGTGACGTTGATATCCCACGTGTCTTTATTGAAATAGGTCTTGGAAGCTACTTTTACACCATAGGTATTGTTCCCGAACGACACCGTATTGAGATACATCATCATGATCTCTTTTTTGGTGTACTTCCTTTCCAGCACGACGGACAGGATCCATTCCTTGGTTTTGTTCACGACAGTTCTGACTACAGGGATCTTCCCCAGCAGGCCCTGGTATTCCTTAGTACGGGTTTTGAACAGGTTTTTGGCGACCTGCTGGGTTAGGGTGCTGCCTCCGCCGGAGCTGGTCTGCCCCGTGACGACCCCTTTTACCACTCTCACCAGGCTTCGGGCGTCGATTCCCGAATGCTTGATAAAACGGGCGTCTTCCGTCGCCAGCAGCGCCTCGATGAGCCTGGGCGAAACCTGGTCATGCTCTATGGGCGCGCGGTTTTCGAAGAAATACTTGCCAAGCGATTGATTGTCTTCGGAAATCAGCTCCGAAGCGAGCTCCGATTTGGGGTTTTCCAGCGTTACCAGGTCGGGCATAGGCCCGAACAGCCAGAGGAAATTGAATCTTACGGCTAGGATGTACAGCACGAGGAGTGAAATTCCTCCGATCGCAAACCTCCAGATGTTTTTTATCGTTCGTCGGTATTTGCCAGGCAGCAACTCATTCATAATCGATTATCAGCTAATTCTGCAATTTTTACTTTTCCGGCAGCAGCGCGGCCTGCTCGGCCACGGCAAGCATCTCTTTTGTACGGGGTATATATTTGCTTTCCGGATAAAGTCTCATAAAGTCAAGAATGGCATCCTTGTACGCTTTTACCCCTTCCGATTTCCCGACAATAAACAGGCGCAGCAGCGCGAACCGGTCGATCATTTCATGATCACGATAAATAGCGATCGTATTATCGAGCTCCCGGAGCGCTTCTTCCGACCTGCCGGAAGTATAAAGGGAATATATTTTTTCATATACTTTTTCCGCCGGGCTGTCGGGTGTTCCCGATGCGCTGGTGTTGAGGAGCCTCACATAGGTGGAGTTCGGGAATTCGGCCGTCAGCCTGTTTTTCCAGCTTTCCCTGGAAGGGTCGTCGTCGGGCAGGGCCAGGTAGATGATGTAATACGCTTCCTGCCGGAATTCGGTCTCCGGGTATTCTTTCAGCAGGCGGGTAAAAGTGGTAACGGCATTTTTAGGCTCTTTCAGGTTGGTCCAGTACATCTTGCCCAGGTTATACAGCGCATCTTCTTTCCTGCTGTGGGATGCCACCATCGCGGAATCTGTCAGGGGGACATTCCTTATCAGGGATGCATGAATCGCAAGCCATTCATCGGAACCTTTCAGGATTTCCCTGAATTCGGCCCCGGCTGCGGCAGAAGCCGAATCCTGCTTTAAGGAATCGGCAGCGGCCAGGTCAGGCGCATCCGGGAGCCCCCCCGATTTATTGGTACGGCGCCAGTTATCTTCCAGCTTCCGGTTGCCCCACTTCCTGGAGAATTCGGATTTCCCCAGGCTGATTTGCGAAGGGTCATAGAGCTGCCAACGCGGTCCGGAAGCGGGGACCGAGGCCGCCGATGCATCGTCTTTTTTAGCTTTTGCGATCGCCGCCTGCTCTTTCTCAAAGGCAGCTTTCCTCGCTTTCTGCTGATCGGCGATGATCATGTCGACACGGTCATTCAGCTCAGCGGAGCTGAGCGCGGCCAGGACCTGAAGACTGTCTTCCGTACGGATGACCGTCATATGGGCAACAAACTGGTCGAGGAATTTCTTCCTTTCGGTAAGCTGCAGATAAGAAGGATCTTTGGGAGGCATAAGGGCCATGGCGCTGTCGAAATAAGCCTTTGCCGGCTCAAACTGCATCAGCCTGTCTGTATAGATACGAGCCATTTCCAGGTACGTATAGGGCACCTGGGCCGTGTTCAGGCCGGTCGCTCTGGCAGCTTTGCCGAAGTATTCCAGCGCCTGCGGATAGTCGCCTTTCTGCTCGGCGAGCTTTCCCATGGTAAAGTAGATCTTGTCTTTGAGATCGGCATTCTTCCTGTCCTTCAGCATTTTCTGGAAACCGACATCCTCAATGCCTGCAGAGGGATTGAGCAGGATACGGTTTTGCAGGGAGTTCATTTTCGCAAAAAAGGACAGGTCGTAGTGCGGCTTGTTTTTGGCGACCCGCGCATAGTGCTGGTTAGCCGCCTGCGGCTTGTCGAGCAGGTCGTAAAGCTGTCCTGCTATGTAGTGAACGCGTGCTTTAAGCGGCGATCTGCCCAGCAGGGGCAGTGTTTCTTCCAGGATGGCCACCGCGGTGAGGTATTCTTCCGTTTTCTGGTGCAGGTAGGCTTTGGTGAGATAGAAGTCGATAGTGGCCCCGGGCGATAAGGGTTGCTGCCGCAGGTATTCCGCGACGCTCAGCGCATTGTTGTATTCCTTTTTTTCGACGTAGCCTCTCATCAGGAAGGTGAGGGCTTCGTTTTTGTCGTTCTCATCGTCGCTTTTCGCCAGCACATAACGGAGCGCTTCTATGCCGTCTTCCCACTGACCGAGGTAGAAGCGCGCTTTGCCGAGAAGCGTGTAGCTGTTGTCGAGCCATTTGCTGTTCTGGTGCTTTTCCGCGATGATCGAGGCGTTTTTGACTACTTCGTCCAGGTTTTTTTTGAAAGGACGGGCCGCTACCGAATCTATGGGAATAAGGATCGGCAAAAGCAGGTTGGGGTTCTCTTTATAAGCCTGTGCGATTCCGAGCTCGGCCGAATCCAGGTTGGCCCTGGCAATATAATACGCGTTGTAATTGGCGGAAAAGTTATGGAAGGCAATACTGGCGGGCTTCTGGCTGTATTGCGAGCAGGAAAAAAGTACAAGACCGGTAAAAAGAATAACCAGGCATTGGTTAATCAAACCGTTTCCGTTACTCCAAAGTTTATCCCCGTTATACAAAGTCCTGTAAAATTTCTACGAAACCAAAACGTAAAAATAGGCAATTCTGTATTCTTAAGGCCCGGCAATACTTAAAAAATCTGATAAAGCGTTTCCTGCCGGCGCAGGCTCCCCGACGATTTTCAATGGAGAAACGTACGTCCGGCCCGGCGCGTTTCTGAATGTGTTTTCAGATTCGTTTTGATGAGGTTATACTTATTCCTAACTTGCACCACATTTTTTGTTTGCTCTGGAAATTACGGCTGGCGCATTTTTTGCAATGTCTTTATTTTTACAGGGTAATGTGTAACAAATTAACCAGGAATTGCGTAGAAGAGTCTTTGAGGCTCCGACTTCGGTAAGAGTCATCCGTTGAATGAAAGAACTTATAGATGATAAGAATCTTCCACGACATATTGCCGTGATCATGGACGGGAACGGTCGTTGGGCACAAAAGCAGGGAGCGGCCAGGATTTTCGGGCATAAAAGCGCTATTACTTCTGTAAGTGAAGTAACGGAAGGTTGCGCGGAACTTGGTGTGGAATACCTGACCCTCTATGCATTTTCAACCGAAAACTGGAACCGGCCGAAATATGAGGTGAAAGCCCTGATGGAGCTTCTCGTGTATACCATAAGAGAAGAGCTGCCTACGCTTTTGAAAAATAACGTGAGGCTGCGGACCATCGGCGAACTCGGGAAACTTCCGGAGCGGTCGCAGAAAGAGCTGCGGGAGGGGATCAGGAAGACGGAAAATAATACAGGGCTCAACCTGACGCTCGCGTTGGGTTACAGCGGGAAATGGGATATCGTACAGGCGGCGAAGCAGATCGCGGAAGAAGTTATGGCCGGGACCATGCAACCTGAAGACATAAATGAGCATCTTTTTGCAGCAAAGCTTTCTACGGGAGGCTGGCCCGACGTAGACCTCATGCTGAGGACCGGGGGCGATTTCCGGATCAGCAACTTTATGTTATGGCAGCTGGCTTATGCCGAACTGTATGTTTATAACGACCTGTTGTGGCCTGATTTCAGAAAAAAGCATTTGCATGAGGCAATCATTTCTTACCAGGGCCGGGAGCGGAGATTCGGGAAAACAGGTGATCAAATAAAGGAATTAGTGACAAAAGCAGAATGATAAGCTCAAAGAAGAAGTTTTACTCGGGGTTATCGGGGAGGGGTTTGATATTGGTGTTGGTCGGAATGATGGTATGCAGCGATGGTTTTGGCCAGAGGGTGGGGATCGGCTCGCGGAGGCAGACTCAGGCCCCGCAGGCGGCTCCGGCGGCCAACCTGATGGACTATACGAATCCCCAGGAATATGAAATTGCCGATGTGACGGTTTCCGGGACCCAGTTTCTCGATCCGAACTCGATGGTCTCTATCTCCGGCCTCCGGACAGGGGACAAGATCAGGATCCCCGGCCTGCCCATTCCTTCTGCTATCAAAAAAATGATGGACTTCGGAACGCTCGACGACGTCGAGATCCAGGCGACGCGGGTAGAGGGGAACAAGGTATGGCTGAATATCCATATCAAGGAGCGCCCCCGTCTCTACCAGGTTACATTTTCCGGCATCAAAAAAGGACAGCGTGAGACCCTGAACGATAAAGTAAAGCTGATCAAAGGAAGGGTTATCACCCCGACTGTGATCAAGAATACGCAGCTGCTCATCAAGAAGCATTACCAGGATAAAGGGTACTATAATACCGCTGTCAAGGTAGTACAGATTCCCGATACCACCCGGGGTCAGGCTACCCTCAATTTTAATATCGACAGGGGTAAAAAGGTCCGTATTTCCGACATCGATATTGAAGGGAACCAGCTGGTGTCTGATAAGAAGCTGAAAAAGAGACTGAAAGGGACTAAGGAAAAGATATTTTACCGGTTCTGGTCTCCTTCGAAATATATCCCCAAAAAATACGACGAAGACAAGGAAAAGCTGATCGCCTATTACCGGAAAAACGGTTTCAGGGATGCTACCATTGTCTCAGACTCGGTATGGAAGGACGAAAACAAGGGAACGATCAGGGTGAAGCTGAACGTGGAGGAAGGGCCCAAATATTATTACAGGGACATTACCTGGAACGGGAACTACCTCTGGCCCAGCGCCTACCTCTCGCAGCGGCTCGGCGTCGAAAAGGGCGACGTTTATAATCCCGAGGACCTTGAAAAGCGGATCAACGGTATCCCTGGAAATGACGTCAGCTCGCTTTATATGGACGACGGCTACCTGTATTTCAGGGTAACACCCGTAGAAAGAGCCGTAGAGGGGGATTCGATCGATATCGAGATGCGTATGTTTGAAGGAAAGCAGGCCACCATCAACAGGATCATTCTTAACGGGAACACCAAGACAAGCGACCGCGTGGTGCTGAGGGAGCTGATGACCCTGCCGGGACAGAAGTTCAGCAAGACAGACCTGATCAACACCCAGCGGCAGCTGGCGCAGATGGGATATTTCGACCCCGAGAAAATCCAGATCAATCCCATCCCCAGCCAGGCTGACGGAACGGTCGATATCGAGTATACCGTCGAGGAAAAGCCTTCCGACCAGATCGAGCTCTCCGGAGGATGGGGCGGCTATATCGGGTTTGTAGGAACGCTGGGGCTCGTATTCAACAATTTCTCTATCCGGAATATCCCCAACAGGTCGACCTGGAGGCCGCTTCCTTCCGGAGACGGGCAAAAGCTTGCCGTCAGGTTCCAGGCCAACGGGCGGCAGTTCCAGACTTATTCCCTCTCGTTCAGCGAGCCATGGCTGGGCGGTAAGAAGCCTATCAATTTCGGGGTGGCGCTGACGCGTACCGTGTACCGGATGACAGACTACCGGAATATCTATACAGGCGGTCAGCTGAGCTACCGGGGAGCTTATTACAACAACGGGATCACCTTCTCTCTCGGGAAAAGGCTGAAAGCGCCCGACCGCTTCATGCAGCTGACGCATGCGCTGTCGCTGCAGCGCTATACGCTCGACAGCCTCGATTTCTTCAGCATCGGCTACAACAACGGGCACTCAAACAACATCACTTTCAACACGACGCTTTCGCGTAATACGCTGAGTGATTTCCAGTACCCCCGCTCGGGATCGTCCTTCAGCCTCAGCGCTACGCTGACGCCGCCTTATTCGGCTTTCCGCAAGAAGGAGTTTGCAGATCAGAACGATCGTTTCCAATGGATAGAATACCATAAATGGATGTTTGACGCCAGCTGGTTTGCTACCATTACGGGCAAGCTCGTGCTCAATACAAGGGCTCATATGGGCTTCCTGGGTAATTACAACTCGAAGAACCCGATAAGTCCGTTCGGGCGGTTTATAGTAGGGGGGTCGGGGCTTGCCGGACAGGGTATGTTTGTCATGGCCGACCAGGATATCATCGGTCTCAGGGGATATGAGGACCGGGCCGTGGGGGCGCTGACGAACGCCAGTAATATCGTTCCGAGGGGCGGCGGCGGTGTGGTGTACAATAAGTACGTGATGGAGCTCCGCTACCCGGTTTCGCTCAACCCTCAGGCGACCATCTTCCTGCTGACTTTTGCTGAAGGGGGAAATAACTGGGATAATTATAAGGATTATAACCCCTTCGATATCAAGAGGTCTGCCGGGTTTGGCGCCCGTATCTTCATGCCTGCTTTCGGTCTGCTTGGGATCGACTGGGGGTATGGTTTTGACAGCATACAGGGACGGAACAAGCCGAGCGGCGGCCAGTTTCATTTCACGATCGGTCAGCAGCTGAGATAGCCTGCACAATTTTTCGGACAAGATCCCGTTTTTATTGATTCTAAAATAATATCACGAATCATGTATAAAACATTAATTTCACTAGTTTTGCTGGCGTTTCTCGCCGGTACCGCTTCCGCTCAGAAATTCGGTTACGTGGACATGGAGTTTATCATGAGCAAGCTACCGGAATATGCTGCGGCGCAGGCGGAAATAGATCGTCTTTCGGAAAACTGGGCGCGGGAAATACAGGAAAAGCTTGCCGCCATTGACGGGATGCAGAGAGAGCTGATGGCGGAGGAGGTCCTTCTGACCGACGAGCTGAAAAGGAAAAGACAGGATGCGATCCGCGAGAAGGAGCTGGAAACCAGGGAATATAACAACAAGGTTTTCGGGATGAACGGGCACCTTTTCCAGAAGAAAAAGGAGCTGATGAAAGATGTAATGGATAAGGTGCAGCGCGCGTTGGATAAGGTGGCTGCCCAGCGCAAGCTCGATATGATCATAGACAAGTCGAGTGATTTCGTGCTGGTTTATACCAACCCCAGGCACGACTACACGGATTATGTCCTGGAAGAATTGGGCATAGACCTTAAACCTACTGCGAACTCGGGTGTCAAAGCACCGCCGAAACAGTAACAGGCCTGCCGGCAGCAGTGCAAAGCGGAGCAGACGGCAGGAAGCCGGAATTTGCGGGATAGCAACCGGCGAAAGCGGATAATTGCAGGAAAGAGATTAACTTTGGAGCTTTTAACAATATATTCCGCTAGTTTTGAACCAGTAACAACCATTTTTAGATAAGAACAAATGAAAAAAACAGTTTTTGCGTTAGTGGCACTCGTTGCTTCTTTGGTGAGTCCTTTAATGGCCCAGACGCCTACCAAAATCGGGTATACTGACGTAGATGTTATTCTGGGTAGGCTTCCTGATGCCAAGAAAATACAAAATGAGCTGGAAGTCACAAGGGCTCAGTTTGAAAAGAGCATTCAGGATAAGATTAAAGAATTTCAGGATAAACTCGATAAATATCAGAAAAATGCGCAGAATATGAACGAGGTTCTGCGTGCCGACAGCGAAAGAGAGCTTCAGAATCTTCAGAAATCAATAGAAGATCTGCAGACCAATTCACAGCAGTCGCTCATGCAGAAGCAGCAATCGCTGCTGACCCCGGTATTGGATAAAATCAGTACGGCCATAAGTGACGTCGGGAAAGAGCACGGCTACCTGTACATCATCAACAGCGATACCGGTCAAAATACCAATCCGGTGCTGCTTTATGTCGGATCTGAGGAATATAATGTGACGGATCTGGTACTGACCAAGCTGGGAGTAGATCCGAAAGCCGCAGCCGCTACTGAGGCCAAGCCCGCCGCCACGCAGCCGGCAGCTCCGGCAGGAAATAAGCCTAAGTAAATAACGGCTTCGCCGGGTTAACCATTGTTGAAAATATTGTTCACAGCAACAATAAAGCGATGCGGTTTTTCGCCTCGCTTTATTGCTTGTTAAGCCTGCTAAAAATGAAAAAAATATCTTTTTTAATTGCTTTTTTTGTGGCGCTCTCCGGAGTGAAGCCTGCAATAGGCCAGGGTGGAGGAGCCGCCGTAAAGGTAGGGCACACAAGTTCCACTTATATTTTAAGTCAGCTGCCGGAGACAAAAAAGGTCCAGACCGAGCTTGAAACTGTAAAAACGCAGCTTGAGAAGGTCCTTCAGGAAAAGTCTAAGGTGTTTGAGGAAAAGATGGAACGGTACCAGGCCAGTGGTCAATCGATGAGCCAGGCCGTTCGGGAAACAACCGAAGCAGACCTCCAGAAGCTGCAGACCGAGCTGCGGGAACTGCAGGGGAAATCCGAAACTACTTTCATGGATAAACAGCAGGCTCTGTTTAAGCCTCTCTTTGAAAAAGTCAACAAAGCTATAAGCGATGTAGGGAAGGAACAGGGATATATGTACATTCTCAACGGTGATACAGGAGCGGTCGGAAACCCGATATTGTTATATTCAGGATCGAAAGAAACGGATATCACCGATTTGGTGTTAAAGAAATTAGGGGTAACCGTTACCAGATAACGCCGTTTGCAGGCCCTTGAGCGGATTTTACGACAAGTAAAGCAGGATGGAAGGGCTTGCACTGTGCATGCGTGTTATTGGATATTTACTATTTTCAGGTCTAACGGAACAGGTTTTGATACTTGTATAGACAAAAAAACGTTAATGTGGTGTTAACTATCCTATGTCACATTTAAGCAAGTTCACTATGAATGCCGGAAAAGCTGCAATTGTTTGTTTGTTGCTTGCGGTTGGGTATTTTGGAGTATCAATAGAATCTTTCGGGCAGGATACGGGGAGCAGGGGGAAAGATTCGTTGTCTACAGAACCCCTCAGGCTGGTTTTGCCCAGTAATTATGGCTGGAGTACGGTTAAGGAAGGAGATCATATAGGGTTTGAAGTGAAGGCGCTCGGAGGGAAAAGCCGCAGTATTATCTATTCCATCGCCAAAGGAGAGGCGCCCGGGATGAAGATAGATTCCCTTACCGGGGTATTCAGCTGGACCCCTCCGTACGATATTGCCGACCGGCTGGTTAATTCCGTTGCGGTTTCAACTGTTTTTGAGGCGCGTAACGCGGCAGATGAGGTAGCCAGCCAGGAGGTGATATTCAAGGTCGTCCATACCAATCGTGCTCCCGTTATCGAGGAGCTGAAAACGTTTTACGTGCAGGCAAAAACCCAGAATACGTATAAGATCGACCCTTCCAGCGTTTCGGAGCCTGACAACGATACGTATGTGTTTGTGCCGGTCCTCGAGACTTTTCCTGAAGGAATGCAGATGACTGAGGCGGGACAGATCACCTGGGAGCCGTCGGTTGCCCAGTTCAATATCCTCAGGGCGGGCGCCAGGTATATCGACTTTTATGTGGAGGACCAACCGTTCAAGGCAAGGACCAAAGGGAGATTGAGGCTGGAGCCTTCCCAGAAAGACCTGGCGCCGATCATTACGGTGGTACCTAAAAGGGATGTATTCCGGATCAAGGAGAACGGCAT
>MEDT01000049.1 GCA_001724175.1 Cytophagaceae bacterium SCN 52-12 | reverse complement strand
GAACTCGGCAAGTCCCTTTAAGGTAAATACCGCTGGGCCGTTGAACTCGCTGCGCGATATATAGAGCGGCGCATTATTGGCCGGATCGTCTTCATACAGGAAAGAGTCAAAGGTCAGCTTATTGTAGTCAATATTGCTGTCGCCGAACTTCTTTCCCGTTACGGTAAAGCCGGCTACCGTCAGGGTATCGTTAAGCAGGCTGAATGCGCCCGGGCTGAGGATCTCCACCACACCGCCCGTCGTGTTATTCGCTAAACGCTGCAGCATAAAAGAGGGATTGGAGCCCGTGGTTTCTACCTCGATGTCCACCTTCCCCCCGATGATCGTTTTACCGGACGAACCGCCGATCATGGTAGCCCCGCCGGCTTTGTTGATATAGGTAAAGTTTCCGGTGACCCCAATGGAAGCAGCCGCACCGCTGGTAAAAACGTTGGTCGCCCCGGCAGCGCCGTCAGCAGACCGTTCGATGGCCAGGTTGCCGTTTACTACCGACCGTATGCCTGTTGAAAAGTTAAGCGTCCCGGAGCCGGTCATGGTGATCTTCACATTGCCATTGTAGGTATTTGGGCCAATAGCATCGGCCTCATTCAGTATCGCGCTTCCTTTGGCTGTGAAATCGAGTCCGCCGGCGAAAACCGAATTGCGCAGATAGGAGTTATCTGCTTCCACTTCCAGGGTAACAGGTCCGGCTCCGCTATTCGAAATCATAGCCCCGGTCATATTTACCGCGTTCGTCGCTACGATCTTAAAGCCGTTTACATCCAGCCGGCTGCCGCTGTTCATAACAAGGCTTCTGATGGTATCCGGATCCGTCAGCAGCCTGGGCCAATAGGCCCCGCCCGCCAGGCTGCCGGGTATCGTCACATTGCTGCCGTTTACAGGCTTACCGTTGGGTGTCCAGTTCCTGTCATCTGCCCAGTCCTCACTTTCACTTCCGTTCCAGGTCTGCGCGTAGGCGCCCAAAGGGAAAATCAGCATTCCGAAAATCAGGTAAAGGAAATGTCTCTTCATAGCGACCGGTAATTTTTAGTTAAATGAGGAAAATGCTGGTTCAGAAATCGTAACTGAATTCCGGATCAAATTTCCTGCATCGGCCCTGAAAGGGAAATACTCAATTTGTAGTACTCGACGTCGTTATACGTCACACGGCCGGCCATTCTGTTTTTAAAAGCAAGAAAAAATTTCGATAACTTTGGGAAACCCTGAAAATGAGATACCTGTCATTCATTTTGCTCTGGCTCCCCCTCTCCGTCTTTTCGCAGACCGGAAAGATAGACAGCATTTTAAGCGCTGTCAGGCACGCCGCAAACGAAAATGACAGGCTCGAACGCGTCCTGGCCCTTTGCGATGAGTACAAAAGCATCAGCCGGGATACTCTGGACAAATATGCCTACCTGGCCAGGGACATGGCCGACAGGATCGGGAACAACAACCAGCAGGCGGGCGCCGCCCTTGCGATGTCTTATATGTACTGGCGCTGGGGATGGATCGACAGCTCATTGGTAGCGATCGATAACGGGCTGCAATTGGTGTCGGCATCAGAAACTAAGGAACGGGAACTCTATTTCAGGCTCAAACGTCAGAAAGCAATGTGCCTGGGCGGGGCGGACCGCCTCCAGGACGCGCTCACAGTACTTTACGAGCTGGTAGAAGAGGCCGAAAATTACAGTGACACTATTGCGCTGAGCGCCAACCTGAACACCCTGGGCTCAATAGCGCTGGTGAGAGAAAAGCCTTCAGAGGCCGTCGGATGGCTGTCAAAGGCCGCCGGTTCAATATCAGGGCATCCCAGGTATGGCCTGGTAAGATCGGCGATATACCTTAATTTCGCAGATGCCTACAAAAAGCTGAACAAAGCGGATTCCGCTCAGTACTATATCAACGAAGGGCTTCGTCTCTGCTACAGGATCCAGAATCTCGATAACCTGGCGATAGGGCTCCAGCGGAAGGCCGACATCATGATGTACCTGGGAAAGCTGAAAGAGGCGGAAGCGTCGCTCCTCGAGATGCTGGAAACCCGCCGGAAAATGGGTGATCCTGCCATGTGGGTAAGCGACAACCTGGGCCTGGCCAACTTTTATATCGAAACCGGGCAGACCGATAAAGCCATCACTTTCTGCAAAGGCCTCCTGGGCGAAGGTAAGGACCTGGCTATTAACGGGCCCTCGGGGCAGGTGATAGCCAGCAATATCAAGATCCGCCTGGCCTACTACGAAGTCCTGGCCAGGTGCTACAAAATAAAGGGTGAGCAGAAACCCTACCTTGAGTTTCTCGAGAAAATAGTAGCTGCCAAAGACTCTTTCTACGAAGCCAATTCTGCCGAGGCTATCGCCGGCCTTCAGATGCGCTACGACGTACAGAAAAAAGAAAACACGATCATCCAGCAACAGTATGAGCTCCTGAAAAAAGATTATTTCCTTTACGGGTCGCTGGCCCTGCTCGGGCTGGCCTCGGCGGCGGGATGGCTCATTTTTTCGGAATTCAGGAAACGTCAGCAGCTGAAAACGGCTCTTATATTACAGCAGGAAAAAGATTCTGCGGCCAGGGCAATAGCGCACGCGGAAGAATCGGAGCGCCGGCGTATCGCAGCCGACTTACACGACAACCTGGGCGCATACGCCGCCTCTATCGTTTCCAACCTGGAATTCATCGACAAAGATCCGGTAAATATCGAAAGCAGAAACGCGCTCCGCGAGCTCAGGCACAATTCGATGGCGATCGTTTCGCAGCTGAGCGATACGATCTGGATCCTTAATAAAAAATCGCTGTCGCTCACCGCACTCAGCGACCGGGTCAAAGTTTTTTTCCACCGTTTGGAAAGGAGCTTCCCGCATATCACGTTCGCAGTGAACGAAGCTATCGGCGAAGACGTTGTCATCCCGCCCTTCCAGGCGTTTCACCTGTACCAGATCATCAGGGAAGCGAGCATCAACGCTGCGAGGCATAGCCATTGTACCTCGCTGACCGTCCAGGTAGAAGGCTCCGGCGGCTGGCGGATCTGTATAAATGACAACGGGACCGGCATGACCGCGGGAGCAGGTACGACGGGGTACGGAGGAAACGGGATCGCCAATATGAAAGCCAGGGCTGCGGAAGCCGGGTGGACGATCAGATGGCATTCGAAAGCCGGTGAAGGTACCAGCGTAGAGCTGACAACTACTTCAAATTAAGTATGTGAATTCAGTTATTGCCCGGTTAACTTTGAATTTATATCAATCATCCTGCCTCATGTCTTATACTGTTGCATTTGTCGACGACAAGCGAATTAACCGTAACGATTTCGAACGGAAAATCCATATGGTGGAAGGCCTGAGCCTGGTGTTCTCGGCGGGAAGCGGCCATGAATGTATGGAAATACTTGAAGGCATGGCTCCCGGGAAGCTGCCGCAGGTGATTTTCATGGATCTCGAAATGCCCGAAATGGACGGCATCGAAACCATCAGGCTGGCCAAGACGCTCAATCCCGAAATATTTTTCCTGGCGCTTACCGTTTTCGACGACGACGACAGGATTTTCGAGGCCATTACTGCCGGGGCATCGGGGTATCTCCTGAAGCACGAGCCTGCCCATGTTCTGAAAGAAGCGGTAATTAATGTGCTGGAATACGGAGGAGCCCCTATGAGCCCGTCTATTGCCAGGAAAACGCTTCAGTTGCTGAGCAAAATAACGCCCCCCGAGTCAGAAGCGCAGTCTGCCGCCATACCGGGGCATATTACAGACAGGGAAAAAGAAATTTTAAGTCACCTGGTGAAGGGCTGGGATGCAAAAAAAATAGCTGCGCACCTGGATGTCAGCACCCTGACAGTCAGAACCCATATAGCGAGGATATACCATAAGCTGCATATCAACTCCAGGGCGCAGGCCATAAGCCTCGCCTACCGCAATAAATGGTTCGACCGCTAGCAGGCAGTCTTTACCAGGCAACCTGGTCCATTACCCGGTTCCAGGCCTCCATTCCTTTGGAAATGTCATATTCGGCCATCCGCTGCCTCGATACGGCCGGATCGCAAACAATTTCCCCATTCATTATTTTCTTCATCTCCAGCGCCATTTGCTTCGGGCTGATGTCCTCCGTCACGCTGCCCATCCCTTCGATCATCAGTTCGGATACTCCCCCCGAAGGAAAGGAGACAATGGGCTTGCCCAATGCGGCGGCTTCAATCATCACCAGCGGGAAAGGATCCTGCCTGGAAGTAAGGATAAACCCGTCGGCAGCGTGGAGGTATTGGTCGTATTTTTCTTTCTGCCTGCCGGCCAGGTGTATCCTGGTGCGCGAGCGCAGGGAACTGATGCGGTTTTCGACCCAGCTGATGTAGCCGTCGCGGGCTCCGCCGCCGCCGACCCAGATCAGGTGGGTGTTTTCATCGTCCAGCAGCCCGGCTATTTCAGGAAAAAAGTCAAACCCCTTTCTTTCAGACGGAACCCCTGACATGATCCAGGCAAACTGGCCGGGCGCGATTCCGAATTGCGCTCTTATGGCAGCTACATCGACGTCGTCTTTCGACCGCATCTTATCTTCTATAAACGAATACACCAGCGACACGCTGCCGGCCCCTGCCTGCCTGATCCCCAGGCATGTGGCCTCCGAGCAGCCGATGATATGATGCGCTTTCCTGATGATCAGGTCGAACTCTTCCTCGTTTACATATACATAAGAAAGGGGCATTTCATGAAAATGAACTACGAAAGGGATATTCAGCGATACGGCGGTGGAAGCCGCCTGCGGCAGGACGATGGTATTGAGGTACCACATATCCGCCCGGAAATCTTTCTGAATGTCCTTCAGAGCCGTTGTAATGGGGTGCCGCCCGAGATGATAGCTGATGCGGTCGAGCATGGTGAAGTTGCCCGGCACCTTATAGACCCGCACGTAGTCAGGAAGATCGCCGAGCAGCTCTCCCTGCGCATAGCTCGCTACGGCGACTTCATACTTGGATCTGTCCAGGCGAAGGATGATATTAAGGAGCATCATCTCCGAGCCTGTTCTTGAGGCTAATGGTGTGATAAAAAGAATTCTACGTTTTTTGGTTTCCTTCATCGGCGTATAGTTTATCGATATTCTCTTCAGGCCTGATTTTAAAAAAGTACTGCTTATAATTCATGGTTTTCCAGAAATAGCTTAAAAGGACCCCGACTTTCCTGGCGAAAATGTGCTGGGTATCGAAGCCTCTCTTTGCCGGGTCGGATTCTTTCATGTTGGCAATCCATCTCCATATATACACGACAGGGATCATAACCAGGTAATGGATCAGCATCAGGAAATAATAAAACGCGCCGTATTGCTTCCTGAGCCAGACCATGTTGGAAACCTGCATCTGGACGCTGAAACGGTTGATCCAGGATATCCGGGAGCGCCGGTAGGGATTCCCGTTTTCCAGGTGCAGGAAAATACAATCCTTAAAAAGGCACAGTCTGCCGGTTTTTCCAAGCCTCCATGACCATTCCACATCTTCTCCGTACATAAAAAGACATTCCTCGAAGCCGCCTGTAGCTTCGAAGCCTTCCCGCCTGATCATCATGAATGCCCCCACCAGCCAGTCCCGCTGCTCGGGGTCTTCATATACCGGCTCAGGCAAAAAGCGTTCCAGCAGATCTGCAAAGAATTTACCGGGCGGTATGATGAAAAACGATTTCCTGAAATCGTTAAAGCTCTGATAAAACGGCATGGGCTGCCTATCACCGTCATACTGGAGTGCCGCGCAGGCCACTATCTGCCTGTCTGCTTCCATCCTTTTCACACACCTGCCTATTACATTGTCGACCAGGAGCGTATCAGCATTCAACAATAAAAAATAACGTCCGGCGGCGGCCTTCATTCCTGCATTGTTGGCTCTTCCGAAGCCGGCGTTATACGACATCTCTATCCATTTTACTTCAGGATATTCCGTCAATACGCGGCGTTTCCCTTCAGTATCCTCTTCATTGTTCACTACAATTACTTCAAACGAGACTCCCTCTGTATATCTATAAACTGTCTGCAAGGCATTTATAATAAGTCCGGATGTTCTGTAATTGACAATGATAATCGATACCTCCATTCTGAAAGCGGGCTTTTTTACCTCAAACTTACATTAATAAAACCAGCTAACCGACTCTGTAATGATCATCCGGAAGCGCAACCGGTTGGCATAACCGATTGTAAAAAATACACCAAATCGCCCATAATTGATATTATTCATTGAATATCAATACCTTACAAAGCAATAAATTTTCAACGAAAAGAAGCCGTGCGATCGAACTTTCCCCGGCTTCTCCCATATGAATTATTATCCGGCATTACCGAACCGGTACAGGAATCGAATCCGCTCAATCTATATCAAACTCGAATTCGTCGTAAGGTTCAGTCCTCCAGGCCAGGTGCCGTGTAGACGGGGATATGGCAAACAAAGGAGAAAAAGTCCTGACCTTCACTTTTTTGCCGCCGGGCAGAAATTCCAGCGTGCGCAGCCATCCGTCACCACCATTGCCGTGCCAGCCTCCGCCCAGCGCCTGCGCATTGAAAACCATCTGGTTTACCTTTTTGCCGGCGGCATTCTTATCGCTCCGGAACCCGATGTGGCCCAGGACGTCGTCAGGCGCACCTATATGACCGGAGAAAACCATCCGGATATTGGAAGAAGGTTGGACCAGCTTTTGCCAGACCGCCAGTCCGTAATTCCGGTCTGTCAGCGGGTATCCCTCCTTTTCGATATGCTCGCTCTTCGAGTTGAGATATGAATGCGTAAGCAGTATTACAAAATGATCTTTGTATTTCTCCTGGCTGACCGTCTTCCTGGCCCATTCCAGCACGGCGTCGCGCGGGGCAAATTCAAGCACCATAAAGAGCAGCTTCTGACCGTGAGGAGAGGTGAGCTCGTAGGTCGCGTTGGTAAGGGAAGGATTTCCGTCGCCGTCAAAACCTGCATCCCTGAGCAGTTCCTGGCTGCGGAAATTCTTATCGGGCGGGAAATACCGGTCGTAATAGGTTTGCCGGTTTTCGGCGCTTTTGAAGCCGAAATCGTGGTTACCGGTCCCGCAGATATAGGGGACCCTCCCGTCGAGCCGTTCGAAAGCCCTCGCTACCGATTCCCATTGCGATTTGCTGGGCTGGTCGCCGTTTATCTGGTTTGGATTGGGCATCTGGTTCTGTTCTACCAGGTCGCCGGTGCAAAGCACCATCCGGATGTTGAGCTTGCTGATATTTTCGGCTGTCCAGGCTGTCATCAGCTCGAATACCGGCTGGTTACGGGCAAATTTTCCGTACGTCTGCGGATCCGGCAGCAAGACCATCGTCCAGGCATCGGGAGATGACAGCTGAGGCGGAACATACAACGGCTGGGCAGCCAGGCGGACGACTGTAAAACAAAATAGTACCGGGTAGAATGGCAACAATTTTCTCATGTGAGTAAATTTCAATTCAAAGATTCTCTCTTAAAACAATATGGACATTAACCGGAACAAAAAGATCCGGGATTTCGATTACTACCGGAAAAACAGCTAAAAACTGCAGGCTGTAAAGCCGCCGGCTGCAAAGTTGTCCGCTGCAAAAGAGGCTTACCGGTATCCGGCTCCCGACAGCTGATCTGCGGATGCCGGAAGCCGATCGCTCCGGACTTCAGGCAACAATTACCTTTATCCCCATTTCTTCCAGGGCGGCAACCGCCTCCTGCGGCGCCCGGGAGTCGGTTATGACGTAATGAACTTCGTCAAAATCACATATTTTTGCGATTCCCCGACGTCCGAATTTGGTATGATCGGCAAGAATGGCGACAAACCGGGCGGTGCCGATCATTTTCTGATTCAGCCCCGCTTCCGTGAGGTTGCTTATTGTAAAGCCGAAATCCAGGTCAATCCCATCCACTCCCAGGAACAGCACGCCGCAGGAAACCGCGCTCAGCATATATTCGGCAAAATTGCCCGCAACCGAACCCGAATTCTGACGGATTAGGCCGCCCAGCTGGAGCACTTCCACATGTTTGCGGTCAGACAATTCCAAAGCTACCTTCAAAGCCGGGGTGATGACGGTAAGCGGGTATGAAGGCGCCAGGTTCCTGGCCAGCTCAAATACCGTCGTTCCCGAGCCGATCATCAATGCATCATGATTGTCGATGATTTCCAATGCAGCCAATGCGATCTGATGCTTTTCAGCCGCATTGATATGCTGTTTCTCCTGGATAGGCCTCTCCAGCGCGTAAGGATTGCTCAGCGAAGCCCCTCCGTGCGTCCGGAAAAGGAGGTGCTTTTCCTCAAGGGCTTTAAGATCCTTGCGTATCGTAACACCCGACACTTCCAGACTATCGCAAAGCTCCTGTATGCTGACCCTTCCTTTCCGCTGCACTTCGGCCAGGATGTACTGATGCCGTTCTGTAATGGTCATCCTGCAAATGAAACGTTTTGAAAGCAATATTAAGCTATTTGCATTACTAATAGAGAATCGAAAATGAAATTAAAACGCCGGAGCTATCTGTGAGGTGGCAGACAGAAGAGAGAGGTACATACCGGATGTGTCGCCCCTGCGGGGCTAAATGCTCTGCGGAAGCCATCTATAGCCGCAGGTTACGCTTCGCTTCAACTGCGGTTAAGAAGAGTAGCGTCCCCTGCTGGACGCCGCACTTCCTGGCTGCTCCTCCCTCCTATCCGACCTAACCCTTTTATATCCGACCCTTCCTCTGCGACCTCTCCTGTATATCTGTCTTATCCTATCTGTTCTATCTATCCGATAAGAATGGCTTCCGGAGACATACGAGTCCCGCAGGGACGATATGTGAATAACCGCCGGTGGAACCGGTGGGTTTAAGGAGGCGTGTCAAACCCCTGTTAAGCAAAATTACAAAACATTTAAAAACATTAAATTTTATTTCACTTTTCTTGCAACCGAAGTGTAATATCATTTCATTTGCAGTACAGGACCAGATAAATCATTTTTTGTATAAAAAAAATTCTACCCGAAACCTGCTTAAACCCCGATCTGAAAAATGTTAAAAACTGATAGACTTGGTATTCCCCGGCACCTGTTCTGGGGATACGCCGGCATCCTGATCTTCATGATGGGAGACGGTGTCGAGCAGGGATGGCTAAGCCCTTACCTGCTTGAACACGGCATGACCATACAGCGATCCGCCTCCCTTTTTACAGTATACGGGGTTACCATTGCCATTTCCTCCTGGTTTTCGGGGGTGATGGCCGAGACCTATTCCCCAAAATTCACCATGTCGATGGGCGTATTGCTTTACATATTGGGCACTATCGGGTTTGTCGGTATAGGAATGGCTCAGCTCAACTACCCCGCTATGCTGGTCACCTATGCTATCCGCGGTTTCGGCTATCCTTTGTTCGCTTATTCTTTTCTCGTCTGGATCACCTACCGTACCGAAAAAAGTGAGCTTGGACGGGCAGTAGGCTGGTTCTGGTTTGTTTTTACCGGCGGGCTCAACGTATTGGGCGCCTACTATTCCAGCTGGGCAATCGGCTCGATCGGCTACCAGAATACGCTCTGGAGCTCTATTCTCTGGGTGGCGATAGGCGCATTCTTCGCCCTGATTCTGAACCGGGACCAATTCAAAACACGGTTGACTCCTGAAGGCGGCGAAAACAAATGGAAGGAGCTTCTCAGGGGAATTACCATTGTCAGGAAAGAGCCGAAGGTAGGCATCGGCGGGATCGTACGGGTGATCAATACCACAGCCCAGTTTGCCTTCCCGGTTTTCCTGCCTCTTTACATGGCCGAATACGGATTTTCGACAAAGGAATGGCTCCAGATATGGGGCACTATCTTCACCAGCAACATTATTTTCAACCTCATATTCGGTTTTGTAGGCGACAGGCTAGGATGGCAGCGGACCGTCATGTGGTTTGGCGGCGTCGGCTGCGCCGTTTCGACGCTGCTCTTTTACTATTCGCCGGCCTGGTTTGACAGCAGCTACTGGATGGTGCTTTTATGCGGCGTCCTGTGGGGAGCCCTGCTCGCCGGGTACGTCCCGTTGTCTGCCCTGGTCCCCTCCCTGGTGAAGGAAGAAAAAGGCGCTGCCATTTCAATCCTCAACCTCGGCGCCGGCCTGCCGGTGTTTATAGGCCCGGCCATCGTCGGCCTGACCATCGGTGTCGTAGGCAGCGAAGGCGTGGTCTGGATCCTCGCCATTCTGTACCTGATCAGCGCCGTACTGACCCGCTTTATAACATTACCGGCAGATATTTCTAATTCATACGCAAAATGACACGCATTCTTCTCACCGCTCCCTACTATGAGGCTGCCCGCCATACCCTCGAAGATCTTTTCGGGGAAGTGATTTACAAACCCTGGAAGGAGCACGGACATGGCTACCGGCCTGAAGAGCTGACAGCGCTTCTCAAAAAAACAGGAGCAGAAGCGCTCATTACAGAACACGACGAAGTAACTGCGGAGGTGATAAAAGCATATCCCGGCTTGCGGTTCATCGGAGTATGCAGGGGAACTCCCTCCAACGTCGATGTAAAGGAAGCCGGCAGCCGCGGAATTCCCGTCTTCAATACGCCCGCCCGCAATGCGCAGGCGGTGGCTGAAATGTTCATAGCCAACCTCGTCAACCTGATGCGCCACACTCTGCCGGGAATTTCCTGGCTTGAAGGCGAAAAATGGGAAGCCGGCGCACATACGTCCTATCTTCAGTTCAAGGGGAATGAAATTGCCGGGAAAACCATCGGGATGGTCGGCTTCGGGGCTACCGGGCAGACTATCGCCAACCTGCTGAAGCACTTCCCGGCAAAGATCAGGTATTACGATCCCTATACCGTCGCGGAAGACCCGGCATTCGTAAAAGTATCACTGGAGGATGTTTTCAGGGAATGCGACGTCGTTTCGATACATTTGCCGGTAACGGAGGAAACGAAGGGTATGATCGACGCCGGGCTGATCGGCCTTATGAAACCCGGCGCTATCTTTGTGAATACGGCCCGTGCGGCGGTAGTGAAGAGAGAAGCCCTGCTGGAGGCGGTGCTGAACAACCGGATCCGGGGAGCCATACTGGATGTATTCGACCACGAGCCGCCTGACGAGCTGGACTACCAGCTCATACACCATCCTAACGTGCTGGCCACGCCGCACATCGCAGGAGCTACTTTTGAAGTGGAAAATCATCATGCCGATATCCTCAACAAAGCCCTTAAGGAGTTTTTCGTGGAGGGCAGCCGTTCCGTAAAACAATGGGTTAACCCTGAGTGTTTAAACCGTCTGCAATGAGGCCACGTCATTATCTGATCATCGACATAGGCACCGGGAATGTGCGGGTAGCCCTGGCAGATCCGGCCGGGAATATTATAAAGGTAGCCACCGATACGGTTCATTATGAAAGAGACCAGTTGTACGAAGACGCCACCTTTTTTGACCCGGACAGGCTCTGGGAGCAGATCATAAAGCTGTGCAAAGAAGTATTGGCTGTCGTTGATCCGGGCTCCGTAGCTGCTGTGACCACTTCCAGCCAGCGGGAGGGGATCGTCCTCCTGGATGCGCACGGAAATACGATCACAGGCATGCCTAACATCGACCACCGGGGCCGCGAGTTCCAGGACATGCTGCAGGATAAGGACCGGGTATATGCGCTTACCGGGCGATATCCCACTTCCCTGTTTTCGGCGTTCAAGGTAGTCGGCTTCACCCGGAAGCATCCGGCTGCCGGGGCCAAAATAGCGCATATGCTGAGCATTAGCGACTGGGCGCTGTTCCGGCTCTGCGGCGTGATGGGGTATGAGCATTCGCAGGCTTCGGAAACACTGCTTTACGATGTAGCCGCCCGGAGCTGGTCAGAAGAGCTGTGCGCCTGCTTCGGGATCAGTCCGGCGATACTGCCCCGCCTGGTTCTTTCCGGCGAAGCGCTCGGCGAGGTGCTGCCCGGCGTCGCCCGTTCGATGGGCCTCTCTCCCGGTCTCCGCGCGGTAGCAGGCGGGGCCGACACCCAGCTGGCTGTAATGAGCACTATCCCGGGCGCCGACGATGTAGTGATTGTCTCCGGCACGACCACGCCGGTGGTCAAAATAGTCAGCCGGTATGTTACAGACAGCGCCCGGCGAACCTGGACCAACAGCCATACGCTTCCCGGCTTCTTCATCCTGGAAACCAATGCGGGTGTGACCGGCCTTAACCTTCAGCGGTATAAGGCGATTTTCTACCCCAATGAGTCCTACGACGTAATGGAGGCCGAGATCCTTTCGGTAGCGGAGTCGGGCGGCCCCCAGTGCTGGGCTGCCCTGGGCTCTCTCATTGCCGGGGAGGAATCTCCGCTTCTCCGCGGCGGATTCATATTCCCGGCGCCTATCCACCACGAGCTGAGCCGGGGACAATTTGCTTTTGCGCTCGTATGGGACCTGGCCTGCAGCATATACGAAAACTACCTGGCGCTCTGCGGGGTATCTCCGCACAAGGAAGCTTATATATGGGGCTGCGGAGGCGGTATGCAAAGCCTCGTATTAAGACAGTTCCTGGCCAATCTTACTGGAAAAGAGCTGCGGATAAGGAACAATTACAGGCAGGCAACCGTATCCGGGGGGGCAGCTGTGTGCAGCCGCGCCCTGGGGCTGCCGGAAGAAACAGCAGCAGGCGTCTCCGGGACGCGGCCGCAGCCGTCGTGGGATACTGCCGGGTGGTACCGGCAGTGGAAAGAAAACAGGAACAAACTAAAGGAGAAAAGCTGATGAGCCTGGCATGCTTTCTTGGAGTTGATGTAGGTACCCAGGGGGTGAGGGTCGTTCTGACAGACGAACTGGGAAAGATACTGGGTAGCGAGGAGATAAAAACGTTCCGCCGGTCGCCCCAGGCGGCCTCTTATCGCGTCAGCCAGAACCCCGACGAGTGGTGGGAGGCAGCGCAGGAGTGCCTGGGCAGGCTCCTGTCAGCGCAGCCTTCGCGTCTGAAAGACAGCATTCAGGCCATTTCCGTAACCTCAACTTCCGGTACGGTCATTCCCCTCGATAAAGACAACCGTCCTCTGAGCGACGCCATTATGTACAGCGACACCCGGCAGGAGGCAGAAGGAAAGCTGTGCCGGGAGCTGGCGTTGCAGCACCATCCTTCGGGATACACCGGTTTCAACGCCTCCAGCGGCCTTCCGAAAATGGTATGGTTTGTAAAAAACTACCCGGAACAGGCCGCTTTTATCAAAACCTGGATCCATGCCGCCGACTACCTGACAGGCAAATTGTGCGGCAATTTCCGGACTACCGACCATACCAATGCCCTGAAATCGGGGTATGACCTGACCGCTGACGCCTGGCCGGAATATCTCACCCGGTACCTCCCCCTGCAGGAAAGCTGGCTCCAGGAAGTTGTGCCTCCCGGTACGTTTCTGGGACCGGTAATCGCCGAATTGCAGGCGCGTTGGGGACTTCCCGCTGTGCAGGTAGTTGCCGGCATGACCGACGGCTGCGCTTCGCAGGTTGCCAGCGGGGCAGTCAGTCCGGGCGACTGGAACACGACCATCGGGACTACACTGGTCGTCAAGGGAGTGACCAAACAGCAGATCCTTGACCCGCAGGGGAGATTGTATTGCCACCGGCATCCGCAGGGCTACTGGATGCCCGGAGGAGCCAGCAACACGGGCGCTGACTGGATTTCCGAAGACTTCGGGGATGAGCTGGAAGCGATGAACCGTGTTGCAGCAACCCTTATTCCCACGGGCTTTTCGGTATATCCCCTGAGGCAGAAAGGCGAGCGGTTCCCCTTTATAGACCTCGCTGCGCAGGGATTTACCGACCCGGCCATTACGCGCCGCGAGCAATTGTTTGCCGCCGGGCTGGAGGGAGTGGCCTATATCGAAAAGCTATCCTATGAGCTGGTCGAGACGCTGTCGGGAGAGGAGGTTACGGCGGTATATTCATCGGGCGGAGGTGCGAACAGCACCGTCTGGATGAAGATAAGGGCCAACGTGCTGGGACGCCCGGTTTATAAAATGTCGCATACATCGGGAGCGCTCGGGGCAGCGGTCGTAGCGGCTTCGCAGGTATACTTTTCAAACCTGACCGAAGCGGCCGGCGCCATGACCCATCCTGAGAAATGCTTTGAGCCGGAAGCAAGCCTGACCGAGGCTTACGAGACATATTACGCCAACTTCAGGATTGAAATGAAAAGACGCGGCTATTTGGAGGATAGCGCAAATCGGAACCCTGAAAGAGTGACATAAAAATAACATTGTCCATGCTGACCGTTTACCTGCTCCGCCACGGAGAAACCACCTGGAACGCCGACGGCAACCGCTATTGCGGAGCTACCGATGTAGAACTGACTCCGAAAGGAAAAGCACAGGCCATTGAGGCGGGAGCGCTCCTCAAAGGCATTTCCTTCGATGCGGTTTACAGTTCCCCTTTGAAAAGAGCTTTCGACACCGCACTGATCGCATCCGGGAAAAAGCAATCCGAGATCGTAGCGGTTCCCGAGTTGAAGGAGGCTTCTTTCGGAAGCTGGGAAGGTAAAACAAGAACGGAGTTCATCGCTGAAGACCCCAAGCTTTGGGAAGCCTGGGAACGATCGCCCGAAACTACCCGTGCAGGAGGCACAGGGAGCACTGCTATAGAGATAGCGACCAGCGCGGATTCCTTTTTTAAAGCAGCCTGCCAAAAGCATCCGGGCGGAACGATCCTGGTGGTAGCCCATAACGCCGTCAACCGGTTTTACCTGGCTTACAAGCTGGGGATGCCGCTCCGCAATTACCGCCGTATCGTCCAGGAAAATTCGGCGATTACGCGTTTCACGCTTGACGAGAATTACGAAATTGCACTGAACCAGTTGAATCACCGATGATAAGCTCCTGCCAGATGAGAAAATACCGGGTACAAAAGCTGTTTTTCATGATAGCTGCCTGGGCTTTGTGCCTCTATCCCGGCGAGGGAAAAGCACAATCCGCTTTGCACGTCATTGACTTGAAAACTCCGGAAGATGCCCGCCGGTTCCTCCAATTCGCACCCGGCCGCCGGCCTGTCATCGCCGGGCACCGCGGTACCGTCGAGGGCGGCTTCCCTGAAAACGCCATCGAGGGAATGGAGCATACGCTGAAATTCACGCCCGCTATTTTCGAGATCGACCCACGGATGACCCGCGACAGCGTCATCGTACTTATGCACGACGCCACGCTCGACAGGACGACAACAGGAAGCGGGAACATCGCCGATCATACTTTTGCCGAGCTTCAAAACCTGCGCCTGAAAGATGCGGCAGGCAACCCCACCCCGTATAAGATCCCAACCCTGGCAGCCGCGATCGAGTGGGCCCGGGGCAAAACGATCCTCAACCTGGATCAGAAAGGAGTGCCTTACCCCATGATCGCCGACCTGATTAAAAAGCACCGCGCAGAAGCCTTCGTGATGATCACGACCCATAGCGCCGAACATGCCAGGTTCTACCTCAACCGCAATCCTGACCAGATCTTCTCAGCTCATATCAAAACCAGGGAGCAGTTTGAGGAATACGAAAAAGCGGGTATACCTTTCAGCCAGCTCATGGCCTATATCGGGCCTCATATCAAAGAAGAAAACCAGGAGCTGTATAGCCTGTTGCACGCCAAAGGCGCTATGGCGATGATATCGTCGGCCTCCTCCTACGACAAGCTCCCCACCAAAGGAGCCCGCAGGGAAAAGTACAAGGCAATCATCAGGGACGGCGCAAGCGTGCTGGAAACAGACTTCCCGATCGAGGCTGCGGAGGCGCTCAGGAAGCTGCATCCCAAAAAAGCGCCGAAGAAGCGGTTTATCCGGAAAAAGTAGCTGCTTTTCTCGCCGTATCCTTAAATTTCAGCCTGAACACGCTTCCCGATTCTCTTGAGAAAACATATTACCCTTTCAAATGCCCGGCCAGCCACCCGATCAGTCTTAAGCCGAAAGAAGATACTGCTACCCCACGCTGTCAAAACCCAGATCGTTGTCTGAATATTCCAGATCGAAATTTTCATTAAGACCCCGTAATCATTTTTTAGCGCGAGTGTAAAATGCCCCTCAAAGCCATATTTACAGGAGTTGGAGACTGTCGTCCAACAGAAAACCTGCGATACAGGCATGCAGAGAAACCGGATAAAATAACTTCATGTTACTTCTGCCTAATAGTCGGCTTCTTTGCCCTTATCACCTTCACAAATTCCTCCAACTGCTTTCTTTTCCCATTTGGCATCTCCACTTCATAAGGCCCGAGCTGCAGATCCTGCGTCCCGATACGGTCCAGAAAACGGAGATTGATGCAATAGGATTGGGAAAGGTCGTAAAAGCTGGCCGGCAGGTGAGGTTTTACACTTCCCAGGTTGACGGCTATGCACTTTTTCGACGGCAGAAATCCCTGCGGCGTCCGTGTTGCCAAATAAATATGCGTATAAGCTCCCTCCGCTTCGAGATAGGCTATTTTATCTACATCTACACGCACCTTCTCCCGCTGATCCGGGATATACAACTGGCCCTCTATACTGAGAAAATCATGACCCCTACTGCCGTAATGACGATTAAGCGCCAGTACAACCTGCCGCGCCACCTCCGATACCCGGAAAGGTTTCTCCAGATATGCTACAGGTTCTGTTTCTCTGGCTTCTTGGAATACCTCCTCTTCAGTCATCCCGGTAAGATAGACGATCGGGCCCGGTCTCAGGCGTTTCATTTCACGGGCTACCGCTATGCCGTCGGCCAGCCCTTCCCCCAGCTCGATATCTACCAGCAACAGATCGGGCTTTTCAGTCCTGATCAGCTTCACGGCCTGTCGGTAGTCGGAAGCTACGCCACAAATTTCAAATTCCTTCGAAACCAGGCCTGCTTCAAGAGTCATGGCGGTCAGGGGGTCATCTTCAACGATCAGAATACGGTAAAGGCTACTCATATCGAAAATTCAATTCTGCAAGCCGGCGGACTGGTGATTTCAGGTCAGCATTCAGGTCGAATACGCCGATATTACGAATATAAGCTAATCCTGCCGGATTGTCAAAACCGTGCCGCGTCTCCAAACTTCTTTTATCTTAAAACTGTATTTTGTAAAACCGATTGCAGGATTTATAAAAAAGCCCTCGTTGCCTATAGCGGAAAATACTTTATTAACAGCCGGTACCCGAATTTATCTTAACTACAGATCTGCATACCGACAATTTACTCCCGTTTTTTCGTCCTTGTACTTTTTCCCACCATGCTAGGAGTTGGACAGTCTTTTCAGTTAAAAAACAGCCTTTTTTAAACAAAAAACCCGATATTCACCTACTGAATACGACACTTCAGCCAAACCCTGAAATGAGTTTACTCACCTTTCTCTTCATCCTCGCAGGCATTTCGGCACCTGTTACTGAAATGGATTCTCTCCTATTGGAAAAAATGCTCGGCATATCGGATTCCCTGCTCTTCGAGGCCCCTGCAAAAAGCTTGATGCTGGCGCAGGAAGCCTATAAAATGACTGGTAACAGCCTCTATCTGAAAGGAACCGCAAGTCTTATTATGGGCAAAGTATACCAACAGCAAAGAGATTACTATACCGCACGAAAACACTACCTGGAGTCGCTGGAGTTGCGCAGGAAATGGGGCAGTCCTGATCTTATCGGGGTCACTATGCTGGCGCTGTCCGAAAACAATGCTCATCTCCATCATTTCGATGAAGCAATCGGATATGCACGCCAGGCCGTAGACTTGATCAGGAAAACAGGGAACGAACTCGGTCTTTCCATGGCCTATATGCAACTCGCCTCCACTCATTCCTGGGCCTATTCCACTGCAAAATCGCGGGATATGCTTACCCCTAGGTTCAGCACCGACAGCGCGCTTCATTATTACAAGCTGGCGGAACAATACGAGCATCAGCCCGATCAGAAGGCTTGGCTCCACTACGGTATCGGCATCACGTATATTCATCGGGAAGACAGCGCGGCCGTCCCCTATCTCGAGAAAGCCGTAGCCATTCGCAGGAAGCTGGGGCAACTTTATCTGCTGATCGACGCGATGCAATTCCTGGGACGCGCTCAAGTATACCGGAAAGACTATCTTACAGCCGAAAAGTTGCTCGACGAGGCCTACGGACTCTACAAATCCCATACACTGGATGACGACTTTCTCTTATCGAAAATAGCCTTTTCAAATGTATTGCTTCACCAAGCTACGAAATCTTATAAAAAGGCGTTTGAATGGCTGCTTACAGGCAATAAAACCCGGGACCGAAGACTTTTAGATGACCGGGAAGGGGCTATTTCGCAACTGACGGTCCACTATGAAACCGAGAAAAAAGAGGCCCTTCTGAAGCAGCGGGAAACAGAGCTTGCCCGACAGCGCGAGATGCTCGGCTATGAACGAAAAATAAAATGGATCATGTTCGGAAGCCTTGTTCTTGCGATAGGCACGCTCGGTATGGTTTTCTACTTATACCGGAAAAACAGAGAGCTGAGCCTGCATAATGCTACTTTGGTAAAAGAACAGAACCACCGCATAAAAAACAATCTTCAGCGGCTTTCTAGCCTGATGGACCTCCAGTTGCGCAAGCTTACCAGCAGAGAGACCAGGTCACTACTGCAAGAAAATGTGAACCGTGTACAGACCATAGGCCTTCTTCACCGGCATCTTAATAATACGACCCGCCTCAGCATTTCGATGCCATTATATCTCGAAACACTGGTAGAGGGGCTGAAAGATATCTATATTATCCCCGGTCTCAGGATCGACTACCGGATCGCCCCGGTCGTACTGCCTTCGCAACAGGCGATGTCGCTAGGCCTGATCGTCAACGAAGTAGTTACCAACGCATTCAAGCATGCATTCCCCAAAGCCACGTCTCCGCAATTGGAAATAATCCTTTCGCGATCGGATACCGGTTGTCATTTACAGATAAGCGACAACGGACAAAGCGAAATCGTCGCCGCCAGCCCGGAATCCATCGGCCTCCAGCTTATTTTGCTCCTGGCTCGCGAGCTAAAAGCCGTGCACCGGCTCTCGCAGGAAAACGGAACCGTGTTTGATCTGAAATTTCCCCTGCTCTGAGTATCCTGACCGTTCAGGACGACCGCTCATTACCTCGACCCGCGCCTGTCCGCATCTTCGAATCACAACAGGCTCTCAACTTATTGCTCTTACCAAAGAGGAATCGACTCCATATGTCGGGCACTGATTCCAAATGGCGGCAGAGCCTCCCGTTATCGCGGTGAAGAGGTAAAAAAATTCCAAGTCAATAGATTTTATTAAGTTCATACTAATCGAGGTTATTTTTCGCAGAGAGGTTACTCCATCCCGATAAAGCACTGCCAAGCAACTTACCGTGCTGACCGGCAGGCTTATGCCTGGAGCACAATGGCGGCTGGGAAAGCGAGTTTGCCTCGACTGGTGAGCACGACAGGAGCTGGTCGAACTGGAATTCCCCTATGTCAAAAGCGAAACCGAAGCAAACGCTAACGGCTCCAAGATGAACCTTAGAGGTCCCCGGGGGGAATGGGTTAAGTATACACCTTGCCCACTGGAACTACAAATGCATGCAATAGTACCAACATTTAAGAGAACAACGGAACTGGAAAATATCAAAGAGTTGCGAGCGATATTTTTTTGAAAACCTGATCGTGTTATCCCAAAACAACATTTCGTTTAACCGATTATAGGTTTCGTAAAACGAACCCCGTAGCCTATGTACGGAAGCGCTTTATTAGCGACCGGTACTCAAATTTACCTTAACTACTGATTGCATATGAAAAAATTGTTACTCATGGTGACGCTCGCTATATCTTCTCTGGGAGCGGGTGGACAAGTTATTATTGTAAGCGGGTGTGCTGATGTAAGTGGCCCGTACACTTTGTCGGGGACAGACCTGAACGGCCGGAATATCTACTCTGCCAATCACTCCTGCTCATATTGTAATCCTCAGGAGATATCCTATTCCAACGCAAACAATAGATGGGAATTAAAAAGTAAACATTCGTGGAGTCCCAACCAGCCATTTGCTTATAATACGGATCAATCCTCTCCCAATCCACCTCTAACGGGATGGATAAATGCGCCTGAACTTGGGAACAAATGCCCAAATATGGTCATTTCTCTCCCCGGTACGATCGAATCGAAAAATTGTACGGATTGTCTCTGGAGCGATCCTGATACCTGGGAATCAGATGTAGTTCCCGGTGAAAATAACCACGTTGTCGTTAATGGAAAGGTTATTTTAGATGTCAATGCCACTACTTTGGACCTCAAGATCAATTCATCGAAATCACTGGAAACGATCAACAACAAATCACTGACAATCAAGGGATTTTTCGAAAACGAAGGTTTCCTCAATGTGAGCGGACTCGAGCTTCAAAAATCACAAAGTCTGGACGGTTCGAAAGTCAGTCTGCAAAGTCTTTCCGCATATGGGAACATTACGCTCACAAGCCATCTTGAAGTATTAAGGCCGGAGGTCTCCAATACGGATAATGTTTATTTGTATGGTAGCGGCACAATTACCCTGGGCAACTATGACCTGACCTGCCACGGAGTATATATCAATCTCCCCGCTCAACAGCGCAGCCGGGTTATCACTAATGGAACAGGCGCACTAAAATTCAAGGTCCCAGCAGGTTCTGTCAACAAGGAATTTGTTATCGGAAGGATATGAACAACATGTATATCAAGAAATGGAACGGAAACAACTGGGAAAACATGGCCGGACCGTTAACGCTGGGATATTATAACAATATCGGCTATGGTGCATCTACCGGAAATGACGTCACCGAATTCTCCACTTGGGGTATATTTGATTCCGAGACCGTTCTCCCCGTCATACTCAAAACATTTGAGGTGAAACCCGAGAACAGGACAGCCCTGCTTACCTGGGCAACCACCGAAGAATCGAACAGCAGCCATTTCGACATCGAACATAGCGCCGATGCCAGAGCCTGGATCAAGGTAGGCCAGGTAAGCGCCAGGGGTCAAAGCAACGACTTGCGGCGTTATTCATTCCCGCATCATCCGGCGCAGGACGGGCAGCATTATTACCGGTTGAAAATGACGGACCGGGACGGAACCTTTGCTTACAGCCCGATCAGGTCGGTTCGTTTCAATAGAACAGCCGGCGAGGAAATGTATGTTTATCCAAACCCTTCATCAGACAGGCTGTATCTTAAGGAAGGAATATCCGAAATATCCACCCTGTCGGTCGTCAGCCAGTCGGGGCAGAAGATGATATCAGGTATCCCCTATTCCGAAAAAGGGATATCGCTCGAAGCCTTGCCTGCAGGTATTTATCTGATTAATATAGAACTCAACGATGGAAGCAGGATCAGCAGGAAACTGCTGATCAGTAAATAGCATCGATTGCATAAAGTAGGCCCTCCCATTAATTTCTCCGCACCGTTAATCTTAAACGCTGCTCCGAAACGCTGTTTTGGAGCGGCGTTTTTCTTTCCTTCCAGGACGTACATCCACCACCCTGCCGGGAGGCTCACATAACGGGCGCCTATCGTTAGAACTAACTATTTCGTACCCGTATGGCGATGCGGAAATTTGGGAACATGTTCGGGTATGCCGAAACGGTTCACTTCCAAACAATCCCTGTTATGAAAACCCTGGTACGCTTTTTCCTCCTTTTCATCACGCTGCTACCCCTTGCCGGGTGGACGCAGATCGGTCCTGATATCCCTTCGCGCCCTCCCACCGATCTCGACCGCAAGATCAACGCCTTCCTGCAGGCCTCGATCGATCTTGCCCGGCAGAGACTCTCCGGTCCGTCCTATGAATATACCCCGGGGTTGGAGGATCTCCGGAACCATCCTGCCGATGTGCTGGTCATGAATGTGGCCTTGAAATACGACAATCAACGCCTGATCGACCAGATGATCAACTATTATAAAGATAAAAATGCAGCTTCCCAATCACCGTACCCGGCCGATCCGGCTACGCTGCTCGCATCTGCCGGCAACCAGCCGGGCCCCACGGCAGCTTCCGGTAAGGGATCTTTTCTCAGCCGCCTCAGCCTGCTTTACGGCGTGCAGCTTATAGGCAAAGGAGGCAAGCAGAAATACAACGATGGCTATTTCCTCGCCCGGATGCTCTACCTTGAACCGGTCGCCTCGGTACTGTATAATTACGACCTGCCCGATAGCAAGGGCCGCCTCTATGGCGGACCGGGCCTTTACCTGGGTTACGGGCTGTTCGGCAGGATGCGCGATAAGGGTACCGGCTTCGATGAGTCGTATGCAGCTTTTGATAAAAATATGGGTTACAGCCGCTTTGACGCCGGTCTCAGCCTTACGGCGGGCTACCGGCTCCCGCAGGGTTTCGGGGCCAGCCTTTCTTACGAACTGGGGATGGTCAACGTCGACCCGGGCCGCGGCAAGGATAAGACCAGGAACCGGGTACTCAGCCTCAACCTGGATTACCCGTTGGCAGCCCTGAGCAGGTAGCTGACGGACGAAGATGCCCGGCGGCTACCTCCCCGCACACATCGCCCCGCTCAGTGCGATCAGTCCTGCGGGTGATGAGGCATCGATTTTCAGCGTTAAGTTTTTTCGCTTCGCCGGGTCTACCCTGGAGGCGGTCAGCTCAGTATCGGCATATTGCCAGGCTTCGGCAAATTGCGCCCTGACAGCCTCTGCTTCGGCGGTCCGGGCCTGGGCGGCCAGGCTTTCAGCCAGGCCATTGAGGGCAAAACCGTTCCGGGGCCACCGGGCAAGGTCTTCCCGGTACACCTTTTCAGCCTGTGGGGCGTCGCCGGCTTGCAGCAGCAGGGCGCCCAGGGCATGGCGCACGGAGAAGAACCAGTCGGGAGGCTCCGTATAATTAAGCCGGTCTTCGATGCGAACGGCATCTGCCAGCAACGGAAGGGCCTGCTGCGGACGGCCTGCTGCGGCGAGGATCTCTGCCTGCAGGACAAGCGCGGCGATCCTGCAGACTTCGCTTACATGATTAATGCCCCAGATCATTTGTCCTTCCAGCAAAGGGCTCCCGGCCAGCTCATTCAGTTGTTCCAGCTCCTTTCCGGCAGCTTCCGGCTTCCCGGTGTTTGCATAGGCCATCCCGCGGGCGTAATGCCGGATCGCCCCGGGGTAAAGAAGGTCGGCGGCAGGAGCCGGCAGAGCCAGGATCTTCTCCCATTGGGCAAACTTGACAAGAATATGATCGGGGATGGTCAGATAATGCTGTACCGTTTCAAAGCCGGGCTCATGATAATACCTGCTTTCGACGAGTCCGGCGGTTTTGAAGGCCGCCTCGATGGAACGGGCGGCGCGCCCTTCAAAGGCCGCTGTAGCGGCGAGAAAATGGTAGTTATGGGTATAATACATCTGGGGGTAATAGCCCTGTACACGACATTCGGCAATGTAGGCGCTATCGGCTTTTACCGCATCCTCATTAGCCAGGGAGCCCTCGTGGTAATCGCCGGTATTGATATAGATATGCGAGGGCATATGCACAAGATGACCGGCCGAAGGAACCAGCTTTTTCAGGCGTTCGGCGCATTCCAGGGCCTTCGTGAAATCGGAACCCGATTCGGTAGCATGAAGGTACAGGTGGTTGGCGAGGGGATTCTCCGGTTCGGCTGCAAGCGCTTCCTCCAGCAGGGAGAGGATCCCGGGTGTCCAGGGCCTCGCCTGCCCGCCCTTCCCATCGAAAAAGTCCCAGGCGTGCCGGTTCATCAGGCATTCGGCGTAGAGCGTAGTTAAGAGCGTATGACCGGGAAACTGCTCATAGGCCAGCTTCATCGACCGGGCAAAGCCCTCATCGTCGGCAGCGGCGCTATCTGCCGGGAACCGGACCATGAAAGCGTCGATAAGCGCTTTCTCCCATGCAGAGGCGCTGCCGCTGAAATGTCCGGCGCGGGAAACGGCCCGGTGTATTTCGCTGGCTGCTCCAAGGTTGTCTGCAGAATTCAGGTTCGGTCCCAGCACATAGGCAATGCCCCAGTAACCCATTGCAAAGGCAGTGTCGAGCCGTACCGCTTCGCGGAAAGACCGCTCTGCCTCGCCGTGGTTGAAAGCGTTGGCCATGATCAGGCCCTGGTTGAAAAACTGCCGGGCATACTTCGAAGATGTAGTTACCGGAACGCTGTAATCGCCGATATTCTTCAGCAGCGGCGATTCAAATACAGGTTTTCTTTCCCCGCACCCGGTCAGTACAAGGAGAAAGACGACAGGCAACAATTTGATGGCTGACATTACAGGAAAGATTTAGTGGAAGCCGGGACAAATACGG
This sequence comes from Cytophagaceae bacterium SCN 52-12, assembly GCA_001724175.1. GTDB lineage: Bacteria > Bacteroidota > Bacteroidia > Cytophagales > Spirosomataceae > Ravibacter. The sequence continues at coordinate 20,925 of MEDT01000049.1, read as the reverse complement.
GACTGTTCAATGATAAATATAGAAATAATCTGCAAATTCATAGTGCGGGCCGGCACGATTCTTAGTATACGGCAGGAGGACCTGGACAGTCGTATGCCGGATTTGCAGCCGGAAAATGCCGCCAATGTCGTTCAAAGAACTTATCTTGCATTGCATGTTACATTTTTTGGACCACACCCGCTGATTTCATGAACGTGTATAAACACCTGCTTTTATCGCTCTTGCTGTGGCTGGCGGCAATGCCTTTACTTCAGGGCCAGACATACCGGGAAGAAATCGCCGGCTACCGGAAAAAGCAGCTTGAAGAGGTGACGGCCGGTCCCGGATCGCCGCTGCGGCCGGAAGATACCGCCGGGATCTTCTTTTTCGATGCCGACACAAAATACGTCGTAAAAGCGCGTGTGGAGCTGCTCAAAGGCGAAAAGCCATTCAGCATGGCAACCTATGCCGGAACTACCAAAGAATTCGTCAGGTATGCCAGACTGCATTTTGAAGCCGGGGGTGTAAAGAGCACACTTACCGCTTACCGGGATCTCAGCATACCGGGACCGCTTGCCAGGGTTCGCAATATCCTCTTCATTCCCTTCAAAGACAAAACCAATGGCGGCCGGACCTACGGCGGCGGCCGCTACCTTGACCTGGCCATACCGGCGCAGGCGGGCGAAGTATTGCTTGACTTCAACAAAGCTTATAATCCGTATTGCGCCTACAGCGACGGCTACCAGTGCCCTATCCCTCCGCAGGAAAACCATCTCCCAGTCGAAATACCCGCAGGCGAAAAGAAATACACCGGTGCCATAAGGAAGAAAAGCTCATAATTCCCTGTTACCTACATTCCCCATTCAAGCATGGCCTGCTTTTTTAACATACTTTATCAGGAAAGCATGAATTTGTAGTTCAAATCAGGCAAAACTGCCGGTATCCGGCAGATTATTAGTTATTTTGTATCCTGTATTAAAGTATAGAATCGCGTATGGGGGTAAAAGCTCTTATTGATTTGTGGCGCCATAGATACAAAAAGTATTCTCATATTTTTAAAGCCTACTTTTCTGGCAATCAAAACATTAGATCTTTTCGGCAATTCAAGGCCCAACATCCCGGAACAAAGCTGGTAGCCGTTGTCCGGACAGAGCATTTCGGGGATATAGTGGCGGTGGAACCCCTTTCAAGGCATATCCGCAGCCTGCATCCCGACGCCCATATCGTATGGTTCGTAAAGCCTGTCTTTAAAGAACTCGTAGAAGTAAATCCACATATCGACAGGGTATTCCCGGAATTGTGTGTAACCGAAAGACAGGTTATCCTGAAATCGGGCGTTTTCGACAAGGTATACGAGCTGCAGTTCAGGAACAACAACTACTGTCCCGAATGCCAGGCCTACTACGACAACCCGGTTGCCGTGGCGAAAAACATCAACGTTGACAATTACTTCGAGCATGGCAACCTGCTGGAAGTATTTGCCAAAGCAGGTAACCTCGGATTGCCCGAAGACCAGCAACCGGAAGTCTACCTGCAAAAAAGGCACAGGGCAAAAGCAGATGAGCTTCATCTCCCGCAAAGCTTTATTGTAATTCACTGCCAGTCCAACTTTGCGCCCAAAGACTGGCCGGCGCAGCATTGGCAGGCGTTGGCCTACTGGCTGATCGAGCACTATTCCTATGCCGTTGTCGAGGTAGGATTGAAAAGCAATCTGGATATAAATCATCCCAGGTATTTCAATCTGACCGGAAAACTGTCTATCTTGGAAACAGCGGAAGTAATCCGGAGAGCCGACTTTTTTATCGGGCTGGACAGCGGCCCCGCCCATCTTGCCAATGCCGTCGGCACCTACGGGGTGATATTGATGGGCGCGTTAAACAACTTTGAAATCTACAACCCGTATTCGGGCAGCTACGGCTCGGGGCAAAACTGCACCATGATCAGGGAGGTAGGGAAACCCTGCTCCCAATTGAGCCTTGCACGCGTGACCAGCTCCATTAAAGATATTTTGCCTTCAGAAGTAACGAGTTGAGTGTGTTCATTAGATATATTTACTGAGACGCCAAATTAATCCACGACATGAGCTACAACAGGGAACAAAAACAAGACCGTAAGAATCTGCTGTGGGCAGCGCTGGCCATACTGGCCCTGCTCAACGTCTTACTGCTGTATTTCTTCTACCAGGAGCGAAAAGAAAATACGACCAAAGATTCGGTCATCGCGGCGCGCATGGAAGAAGTGCTCACTACCAAAAGCAAGCTCGATTCCATTTCGACCCAGCTCGATATCAAAATTGCCCAGATCCAGCAGCTGGGCGGAAGAGTGGACTCGCTCCTTTCACTGAAAGCCCAGCTTGAAAAAGACAAGCAGCTGCTCAAAGACCGGAACAGCTTTTCGCTCAAAAAGTATGAAGAACGCATTAAAAACTATGAAGCGCTCCTTGCCGAAAAGGACCAGGAAATAGCCAGCCTGCGGCAGGAGCTGGGAACCGCCACGGCCAGGAACCAGGAGCTTTCCGAGCAGATCTCCGGCCTGGAGTCTGAAAAAGAGCAGCTTGGAGAGCAGATAGATGTCGTCAATTCGAAAGCAGTTGAGCTCCAGGAAAAAATAGCGATCGCATCGGCGCTCAGGGCAGAAAAAATCCAGGTAAGCGCCATATCCGACAAAGGGAAAGAACGGGACGGCGGCAACTACCGGTCCAAGAGGATCAACCAGCTTAAGGTAAATTTCGAGCTGGCCGAAAATGCCGTGGCGCAAGCCAATGATAAGGATATTTTTCTCAGGGTCCTCGATCCCGACGGCGCGGTCCTTTCCGATATGGCTACGGGTTCCGGGTCATTCCTGCACCATGAGCGGGAAATGATCTACAGCTCCAGGCAGAAGGTAGCCTATAAGAATGCCCGTACGCCCGTCTCGATCATTTACGGGAGAGGCGGAATACCGCTCAAAAGCGGGAAATACACTGTAGAACTTTATGCAGAAGGCTTCAAAATCGGCCAGGGCGACTTCACCGTCAAGTAGTTAAACAGCTCAGCCGGGAACAAACATTGAGTTACTGAATCGTTGGATCAACCGTCACTTTTCGAAGAGGAGATTACGCTTTTTGCCGATGTAATACTGCCGGTGCCAGTGCCCCGGCTGTTTACATACCGTATTTCCCGCGAGATGGCGCCCGATATTGTCGCTGGCGCAAGGGTCGTGGTCCAGTTCGGAAAAGGCCGGGTGCTCACGGCTGTGGTCGTCAGCATACACGACACGCCTCCCCAGGCCTATAATGCCAGGTATATTCTCGAGCTTCTCGATCAGAAGCCGCTTATAACGCCGCAGCAGCTGGAGCTGTTCAAATGGATGTCGGAGTATTACATGTGCGCTGTCGGGGAAGTAATGAACGTTGCGCTCCCTTCAGGGCTCAAGATCTCCAACCAGTCGAAGGTTCAGGTCAACCCCGACTTCGATTATCCGGAGCTGCTTACCCCCGAAGAAACTTTCCTGGTAGAGGAGATCACCAGGCATGGCATGCTCACCTACGAGGAGATCGGCAGGATCATCGAAAAAAAGAACGTCACCAGGCTGATCAAAAGCCTGATCAGCAAAAGGACCGTCATCATTTTCGAAGAGATACGAGAAAAGTACCAGCCCAAAAGTATCTCCAGAATAAGGCTGACCGAACCTTATGCAGACCCGTCCCGCCTGGAAGAGCTGGTAAACTCGCTGGAAAAGACGCCCAAGCAGCTTGACGTGATGCTGCGGTACCTGAGCCATATCCCGGTGTTCAACAACCCGGGGCTCAATGCGAAAGGGCTGGAAAAGTCGGTCTTCACGCAAAGCGCAGGTCTCTCAGGCAGCGCACTCGCCACCCTCATTAAAAAAGGGGTATTCGAGCAGTTCGAGGTCAAGGTCTCGCGAATTGCCGAAGCGGCGCCGGAAAACCTGAAAGAGGTGCAGCTTTCACCCGGCCAGCAGCGGGCTTCCGGGGAAATACACCATTTATTCCACGAAAAATCGGTTGTGCTGCTGCACGGCATTACGGGCAGCGGAAAAACCGAAGTTTTTATAGATCTCATCGCCCAGGCCCTCAAAAGCGACGTACAGGTGCTCTACCTGTTGCCTGAGATCGCGCTGACCACCCAGATAGTTTCCAGGCTTCAGAAGGTGTTCGGCAGCAAAATGGGCATTTACCACTCCCGCTTTTCCGATAACGAAAGAGTGGAAGTCTGGAAAGGAGTCGTAGAAGGCAGGTTCCAGTTCGTGATCGGGGTAAGGTCGGCCGTGTTCCTCCCCTTTGATAACCTGGGCCTTATTATCGTGGACGAAGAGCATGAAAACTCCTATAAGCAATTCGACCCGGCTCCCAGGTACAATGCGCGGGATGTCGCGGTCATGCTGGGATTTATGCACAAAGCCAAGGTATTGCTGGGCTCCGCCACGCCCTCCCTGGAAAGCTACTACAATGCCCGGAGCGGCCAGTACGGCCTTGTTTCCATGAGGGAACGGTATGGAGACGCGAGCCTTCCGGAATTCGTCATCATCGACATGAAGAAAGAGCGGAAGCAGAAAACGCTTAAGGAGGAGTTTTCTTCCGTGCTCCTGGAGGCCGTACGCGGGAATATCAAAAACGGGGAGCAGTCCATCCTGTTCCAGAACCGCCGGGGATATGCCCCCTGGCTGCAATGCGAAGACTGCGACTGGATCTCCGAATGCCTTAATTGCGATGTGACGCTCACTTATCACATGCGGGAGGCAGAGCTGCGGTGTCATTACTGCGGTCACCGGGAAACAATTCCCCGTACCTGCCCGCACTGCGGCTCGGCCCGGGTAAAGACGATGGGATACGGCACGGAGCGGATCGAAAGCCAGCTCGAGCTTCTTGTCCCGGAAGCACGTATACAAAGGATGGATCTCGATACCACCCGGTCGAAAAACGCCTATACGGAGATTATCCGGAATTTTGAAGAAAATAAGACCGATGTCCTGGTAGGCACTCAAATGGTCACCAAGGGACTGGATTTCGACAACGTAAGCATGGTCGGCATCTTCGATGTCGACCGCCTGATCAATTTCCCTGAATTCAGGGCTACGGAAAAGGCCTTCCAGCTCCTCACCCAGGTAAGCGGCCGGGCGGGGCGAAGGGCCAAAACCCGCGGCAGGGTCCTCATCCAGACCTCCAATCCGGAGCATGAGCTCCTGCGATGGGTGATCTCGGGAGATTACCGGACCATGTACGAGACTGAAATTGTCGAGAGAGCAAATTTCGGCTATCCTCCCTACACCAGGCTGATCAAGCTTACGGTCAGGCATGAAGACGCTGCAGTAGCGCTGGAATCGGCTCGCGCGCTGGCCGACGTCCTCACCGGACAGCTGGGCAAAACCCGGGTGCTCGGACCGGAAGCCCCCCTGGTAGACAGGGTCCGCAATCGCTTTTTGTTTGACATACTTATTAAACTTGAGCGGGAAAAGGTTAATTTTAAGGCCGTAAAGTCCCTGATACAGGAAAGTGTGAACGAAATTCTGGCAGATAAAACCAAAAAACACATCCAGATTATAGCAGACGTAGATCCGGCTTAGTCGTTAATTAGCATTCAATAAAACCTCATGACACTCAAAAAAACTAAAATTGTTGCAACAGTCGGTCCTGCTTCGGAATCAAAGGAAACCCTGGTGGCGCTGGCAAAAGCAGGTGTAAATGTTTTCAGATTAAACTTCTCGCATGGTACTCATCCTGAACATCTCGAAAGAGTTAAAAGAATACGCCAGATAAACGAAGAATACGGGTACAATCTTTGTATACTCCAGGATCTCCAGGGGCCGAAAATAAGGATCGGGAACGTCGAGGAAAAAGCAGGCGTCCTCATTCAGCCCGGGCAGAAACTGGTCTTCACCAACGAAAATATAATCGGTACCTCCGAAAGGGTAAGCACCCCGTACGACGGGATGTACAATGATGTAAAAATCGGCGAACGCATCCTGCTCGACGACGGGAAGCTGGAAGTGAAAGTGATCGAAATTATAGGGAGTGAAGTAGTGACCGAGGTCATCTACGGCGGATTTCTTAAATCCAAGAAAGGGGTTAACCTCCCCAACACGCAGGTATCGATGCCTTCTGTTACAAGAAAAGACTATGAGGACCTGGATTTCGGCCTGGAAAATGAGGTTGAATGGATCGCGCTGTCATTTGTGCGCCGTGCCTCCGATATCGAAGAGGTCAGGGAATATATCAACTCGCGCGGCAAGTCGACCAGGATCGTGGCCAAGATCGAAAAGCCGGAAGCGGTGGAAAACATAGACAGCATCATCGCAGCCACCGACGCCATCATGGTAGCCCGTGGAGACCTGGGCGTGGAGCTCCCCGCCGAGGACGTCCCGATGATACAGAAAATGCTGGTAGAAAAATGCAACCGTTTAGGCAAACCGGTCATCGTCGCTACCCAGATGCTGGAAAGCATGATCGAGCACCCGAGGCCTACAAGGGCGGAGATCAACGACGTAGCCAATGCCGTGCTCGACGGGACCGATGCGGTCATGCTCAGCGCCGAAACAGCTTCCGGCGACTACCCGGTGCTGGCCGTGCAGAATATGACGCGCACCATAGAACGCGTCGAGGAGCAATCCAATTCGCTTTACTTCAAGTACCACGCCCAGGTAAACGAAGACAAGAACGCGCCCGACCTCCTGAACGACAACGTCGTGATGAGCGCATGCCGGCTGGCCAGGGATACCAATGCCAAAGCGCTGATCGGGATCACCAACTCCGGCTATACCGCCACCCGCCTGTCTCACCACCGGCCAAAAGCCAACCTGCTGATTTTCACTTCCAACAGGAAGCTGATGAATACGCTCGGACTGTATTGGGGCACCAGGGTTTTCTACTATGAAACAGAAGACGGCATTTCGACCGACGACACGATAGACAACATCAAACGCTTCCTGGTAGAGCGCGGCGAGCTGGTCGAAGGCGATGTTTTCATCAACACGCTGAGTATGCCTATTTCGAAGATACGCAAAACAAACGCACTGAAACTCAGCGTCGTATAGCTTTCAAAAAATATCGGCCAGGCGGCCGAAAGCAATTGCCGTAAGTAAATATCGCAGCCGGGCTTCTTTGTATTGAGCGGGTTAACAGTGACAAGCTTAATATCCAGATCCGGTTGCGAAATCATTACCCCACCCATAGCGACTCCGAGCTCACCGAGCTGCTCTGCAAAAGCAGCGATGAGATTGCTTTTGCAGAAATTTATGCCAGGTACGGGAGGGAAATGCTTTCCGAAGCCCACCGGAAAACCGGGGAAAGGGCCGTCGCCGAGGATATGGTACAGGAAGTTTTTGTTCAGCTATGGCTGAAGCGAAGCCGGATCGCTATCGATAAAAACATCAGGGCGTACCTGAAAGGAATGCTCAAATATCATATCATCGACCATTATACAAGCAGGCAAAGCTCACCTGTCGTACCGGCTGCATCTGTTCCGCTCCTGCCCGACCCCCTGGAAGGCGACTATATCTCGAGCCATTTCCTGCGGTCATGCTACGAAGAGGCGCTGACCAAATTGCCGGATAAATGCCGCGAAGCTTTCGAGCTGAGCCGCAGCGGCCGCAGCATGAAAGAAATTGCCTTAGCGCTGGGGATCTCTGAAAAGACCGTCGAAGTCCATATCGGGAAAGCCCTGAAGCTGCTGAGGCTCGAAATGAAAGACTACCTGGCCCCTTTCCTCCTTTTCTTCTCCTTCCTGGAGTAGAACCGCCTCATCCTTACATCAAATAATTTTTTTACCCGAATAAGGGACATACCGGAGTTTTTCAGACTGTATTATAGAAGAACATTCTAAATAAATCTTCATATAATACCGAAACTATTCCATGAGCTTACCGCGGCCTTCAAAAGAAATGCTCAAACGCTACCTCAACTCCGAATGTACGGAGGAAGAGCGGCTTTTGATCGACCGGTGGTATCAGCATCTCAACCTGGGCGGGGAACGGGAAATTCCCGGCGAGGAGACCGATCGGTTGTTCAGCAGGATCAGGGAGGAAATTTCGGCAAGGACAGGCAGAAGCCGGCTTCGCCTTATCTGGCCGCAGGTGGCGGCGGCAGCCGTCGTGCTTGTCATTTCGGGGATATGGATTATGTCGCGCCCGTCAGATCCGGGCAAAGGCATCCCGGCAACCCGGCAGGTAGCTGCAGAGTCCCCGATGGTCACTTTCACCAATGAGATGCAGCAGGTTTTCGTATATACCCTGCCCGACAGCTCTACCGTCCAGCTTCTTCCCGGCTCTGTCATCGGGCATCCGCGCGCGTTTGCGGCTCAAAAGCGCGAGGTGACTTTTACCGGCGAAGGTTTTTTCGCTATCAAACGTGACGAAACCGCACCTTTCCTGATCGAAAGCGGCAATATCAGAACGGAAGTGCTGGGGACATCCTTTAACCTCCGCGTGCACCCCGAGCAGCATACCTTCAACATACGGGTAGCTACCGGCAGGGTAGCGGTAACGCTCAACAAAACAAGTGAAAAAAGTGAGCGCGTCGTCCTTGCTCCTAATCAGCAGGCGACCGTTCAACCCGATTATGAAAGACTTATTGTAGCAACTCATCCTATTATACCGCCCAGAAAAGAACTCTGGCAGCCTGTCTCGGTCAGGTACAACGACACGCCCCTGAAAGAGATTCTTGCTGAGCTCCGATCGGTTTTCAACGCCGAGATAGAGCTCAGCAATCCGCTGCTGGGGGAATGTACGGTAACGATTGAGCTCGACGACCAAAACCTGCCCGAAGTCCTTTCCATGCTAAACATACTTCTGGGGACCTCCTATGAGATCAGGGAAGGCAGGTTCCTCATCACAGGCGACGGGTGCGGCGGTTAGCCGGGTCCTTTCGCCAAGGCAGGAGGACAGGATTTTCGCGGTTAACAGTGCAGAACAATATACCGAGTAATACAGAACCTTCATAAACTAACCTAATCGTATGAAAAGAATTACCCTACCGGCAGCCTGGCGGTCTCGCCTGAGGAATGCTCTGTTTCCTCCCTGCCTTATTTTTCTTTGCATCACGGTATCTTTCGCCTATACCGACAGCGTGATCCCGCAGGAGTTGCTCAACAAGAACATCCGGGTAAATATCCGGCAGGCAAGCCTGAAACAAGCCCTTGCCCAGATTGAACGGAGCGCGGGCGTCAGGTTTGCATACAGTAAAGACATAATACCCGTTGATCAGACAGTTACGATCGATGTCCGGTCGGAAAAGCTGTCCGTGATACTGGAAAAGCTGCTGACGCCTCTGAATGTTTCCTACAAAGTGGCGGATGACCAGATCCTGCTGTTTCTTATAGAAAAAAAGAGCGCCGCAGTCAACCCGCAGCCGAAGTCAGCGGCCTTGCCTCCTACCGATCACCGGGTCAGGGGCAAAGTAACCGACGCCGAAACCCGGGAACCGCTGCCCGGCGTCAATATACAGGTAAAGAACACCCAAACCGGCACCGTGACCGATGAAACCGGCTCCTTCACGCTCCATATGGCTGAAGGCAACCAGGTCCTGGTCTTCTCGTATGTGGGATACGTTAAGCAGGAAATTCCTGTCAACAACCGTACCGAAATCAATGTATCGATGGCAGCGGATATGCGAAACCTGGAAACAGTGATCGTGACGGCCCTCGGTATCAAAAGAGAAGCCAAAAAGCTGGGCTATGCCACCTCAACCGTTAACACCGAAGCCATAGCCACCAACAGGACCAACAACCTGGGGAACAATCTGCAGGGGAAAATTGCCGGCGTAAATGTATCGGCGACAGCTTCGGGAACGGCGGGTACTTCGAAAATCAGGATCAGGGGACAGTCGTCGTTCAAGGGGGACAACTCCCCGCTGATCGTCGTAAACGGGATCCCGGTCAACAACTCCAGCTTCGGCGCTAAATCGGGCGATACCGAAGGCACGACCACACGCGGCGGGATAACCTCCGACGGCGGCGACGGTTTGGTCAGCATCAATCCCGACGACATCGAATCCATGACTGTCCTGAAAGGGGCCGCGGCCGCCGCGCTATACGGATTCCGGGCCAAAGACGGCGCAATCGTCATTACGACCAAATCGGGCACGAAAAACAAGGGAATAGGCCTGGAATATAACACCAACTATACCATCGACCGGGCCGTAGACGAAACAGATTTCCAGTACGAATACGGCCAGGGCGAAGGCGGCATAAGACCTTCCACACTGGCTATGGCGCAAAGCAGCAGTATCTGGAGCTTCGGAGAAAAGCTGGACGGCAAGCCTACCATCCAGTTTGACGGCGTGGAAAGACCCTACGCTGCCGTAAGAGGCCGCATCAACAAATTCTACGAAACAGGCTTTACGTTTACCAATACCATTTCCATGAATGCAGGCAATGACAAGGGCGGGGTTTACGTATCTCTTTCCAATCTTGCCAACAAGGGTATTTCCCCCAGGAATACATTTGATAAGAAATCCATCAATCTTGGCGCCAACTACCAGCTTTCGCGCAGGCTGTCGCTGCATTCCAACGTAAATTACTCGTATGAGAACATCAAAAATCCGCCGCAGATAGCCGTTCAGAACCTGAACCCGAATGCAGCCCTGTATACCTGGGCGAACAGCGTCGGATATGACGTGCTCAGAGAAAAGCGGAAGGACCCCGTTACCGGCGACGAAACTCCTACTTCCCGCTTCACACCCAGGAACAACCCCTACTGGTCGACCTATGAACACTTCGAAAATATAATCCGCGACCGTATCTTCGGCAATTTTTCGATGCGCTACGAGCTCACCGACTGGCTGTTCGTACAGGGCCGGGTAGGCCAGGACTACTTCTCCCGGGACAATGACTACAATTTACCTACCGGCAGCCGGCATCTGAACTCCGTCGCCAACGGGTTCAACGGACAGTATTACCAGGAAAACCGCCGGTTCAGGGAGACAAACATCGATTTTCTCGTAGGCGCCCATAAAGCCTGGGGGGACTTCGGGTTTGACCTTAACCTCGGCGGCAACAAGCTCGACCAGGAAAGCCGGAACAACAACACGCTGGTGAACAACTTCTTTATCCGCGACCTGTATACGGTTGCCAACGGGCAGATCAAGGATCCGCAGTATTATTACAGCCGCAAAAAAGTAAACTCGCTCTACGGGTCTCTCGAGCTTTCCTGGAAAGACTTCCTTTTCCTGAATATCACCGGCCGGAACGACTGGTTTTCGACCCTTAACCCCCGGAGCAACAGCTATCTTTACCCGTCTGTCAGCGGCAGCTTTGTCTTCAGCCAGGCACTGGAGATGCCGGCATGGCTGAGCTTCGGAAAAGTCCGGGCAGCCTACGCTGAAGTTGGAGGCGATACCGATCCGTATGCCAACAGCCTGTATTATAGCCTGAATGCCAACACACACCTGGGGCAGGCGCTGGGATCGATCGCCAGCGGCGTCAGTCCCAACCAGAACCTCAGGCCCCTGAAAGTAAAAGAAGCCGAAGTAGGGCTCGAGCTCCGCACATTCAGGAGCCGCCTCAACCTCGACATAGCCTATTATCGCAAGAATACGATAGACGAAATACTGGATGTCGCCGTATCGAACACTTCAGGCTATACTTCCACCCGGGTCAACGTAGGGAGCCTCAGAAACGAGGGCGTGGAAATGCTTCTGACGGTCGTGCCGGTCCAGTCGGGAAACTGGGATTGGGAAACCGGCATCAATCTCACTTATAACGAGAGTCTTGTCGTATCGCTGGCGGGAGAACAGAAGCAGATCATCGTCGGAACCAATTCGGATTTTACCGGGCGGGTCGCCCACGAAGTAGGCAAGCCGATGGCCAGCCTGCTGGGAGCCGGCTACCAGCGCGATGCGCAGGGCCGGAAAATATTCGCCGCAAACGGCGCTCCCATGTACAACCGCGACCTGGTCTCGTGGGGAAGCGCAATGCCCAGGTGGATCGGAGGCTGGACCAACACCGTCCAGTTTAAAGGCTTCCGCCTCAGCACGCTCGTCGATTTCAAAGCCGGGCACAGGCTCATATCCGCCACCAACTATAACCTCTGGCGCCACGGGCTTCACAAAGGAACGCTCGAAGGAAGGGAAGGAGGCGTCAAAGGGGCAGGCGTAACGGCCGACGGCTCCCCGAACGAAACCTATATAGAAGCCAGCGCCTACTATGGAACGATCCGCAACATTACGAGCTTTGTCGAGGACTTCGTTTACAATGCAGGCTTCATAAAGTTCAGACAGCTGAGCCTGGGCTATAAGCTGCCTTCCTCGCTGACTGCAAGGACTCCCTTCCAGGCAGTTACGCTGTCGTTTGTGGGCAACAACGTGCTCATCCTAAAAAAACACACCCCTAATATTGATCCTGAGCAGCTGGGCCAGGCATCCGACAACCTGGCCGGTATCGAGTCGGGGGCACTACCGCTTACACGCAGCATCGGGTTCAATCTTAACCTAAAATTCTGACCAGAAATGAAACGTTTCATCAAGACTTCCTGTTACAGGGCGCTCGCGCTGATACTGGTATTCGGCCTGAACGCCTGCGATAAAGGCTTTGAAGAGGTTAACATCAATCCTGTTCAGCCTTCGTCCCTGAACCCGGTTTACCTGTTTTCGAATGCCCAGCTCTCATCGGGCTTCACCAGCCACACCATCAATTACGACATGGCTATCGTGCAGCAGGTGATGAATCCGTTTGCCGGCGTGCTCGCGGGAGGAAATGTAAATATCCTCAACGCCGACCAGGCCGTCGGGATGTGGAACCAATACTATAACGAGGTCGTCAAACGTCTCGTCGACGTGCTGAATTCCACCCGCGACTCACCCGAACGGTCTAACCTGTACCACATGGCGCGTATCTGGCATGCGCATACCTTCATGGTGCTTACAGACACTTACGGCGACATTCCCTGCTCGGAAGCGGGGCTGGGCTACCTGAACGGCAATTTTTTCCCGGTTTATGATGAGCAGTCAGCTATCTACGAAAGTATCCTGAACACGCTGGCGGAAGCTACCGAAGCGCTCGACGCTTCGGGCCGCACAGAAACCGGCGATCTTTTCTACAGGGGCGATATAGCCAAATGGAAAAAGCTTGGGAATTCCCTGCTGCTGAGGGCTGCCATGAGGCTCGTAAAGGCAGATCCTGCAAAGGCTCAGCAATTTGCGGTAAAAGCTATCAACGGCGGATTGATGACCGGCAATGGCGATAACTGCCTGATGCCCTATTCGACAACCTTCAACTCGCCTTACGCAGGATATACAAACGGTTCGGAAAAAGCCAATATTTATCTTTCCCAGCCTTTCGTCAATTACCTGAAATCGACCGCCGATCCGCGGCTGAAATCCATATCCGTCAAATACGGGAATCCCGGGGCAGAACCCGACGCCACCACGCAGAACACAAACCCGGCCGACCAGATCGGGATGCCTTTCGGGTACGACAACCTGACTATTTCTACTGCGCCGGGCTTCCCCGGAACCGCCGGCTCCGGCTATGCATACTCACAGATAAACCGCGCGACCATCGGCAATATTACCGCCCCGATTTTCTTTGTGACCTACGCCCAGACTTCGTTGCTACATGCAGAGGCCATCGTAAGAGGCTGGGTGCCAGGCAATGCCGAAACGGTTTACAAAGCCGGTGTAAAAGCCGCTTTGGAGCAGATGGCCCAGCACCATAGCAGCGCGGCCGTCCCCGAAGCCGATGTTGCTGCCTACCTGAATTCCAGGTCGCTGGAAGCCGGCAAAGAGCTCGAGGAAATCAATACCCAATACTGGGTCAACTCCTTCTTTAACGGTCCCGAGGCCTGGGCTAATTTCAGGCGCAGCGGCTTTCCCAGGCTTACGCCGAATCCCTACCCCGGTAAATCCATAAAAGGAGATTTTATCAGGCGCCTGGTTTACCCGATAGTAGAAGCCAATGTAAACAGCGAAAATTACAGGGCGGCGGTAAGCAGGATCGGCGCTGACGACCTCGATACCCGCGTCTGGTGGGATAAATAGCGATTTTCAAACCTAACCGATTATAAGTATGATAAAACGGAACAATGTAAGGCTTACTCTTTTACTGCTGCTGGGACTGTCGGTAACGGGCCTGAGCCAGAAAGTAACTCCGTCGCGCGATGAGATCATTAAGCTCACCTCCCAGTGGAAGGGCGAGCGATCGGCTGACGGGCGCCCGCGGGTATCCGACGAGCTGCTGGCCCGGCTGAGGAACATCTCCATGGAAGAAGCCTGGGGCGTATTGCGCAACAAAGGCTATCACAACCAATATGAAGGGAACTGGGTGATCATTCACCCCGACAGCTCGATGAGCGGCAGGGTTGTGACTGCGCAGTATATGCCGATGCGGCCGGATTTTCATGACATGATCAAAGAAACAGGAAAAGAAGAAGGGCGCGGCCAGGCGGGCTTTACCAATTCCTGGCCCATAGAAGTATTAAAGGAGGGTGATGTTTATGTAGCAGACGGGTACGGGAAGATCATCGACGGCACGCTCATCGGCGACAACCTGGGAAACTCCATTTATGCAAGATCGAAAAGAGGGGTCGTTTTTTACGGAGGGGTAAGAGATGTAGCCGGGCTGACCCGTATCCAGGGGTTTAACGCCTGGCACAAGGGGGAGGACCCTTCCTTCATCAAGGACATGATGCTCGCCGGCATCAACACGCCTATCCGGATCGGCCGGGCGACGGTCCTGCCCGGTGATGCCATCCTCGCCAAAAAGGGCGGCGTCGTTTTTATACCGGCGCACCTGCTGGCCGAAGTGGTCATTACCTCGGAAATAACCGCACTTCGCGACGAGTTCGGTATCCAGCGCCTTAAAGAGGGGAAATACCTGCCCGGCGATATCGACAGCCAGTGGAGCGAAGCCATCCGGAAAGATTTTCTTAACTGGGTAAACAACTATCCGGGGAAGCTTCCCATGTCGAAAAAAGAGCTTGACGATTACCTGAAGGAGCGGAATTACTAAGTGCGGGGACAAAAGATGCGCAACATCAGCCAATTACCTGGCCCGCGGTTTTAACCGGGGGAACCGGATAGCGATGCGAAATAACCAAGATCCGTAGGATCGACTCATATCCTGTCCGCATGGATATTTGCCTGATCAGAATTCCCCATATTCTTTATGTGTCGTTCCTACGGAACTCTGAAATCGCTAATGACATTTTTATCCCCCCGGTTAAAACCGGGGGCTATCAAATGATTCGAGACTACGTCTCTGTCGCTCTGTATAATAATTTAGAATATTGAAATACAAACATTTTTTATACATGAAATAGCCATGAGCCGTTAGGTATTAGGTTTTAGCGGCCCTCAAACCGGCCGATGAATAAGGCCAATACCTAACAGCTGATAGCTCAAACCTTTTTCCCAATGAAAAGCATTCTAAACCAGATCATTCAACAAAACAGGGAAGCTGAAAAAGAGGAGCGTATCCGGAAAGAAACAGAAGTCAGCCATCCCGGCACTAAAGACGACCGGCGGAATTTCCTGAAGAAGACCATGGCCGGCGGCATTGCCCTGGGCGGTTTTATGTCGATGTCGATTGAAGATACGGTGGCCCAGGCTACCTCGAAGGTGAGCCGCGCGTCAAAACCGTCGGAGCTGAAAATAACCGATATGCGTTATTGCATCGTTCAGAATGTAGGTCGCACCCCTATTATCCGCATCGATACCAACCAGGGGATTTACGGCCTGGGGGAAGTCCGTGACGGAGCCGACGAGCGCTATGCGCTGATGCTTAAAAGCAGGCTGCTGGGCCAGAATCCCTGCAATGTGGAGCAGCTTTTTAAGGTAATCAAACAGTTCGGCCACCACGCCAGGCAGGCCGGCGGCGTATGCGCAGTGGAAACGGCGCTATGGGACCTGTGCGGGAAAGCATACGGAGTTCCGTGCTGGCAGTTGCTGGGCGGGCGTTACCGCGACAAGGTCCGCCTGTATGCCGACACGCCCGAATTCAAAGACCTGGAAACATTCAAAGAGCGCATCACGTACCGCACAGTCACACAGGGATATTCCTGGCTTAAAATGGATGTCTCCATAGGGCTGCTGCGCAATATGAAAGACGGGCTGGTCAACAATGAGTTCTGGGGCGGTGCGTACTCCCAATGGGGCGGCGACTGGCATTCATACGCCAATACCAGGCACCCTTTTACCGGGGTCCAGATCACCGAAAAGGGCATCGAGCATATGGCCAGCGTGGTGGAAGACGTCAGAAACGTGGTCGGGTACCAGATCCCGATCTCTACCGATCACTACGGGCACTTCGATCTCAATAACAACATCCGCCTGGGGCGCGCGCTCGAGAAGTACCGGCTCGCCTGGTTTGAAGATATGGTGCCCTGGGAGTACACCGACCAGTGGCGACAGATCACGGAAGCCCTCGAAACCCCGACCTTGACCGGGGAAGACATTTACCTGAAAGAAGGGTTCAAACCCCTCATTGACAATCATGCGGTCGATATCATCCACCCCGACCTGGCGTCTTCAGGCGGGCTGCTCGAAACCAAGCGTATAGGGGACTATGCTGAAGAAAACGGTATAGCGATGGCTATGCACTTTGCAGGCACGCCTGTCAGCTTCATGGCAAACGTACACTGCGCGGCCGCTACCCAGAATTTTCTCTCCCTCGAGCATCATTCCGTCGATGTCGACTGGTGGGAAAGCCTGGTCAGGACCACAGACGGTCGGAAGCTCATCGAAAAAGGCTATGGCATCGTTCCTATGGAAGCGCCCGGCCTGGGCATAGAGCTGAACGATGAAGTGGTCAAACAGCACCTTAACCCGAAAGACAAAAGCTACTTTGCTCCCACCACCGAATGGGACGACAAACGCTCCCACGACAGGCTCTGGAGCTGAGCATCCGGTATGTCTCCCGCGGTATGCATGATTGCGGGAGATATACCCGGACGTGCTGCCTGTAAAAAATCCGCGGCTTTGAATCTCTCGCGTTTTATTTTAGATTTGAGGATTCCTGAATCCATAACGATTTAAAATGCTCCTGAAACGAATTGCTTCCTTTGCTGCGATTGCGGCCTTGCTCTACACAATTTATCTTATTATCGCCGGAAAAGGCACCCAGGCAGGCCCCGGGTTGATTTTATTTTTTACCGCGCTCGCCGTCTATTTCAGCAGGGAAGAAAAGTTCAAAGGCTTCACCTATACGGTTATGATCTTCGCGGCGGTAACTGCGGCAATGTTCTACCCGGGGTATTTCGACACATGGGGAAGCATCAAGCTGGCCACTCTCATTACGCCTCTTATCCAGGTGATCATGTTCGGTATGGGAACTTCCATGAGCATTAATGATTTCGCAGGCGTGGCAAAAATGCCTAAAGGGGTATTTATAGGAATCGGGGGCCAGTTTTTCATCATGCCTTCACTAGGCTATTTTTTTGCCAGCGTCAGCGGCTTTGAACCGGAAATAGCCGCCGGGATGATCCTGATCGGCTGCGTTCCGAGCGGTATGGCTTCCAACGTCATCACTTACCTGGCAAAAGGGAATCTCGCGTTGTCGATCACCCTTACTGCCATACTTACCGTGATGGCCCCTTTCGTCACGCCCGTCCTGATGAAATTTCTAGCCGGCACTTTTGTCGAAATAGATACCTGGGCCATGATGTGGGACATTTTCAAAATGGTGATCATTCCTATAGGCCTCGGGCTCCTTTTCAATAAATTCCTGGCGGGTAAGGCGAAATGGCTGGACGATGCCATGCCCCTTGTTTCGATGGCCGGCATCGGGTTCATCATTACCATTATTACCGCGGCAGGACAAAAGAGCCTCCTTTCCATCGGCCCGATGCTGATCCTGTTCGTGCTGCTTCACAACCTGTTCGGCTATATCCTGGGTTACTGGTCCGGCAGGCTTTTCCGCATGAGTGAAAGAGACTGCCGTACACTTGCCATTGAAGTAGGCATGCAAAACGGCGGCCTGGCATCAGGATTGGCCAAAGAAATGGGAAAAATCGCCACCGTCGGACTGGCAGCAGCGGTATTCGGACCGATGATGAATATTACCGGGTCGGTGCTGGCCAGCTACTGGGCGAAAAAGCCTGTTTCCCCCGAACCCGACCGGCAGCCGTGATTACAGCTACCTGCCAACTAATTTTTTTGCGAAACCGTAAGTGTGGATCAGGCCGAGCCAGGTTTTTCTCCTGATGGAATCTGCCAGGTTTGCCCGCTGCACATATCCTGAAAAGCGGATAGGGCCGTAATGCTCGTTGATATAGGCTTCCGCCCGGTGTTCGGCATGCCAGTAGATCTCTGAGCTCGTGTTCGCTTTGGTACCACTGCCCGTGTCGTCAAAAGGAGCATGCCGCGTGTAATCTTCCAGGGTAAGGTGCCTGAACCTGTACCCTTTTTTATACATATCATGCGACCAGATGGTGGCCGTATCTATGCCCCGCCATCCCCCGCCGTAGCATCCTATCGTGCCGTTGGGAATCGTTTCTTTCCTGTATTTCTCCACGTCGATCATGGCGCAATATTCGTTCAGGCGGCACTCGGGCAGGATATGCACCCGCCCTTCCCTGATCACTCTCAGCTGGATATCTTTCCTCGGCGTATCATAGCTGGCGGCAAGCTCCAGGGCCTCTTCCTGTGTAGGAATGTATTCTTCGAACCTCGTAGAGTCACATTTGTTCGCCCAGTCCGGCCCGGCCGGGCACGACCAGCACTGGCCAATAGAACCGACGCCTACCAGGTTCTCCGGCCCTTTGTCAAACTCCCTGAGCATATCTCCGATCATATCGCCGTAATACAGCATGTCATTGTGCATGATACACAGGTATTTCTTGTCGGTCGTCTCCAGGGCATACTGGTACATAATGCTGCGCCGCCATTCCGTATCTGTCTTCGCCCGTTCGATATCGAGCACGCCCAGGCCCAGGTGATATTTAGGGTACTGCACCTCCAGCTTTACTTCGGGGTCGTTTCTGAAATAATCGATGATCTTGAATATGCCTATATAATCATCATGCGGTTGTCTTCGCTCTCTCGACAGAATAATTTTATCTATGTGCTGTCCGCTGTGCTGCATCAGCGTTTTGATTGTAACGATAGCCTGGTAAGGTTTTCCGTAGAAGGCTATGCTGACATCCACTCTTTTACTCATCAATCTGACTTAAGGCGTTATCTGAAGTATATAATAGCTTGTTATCTTAAATGTCACGGCGAAAACTCTTCATGATCCAACCTCCCCCGATCACATCATCTCCTTCATAAAAAACGGCAGCCTGTCCCGGGGCAATCCCGCTGACGGCGTCGTGAAAATTGACCGTCATCCTGTCGGGCGCGTCCTGTACGATGGTAGCCGGCGCCCCATCGTGCTTATAGCGCACTTTCGTGGTAGTTTCAAGCGGCCTGTCGATGCTTTCATACTTCTGCAGGTTCAGCTTCTGTACGATCATACCGTCTTTGTAAAGATCCGGCATATCGCCGAGCACGACCTCGTTGGTTTCTTTTCTTATCTCAGTGACAAAAACGGGGCGCCCCAGGGCTATCCCCAGGCCTTTTCTCTGGCCAACCGTATAAAACGGGTAACCTTCGTGCTTTCCCAGGAACCTGCCGTCGACAGATACGAAATCGCCGCCTGCCACTTCGGCTTCCAGGGTAGGTATACGCCTTTTCAGGAAGCCCCGGTAGTCGTTGTCGGGCACAAAGCAGATCTCATAGCTCTCCGATTTGTTGACCAGCTCCACGAAACCACGCTGAGCGGCCATTTCACGTATCTCTGTCTTCCGCAGATGACCGAGAGGAAGCCTGGTCCGCTTCAGGCTGTCCTGCGATATTCCCCACAGCACATAGCTCTGATCCTTGGCCGTATCGATACCTTTCGAGATCACATGCCGCCCGTTGAGCTCCCTGATGTTGGCATAGTGCCCGGTAGCTATGAACTCGCAATCCAGGCGGTCGGCCCGTCTCAGCAGCGCATCCCATTTGATGTGGGTATTACACAATACGCAGGGATTGGGCGTCCTGCCCTCCAGGTATTCGCCCGTAAAATGATCGATTACATAGTCTCCGAATTCGTTGCGGATATCGAGAATATAATGGGGAAAACCCAGCTGCACCGCAATATTCCTGGCATCGTTGATAGAATCCAGGGAGCAGCACCCCGTTTCCTTTTTGGAACCCCCGCTACCGGCATAATCCCATGTCTTCATGGTCATGCCGATCACTTCATATCCCTCCTCATGTAATAAAACAGCTGCCAGGGAGCTGTCTATCCCGCCGCTCATAGCGACCAGGATTCTTCCGTGTTTGCTCATATTGCCATCTGCGAAGGTTCAAAGCCTTCCGATAATGAATGAATGAAATTGCAAATTTAAAGCTTCGGTCCCACCGAATCGTAGACCACCACCCTTTCCCAAAGGTAGGAGTAGTCTTCTACAAACTTCACGTGTACCGGATGGTGCTGGTAAGTGCTTTCCTCCTCGCCGTTGTTAAAAAGCAGCAGCCATGAAATAGCATAGCTCCTGTCTATTACTGGCCGGTTCGTATCGGCCGGGTAGCCGATGTGCGCGGTAATATAACCGGGAAGGTCTACCAGTGTTTTGAGCCCGGCCACAAGCTTTTCCTTATCGGACTCACTGTCCGGGTTTTTAAGCCAGAAAAAAACGTGATGTATAAACAATCCGGGTTGAAGCGTATCCGACATGATGATTATGATGTTTTAAAAATTGGATATGAACGGTATTTATTGTTTTTGTGCAAACGGGATCACCAGCTTTTCTCCTCTTGCCGCATGGTTCCTGGCTTTGTTGTTTGCCCGCATAATGAGATCGACGCTAACGCCGTACTTATTGCCTACCACGCGCAGGATATCGCCGGCGCCGACCGTATGGACTGCCTTTATCCGCACATTGATCTTCTGACCTGCCTTCACCCCGGCGTTATCCGTAACCGAAGGGTTCAACGCCTTCAGCGTTTCTACCTTCAGGTTGTAGCGGGTCGCTATGCTGAACAACGTTTCA
>MEDT01000048.1 GCA_001724175.1 Cytophagaceae bacterium SCN 52-12 | reverse complement strand
TCAACTGTAACCCCGAGACAGTATCTACAGACCCCGATATTTCAGATAAGCTTTATTTTGAGCCGGTGTTCTGGGAACATGTTTTCGACATCATAGAGCATGAAAAACCCGAAGGGGTCATCGTGCAGCTTGGCGGCCAGACAGCCTTGAAAATGGCCGAGAAACTGGATAAATACGGCATTAAAATAATCGGGACCAGCTTTCACTCCCTCGACTGGGCTGAGGACAGGGGTCGCTTTTCGGCTTTGCTGAGAGATCTCGATATTCCTTATCCCAAATTCGGCACCGTCAGGACTTCCGACGCCGCCGCCGAACTCTCCCGCGAGCTGGGGTTCCCTCTTCTTGTAAGGCCAAGCTATGTACTGGGCGGACAAAGCATGAAGATCGTCATCAACGAGCAGGAGCTTGAACAGCATGTCATCAAAATCCTCCAGGACATCCCCGACAATACCATACTACTCGATCATTTCCTGGAAGGCGCTATCGAAGCGGAAGCCGACGCTATCTGCGACGGGGAAGATTCCTACATTATCGGGATCATGGAGCATATCGAGCCTGCCGGGATCCACTCCGGCGACTCCCATGCGGCCCTGCCGACCTTCGGCCTCTCCGCCGACGAGATCAGGCAGATCGAAGAGCATACCAAAAAAATAGCGAAGGCTATGCAGGTCAAAGGCCTGATCAATATACAGTTTGCGGTTAAGGACGGCATCGTATACGTGATCGAAGCCAACCCGAGAGCGTCGCGTACCGTGCCTTTCATCAGCAAGGCTTACCGCGAACCTTATGTCAACTACGCTTCAAAGCTGATGCTCGGCGTGAAGAAGATATCGGATTTCAAGTTCAATCCCTATAAAAACGGATGGGCTATTAAAATACCGGTGTTCTCCTTTAATAAATTCCCGAACGTCAATAAAGAGCTCGGACCTGAAATGAAGTCTACAGGAGAAGCGATCTATTTTATAGAAGACCTCACGGACGATTTCTTTCAGAAAGTATACGGGGAGAGGAATTTGTACCTGAGCAGGTAGGGTATCCCAACTCTTTTTTTACAGTTAAAATGAGCTGCCGGCGCCGGCAGCTCATTTTAGTTTACATCAGGTACGGATACGGCTCAGAAAACTTAATAAAGTGCTCATGATAATCCCGCTGACCAGTGAAACGGGCAGGATCATCAGGACACCAAGATTGAGAAAATCAAAAAAGGCTATTAAAACGGCTATCAATAGCGAAAATAACCCGCCCCAGAAAGTCCCTGTCTCCGTCGCGCCCGGAACAAACAAAGCCATAAAGAATAAGACAAAAAGCGGGGCCACTACCAGGTTGACTACCTTATTAACCACGTCCAGCAGGTTACCCTCGATATGTCCTACGAACATGCTGCATACCGAAACCGTTACCCCCATAATCGCAGAAATCCAATGTACTTTTTGCAATGGATGCATATGCTTCATGAACCCGGGAAAATACCTGATCCAGATATCTTCGTAAATTACTGAAGAAGAGGAATTAAGACCGGATGATAAACTTGACATCGCGGCCGACATGAGAGCTGCGACCACGAGGCCGGTCATGCCCGCCGGCAGCCCGATCAGGATAAACCTGGGAAAGAGCGTGTCTGCATTTTCATATACGCTTGTCCCGGGTCCGAGAGATTCCGGGTGCTTCAGGAAGAAGGACGCCAGCGCCAGCCCCAATACCGCCAGGATGATCTGCAATACGGCGCTCGACCACAAGGATGTTTTCAGGGACTGCTTCGCCGAAGCAATATCCCTGGTCGACAGGTAGCGCTGTATCGCCATCTGGTCAGAGCCGGAAGTACAGACTTTCCAGAGGAGCGCCATCACCATGATATTGCCGACGGTCATGCGCTGGTTCAGGTCTACTTTCCAGGTAATCTCCTGCCAATGCGGCAGCCATTTTTTCGGAAACCATTCCGTCAGGCTTCCGAAGTCAAAAGAAATGACAACGATCGTAAAAACCGCTCCGGCAAACATGATCACCGACTGTATAACATCTGTGAGCACTACCGCCTTCATCCCTCCCATGGTTGTATATAAAACGGTGATCAGGGATAGCAGCAGGCAGGCCCACGGTACGAAGTCCTGGCTAAAGCCCAGGATATGGATCAGCGCCGTATTGATCGTGGCATAAATAATGGTAGCCATCCATAAAAACCTGAGCAGCAGAAAAAAGACGGTCCCCAGGTCGCGGACCTTGGCGCCCAGCTTCAGCTCCAGTATTTCATAGGCGCTCGTGACATTGAGCTCCATGATCCGCGGGATGATAAACCGGGCGATAAGAAAATAGGCAATCGGGTAAGCCAATATCCCGAAGAACATCATCGGCCCGTACTTGATCATTTCACCCGGATAGGCCAGGTAGCTCAGCGTGCTCAGCAGCGTTGCAAAGAGCGAAAGACCGACCATGATCGGGTTCATCGATCTCCCTCCCAGGAAATAGTCATCGCTGTTTTTCGATTTGATCGAATAAAAGAAGCCTATCCCTACCATCCAGACCAGGAAGAGCACAATAACTACCCAATCCAGGTCGCTTAACCCGGAAGGGCTCCGGGGAGTCTGCTTATCGAGGCTCAGCAAGGCAAAAGCCGCTGCGATCCTGACGTCGGCATGAGCTTTGACCAAACCGGGATCGGCTTCGCTGCCGGGCCCGACAGGCTGCTCATCCGTCACCATCTTTGCCAGCGCTGCTATATCATGACGGTCTCCTTTAGCTGCAAGGGCTTCGCAAGCTGCATATTGCAAACGTTTATCCTCGTTTTGAAGGAAATCCACGACTTCTTTTTTAAGCGCATCACGCTGGCCAGGATTCTCTGAATTGAGGAATAGCGCCAATTTGAGCCTGTTTCTTACAAATTCTGACCAGCGATTGTCCGTAGCGAGCTCCCTGACCTCTTCCCATACTTCCGCCGGCATACGGGCAGGCAGCTTCGTCAACGCGTAAGCAATCGACTCGCAGGTACCGGCATCCCCTTTCTTAAATTCGTCCAGAAGCATTTTATAATCCGGCGCCGCATCCTGAGTCGCCGGCAGCGATAATCCCCAGAGGATATACCCCTTTATTTTCCCTCCTGAATCGATATCACTTTGAATCACTCCTCCGGGCATATCCTTTATAGCAACACCGAGCTTTGCCAGAGACTCCGCCGCATGAAGCCTGTCCGTACCGGCCGTGTCGAGGTATGCTTCCTTTATTTTATCCAGGAAACGGCCCTTATCATGCTCCGGACCGGCCATCGCTCCAACGCGCCAGGCCCCTATACGCTCCCCGGGGATTGCCTCATGCTGTTTTAAAAAAGCACGGAATGAAGTATCTGTCTGTATACCGGGGTGCAGCTGAGCCAGGAATTCACGGGCGTGGACACGGACCCAGAAATAATCGGAACCGAGCCCCTCCTCAAGCCTGGAAACAGCGATCTCCTTCCCCGTTTGATCGTCACTGCCGCGAAAGCAGCCGGAACCGGGGAACAAAATGAAGGCCACGACAACCGCGTTAGCTATTTTCCGCATATTTAAACCGGTCAAAAAAACCTATGGCATTCAGTTCATCTTTCAATTCCAGAAGCTCATTCCCGGAAAGATTCTTCAGGGGAAGCCGGCACGGCCCGAGCTCGAAGCCCATCATATTCAGTATCGCCTTCGTACTGACCACCGATCCTCCGTACTTGTGCAGGATTTTCAAAACGCCGACGGCCTGCATCTGCAGCTCCCGGGCTTCTTCTATGCTACCCGCTTCGTACGCCTGTATGATCTCCTGGAAGACATCTGGAATGATATTAAAGGAAGTCCCTATTCCCCCTTTCGCTCCTGCGGTAAGCCCGCTTAAAAAAATCCCATCGCTCCCGTGTAGAATATCATACTTCCCGCCATCCATTAGTATGCATTCCTGCATGTCCATCATATCGGGGGCGGTAAACTTTATACCGGAAAAATTCGGGATCCTGTCCCCGATCTTTTTCAGGAACTGGTTCATCTTAATGTGCACTCCCGATACCAGGGGCATATGATAGTAATAATAGGCAATGTCAGGCGCCGATGCGGCGACAATACGATTGAATTCAACCAGCTCCTCCGGATCTTTCGGCGGAAGATAGCACGGTCCCATACAGGCAATGGCGTCTACGCCGACTTGCCCGGCGTGCCCGGCCAAGACAGAAGCTTCAACATAATTCGGGGTCGAGACATGGGCAATGATCTTCAGATGCTTTTGATAAGGCATCCACGCTTCGAGCAACTGCATGCGCTCGCTTACCGACAGCAGCAAGCCCTCCCCGGAAGTCCCGCAGACGAACACCCCGCTGACACCTTTTGATACGAGGTACTCCGCATAGTCCCTGATTCCATCCGGATATAAATTCCCTTTGGGGTCAAATGGCGAAAATGTCGCCACGATCAACCCGGTAAAACGGTTGTCTTTCATGTATTTAAAAAAAATTAACTAATTGTGTTTCAATCATTCGCCCCCGTCCGCCCCGACTGAAGTCGGGGGCTACAGAATGGGTCGATGCTATGCATCTTTTCTTTTTATTGGTTTAATTCCCCGGAAATCACTTGTCTGCCATCAGCCCTAGAAGCGCCCCGGCAAGGAAAGCGGCCTGCAAGGCGCGTGTCTCCTCGTCAAAATGGACGTGATCTATATAATGGCGGGGAATATGCTTAACTGTGAAAGAATACAGATCTATAACCGGTACGTGCTCGCTCTTACAGGTTTGGTCGGCCACCCTGTTGTATATTTCCAGGTCTTTGGCATACCTCCTGAAGGAAGGCTGCCGGCTGTTGTGGAGGCTGTCCATGACAGGCGTCGTCCTGATCCAGACAGGCTTTATATTTTTCGATTTAAGGAGAGAGATCACTTTTTTCAGGTTGGCTTCATATTGATCCGGCGGGACCTGGAGATCGCCGTTCGACGGATTCCGTTTAATGTCGTGCAACCCGAAATTGAAAAGAAAGAAATCCGGCCTGAACGACGGATCCTTTATTTTCGCTTCCAGGAAATCGAGCACCATCCTGGAATCTCCGCCGCTCGCTCCCGCCGGTATATCGAGGTTTTTCAGGGCCTCCTCATCGCCGTTTTTTCTCTCGATGCGTACCTGCCCTTCCAGGAATTTTTCCAGGTAAGGTCTGTAGTGCACTGAAATGCTGTCTCCGATCAAAAAGCATAAGGGGAGCCGCTGCGGCCAGATCCAGGCTCCTCCCAAAACAGGGAGAATAATCAGCCATATTTTAAAATGTTTCATGTGTAAGATAAGGTTACCAGCTATTTTATCGTACCCTGAGCAGTTGAATGAGCTCCGCTGCATACCTTCTTCCCAGCTCATACTGCGCTTCGGTATTGAAATGGAGCGTGTCTCCCATGTGCATCAGCCCGTCTGCACTCACGCACCGCGTAAAAGGGACCTTACCCGGGATGGCCCGGATCTGCCCGTTGACCGACCCGGAGTTGCCTTTCCAATCCCCGATTTCCCCCACCACGACCGGCAGATCCGGGATCCCCAGATCTTGCCTCAAATGCGCGATCATGTCAGAGAATTTCCCGGTATAGCCTTCCCATTTATTCCTGTCGGCCTCACCCTGGTGCCAGATGACGCCTATGATGGTACCCGTTTTCTGAGCCTTGAGCGCTTTTATGACGGCCTCGTTGTAGTAATGGCTGCCTTTTCTCCACAGGTCTACAGACGTTCCTCCCCGCACATTCACCACGAGTCCGAAGTTTTTCCCGGGATATGCATCGACGAGGCTTTTCGAAAAAGTCCAGGCCGGTCCGAGCCGCTGCATGGATATCTCCTTGCGAATGGTAGAATACCGGTTCAAGGGGTTCTTTGCCGGCTCCCACTCATCCTTTTCATTGAATAAAAACACGTGCTGCAACGGGACTGTATCAGCAGGCGCCATCGCCGCTCTTCCAGCCATGTTGGACTGGCCGATGCAGAGAATGATATCGTATCGCGGTTTTTTTTGCACTGTGCAACCTGTCAGCATTGTGAAAGCCGCCAGAATCTTTAGTGATCGTATTAACATGCTCTGATATTTTGGTGCTCTTATCTCGGCCGTAGCCCTGCAAGCGGAATCCTGGACATGTAAATGGCTGATTTCCCTTCGTGCGAAGAATAATACGACATCCACAATTCCCCGTTGTATTTCAACATGCCCGGGTAGGCTGTGTCTCCGCCGGAAGGAAGCTCGGCTACTCTTTTGTAAATACCGTTTTCGTCTGCCGCCAGCAGGACAGTGGCGGTGCCGGCTCTGCCGCCCGGCCTTTCATATGCATATTCCCTCGTCCCGATAAGCCAGTACCCGTTTTCGAGCGGTAAGAAAGCCTGTCCTCCCATACCGTGATCGATGTCTGCCGTAGTAAATCCTTTTTCGTAGGGAGGTGCTCCGAACAGGAACTTCCCCTTGCCCGGCAGACGCGCCAGGATCACCATCGATCCGTCGTCCCTGAACCTGATGGAGGTTTCTCCGCACCCTTTGCCGCATTCGAAGTTACCGGCGGTTATGTCTTCGCTTACCGGCTCATAATTCAACCCATCCGATGTTTTGTACACTTTTATCTGAGTACCCGTCTGATCTACCTGCATGGTCTGAGGATCGGTCCTGCATATCCTTGGCGCTATAAACCCGGTATCCGACTTCCATGTAATTCCGAAAGCCCAGTTGTTGGAAGGGACGCCGGTGATCCGCATCGGCGGCGTCCAGTCGATACCGTTTTCCGAAAAAAGGACCCTGGTATGCCATTCCCTGACCGCCTTGTCTTCGTATTTAGAGCCTCCGCACATGATCATGAGCCTGCCGTCAGGGTTGACGGACAATTTCGGGTCCCTGAGATCGATCCCTTCTTCCCGGATCAGGGCAGCGGACGCCCACTCCCCACCGGTGTCCGAAGCCAGGACCCTGATGCTGCCGTCGTTGCCGCTCACATGCGAGCCTCCCTCGCGGAATACACAATAAAATTTACCTTTGAAGCGGGCCAGGTCCGTAAACGCGTTATGCGGCGCCTGATCCCATATCATCCCCGATTCGATAACGGGAGGAGCGCTTAAAGCTTCATCGATAACAGACATCGGTATCTCCGCCAGGTAAACCGAAGCATTACCTTCATGCGAAGAGTAGTAGGACATGTATATCCTGTCCTTTGCCACTACAAACCCGGGATAGCTGTTATCTCCTCCCGACGGCAGCCGGAAAATCTTCCGGAACCGTCCCTTTTTATCGGCCAGGTAAATACCGGTGTAAACGGGCTTCTCATAGACCCTTGTTCCGGCAATAAAAAGGTCATCGCGGACCATTTCAAAGTCCGGGCCGCCGAAATCGATCCCCGTATCCGTCCAGCTCCAATCCCGGTAAGGCGGCATGCTCCTTCCCCAGAGCCCTTTCCCCGTCCTCCGCCTGACCATCATGAACATTTCCCCGCCCGGGGCGATACGGACGGTGGTTTCATTCGGATCCTGGTCCACTTCCTCGAAATCCTTTACCAGTTCATAGCTGATACCATCGGTGGTCTTTACCAGGGAAATTTTCCGGGGCAACCTGTAAATCACTCCGTATCCCGTTTTTCCGTGCCAGGTTACCCGCCATAGCCAGTCAGTATCGGTCTTTATCCGGGAATCTATGCTGACGGGCTGCGGATGCGAGAAATTGCTGCCCGAGCGGTTGGAGAAAGATACGTGGGGAAGCCGGCTCACCAGGTTCCGGTTGTCATAAACCGAGCCGCCGATGATGACCATGATCCTGCCATCGGGCGTGACGGATAGCTTGGGATCTCTCAGGTCATAGCCCTCTTTTTTCAGCACGGCTATAGATTCCCAGTTTACCCTGTCTTTCGACCGGATGATCTGTACGACTCCGTCATCTCCGCCTACGTGGCCGCTTCCCTGCCGGAAAGAGCAGTAGAAATACTTGTCAAAATACAGGAGAGAAGTAAATGCATTGTGAAACCCGTTGCTCCAGATCTTCCTGACCTGTATGCTGTCGCGGGCAGCCTGCGCGGTGCCTGTCCGGGAATAACCCACCAGGAAAACCAATATGAATAAGTATACGGCTGTTTTTATGATCTTCATGTGTCAAATTATTAGAAGCTGCTAATACCCGGGAGTCTGAACGATCTTGTTATTCCTGTTGATCGTATTGTAAGCCACAGGCCACAGCAATACATTCTGTTCATTTTCGCGGCCCTTCAAAGACGGTACTTTTTCGAAAACCTTACCGAAACGGATCAGGTCCCACCAGTACCTTCCCTCAAAAAAGAACTCCTTGGCTCTTTCCTTCAATATCACCTCATCGACCTCTTCTTTCGACAAGGCGGCATCATAGTAGGCGCTTTTCCCGTAGGCCCTTTGGGCCACGCGGTTGATAAACTCAACCGCAGAAGCGGAATTCCCTTTTTCATTCTCTATTTCCGCCTTAAACATCAGGGTTTCGGCAAAGCGGTAGACATGCTGATCCTGGTCCCACCTTCTCTGGCTTGTATATTCGCCCGAATATTTCACGCCCCATTGAAAAACCCTGTTGGGAGGAATGACCAGGCTGTCTATCGTTTCAACGGCTCTCTGATCTGCCGGATCCTCATACAGCAGGTTCCAGGCAAGGTCCGAAAAGGCGTATACGTTGTCCGCTCCTACCGGCACCGGGTTGTTATGATATTGTACCGGCACATCCCCATCCCGCCAGATGGTAAGGTTAAACCAGCTGCTGCCGCTTTCCTCCGCTTCCCTATAGATCGTAAAAATATTCTCGCGGTTTGATTCATTCCTGAACACCGCTCTGAAGCTGCTTTCCAACTGGTAAGACTGGCCCGATAAAACGGAATTAACAGCAGCCTCGGCCGTCGCGAGCGCTCCTGCTTCCTTTCTTACCTTGTGCAGCCATAAATAAACATCGGCTTTCAGCATCAGGATCGCGCCGGGATTCGCCAGATAAGCCGGCTGGGTCCGCCCGGCCGGATACCGCGATTCAGCTTGCGCCAGGTCACTTTTAATCAGGTCCCACGCCATTGATTCAGGATCCCTGACGGGATACAGGTTTTCCTGGTCGTCGGACTCAAAAGGGACGGTCAGCACCGGGATTTCTCCCCATATTCTCACCAGCCAGAAATAGGTGTAGGCCCTGATAAAATAGGCTTCAGCCAAAATCTGGTTTTGCTGCTGCGCATCGGTAAAGTCTATACGCGGAACATATTTCAGGATCAGGTTGCACTGGTTGATCAACGTATAGAAGTCATTCCAGTCCGAACCCAGGGAAGCCGCATCCAGGCGGTTGTCGAAATGGGCCCTGTAGCGCTCGTAAAACGACCTTCCGAAGGTATAGAACCCTGTGCGGGATTCGGTATACCACTGGTAATTGTCTGCAAACGCCGTTCTGAACAGATTGTACATCCCGATCTTCGCCGAAAGCGCATCGTCGGCCGTCCGCCACATCGATCCTGTTGCAATGGTGCTGATCGGGGCCAGCTCAATCTTCGAGCAGGAAGAGCCGACCAGGAGCGCCATCGACAAGCCTAACATTGTTATTTTTTTCATCGGTGTAATTCCTTTTATAGTGCCACTCTGAGTCCGAAATTGAATTTTCTTACCGCCGGATACCCTGCCCCGGCGTCATAGGTGTTGGTCGTTCCCCATTCGGGATTGATCTCCCTGGCGTGGCGTTCTTTCGTAAAGTAAGCCAGGGTGTTGCCTGCGACAAATATATTGACGCTATTGATCCCTGACCGGTTTAACCAGCTACGAGGAAGGTCATACGAAAGCTTTACCTCCCTGAGGCACAGGTAGTTCAGCTTCCAGGTCCGCTGGTCGCTGTCCCGGTAATAATTGGATTGCATACCCTGGTCCTGCACATAGAATTTAGGCAGGGAAGCTGTAGCGGCGTCGCCCTCTTTCTCCCACGAATCCGTCAGCACATATTTTGTCGGACGGGTCCTGCCTACAAATGCATTGCTGTTGTAATACATCCAGTACCTGTCCATGGCAGAATGCCCAAGGGCAAAATCCACAAAAATATCCAGGGCAAAACCCTTCCATGAAAACATGTTACCGAAACCTCCCGTAGTATGCGGAACGGTATATCCCAGCACAAACTGATCGTATTCATTGATAATACCATCGGAATTGCGGTCTGCCCATTCGTAGTCGCCCGGGAATTTCCTGCCTTTGACGGCCGTCCCGTCCTCCAGGCTGATCCCCAGGGCCAGCTCGTCATAACGGGCATTTTCAGCCTGCTGCCGGTTGTCAATAATGTAGTCTGCCTTGTAACCGATGATGCTGTTGAGCGGCTCTCCCTCGGCTATGCCGCCGAAGTCGTCTCCGCCCGGAACGGAATACCCCCCGATCCGGTTTTTATCCCGGTCATTTTCAGGAAGCTTCAGGACGACATTTCTGTTCAGGCTGTAAATAAGCCGCGGTTTCCAGCTGAAATCCGCTGTTTGCACAAGCGTCCCTTCCGCGCTGAGATCCACTCCGTAAAATTTTACAGAGCCGATGTTAGTGGTAATGGAAGAAAAGCCTGAAGTATTGGGCAAAGGATTGCTGAACAGGAGGTTATCGGTTATTTTCGTATAGTAGTCAAAGGAGATATTCAGCTTCCTCCTGAAAGCCCCCACATCGATGCCTGCGTCGAGCTGACCCGTCCTTTCCCAGCCCAGGTTTTGGTTGGGAATGGCAGTGGCGCGAAGACCTGCCTGACGCGCATAGCGTACGCTGCTATACGCCCCCTGGGCTGTATAGGGACCGATAGCGTTATTGCCCGTAAAACCATAGCTGGCACGAAGCTTAAGATTATCAACCATCGCGACATCTTTCATAAATGGCTCCTCGCTCACAATCCATCCGGCAGAGACCGCGGGAAAATAGCCCCACTTTTTTCCCGCTCCGAACTTGGAAGAGCCGTCTCTTCTCAGAGAGGCCTGGAAAAGATACTTTCCTTCATAAATATAACCGATCCGGCCGAACATCCCGATCAGCGACTCTTCGGTTTTAACTGAAGAAGCGTTTATCTTGTTCGGAGCGGCATTCAGTGTAGGGATAATATCGGTAGCGCCCCCGTCGGCCCTCAGGCTCAGTTCTCTTGATGATATGAAGAGATCGGATATGCCGGCCATAAACGAGATGTCATGGCTTCCGCCGATCTTGGTATTGTAAGAGGCAATAGCCTCCAATTGCCGGGTCTGGCCTATATTCTGGTTGGTATAGGCATTCCTGTTCTGGGCGAAAAAGTGCGATTTCTCAAAATACTCGTCTTCGAAATCCGACCTGTAATAAGATGCGTTCCCCTTCAGCATCAATCCTTCCAATGGCCTGAATATCAGGCTCCCGTCAAGATTGAGCCTTGTCTGGTATTGATCGTAATCCCGGGTTTCGCGCCAGAACGGGGGCGGGGTTGCAGTCGCATTGAAGCCGGGCACAGGCGTTCCGTCGTCGTATCTTATGCGCCAGGTCGGCGCCATGATCAGCTGCCTTCCTATCGAATTGACCCATGATGATTCCGTAGGATTCCGGGTATTGGTATAACCCACCCCTGAAGAGAATGTCAGCTTGTCGGTTATATCGATGTCCACGTTCGACGCCATGCTCAGCCTGGTCCAGCCGGTCTCCGCTACGGTCCCATTGTCGCTGGTATACCCGACGCTGCCGGCATACCGTATTTTTTCGGATCCACCCGTGGCTCCGAGGTGATAATTCTGCCATAAGCCTGGCTTGAACAAAAGATCGACCGGGTCATTTTCCTGGAATATGATGGTTTTATCCGGGAAGATGGGATCGGTCATCTGCTGCCATCCGGCGGGAACGGCTTCCCCTGCTTCCAGCCATCTCGGCGTAAAGACCGACCGGTCGCCATTGACGTGGCTGGCAGGGCCGTCTTCGTACAGCGTGCTTTCAAAAGGGGAGCCTACCGCATTGGTCCGTATCAACCGGATGAACTCCTCCCCGCTCACCAGCGGGTAGCCTTTATGGTGCTGCTGGTAGCTCATGCTCGATTGAAAGACGATCTCAGGCCTCTGGCTTACCTTACCTCTACGGGTAGTAATCAAAACAACCCCGTTTGAGGCCCTGGCTCCGTATACGGCGGTGGCAGAGGCATCTTTCAATACTTCGATAGACTCGATGTCATTGGGATTTATGTCGGTCATCGATCTGGGAACGCCGTCGATAATGACCAGGGGGTTATTGGAATAGTTGATAGACGACCCGCCGCGTATCCGGATATTGGGTGTGGAACCCGGCGCAAAATTCTGGCTGAAAATATTGACGCCTGCCACCTTCCCCTGCAAGGCGGAAACCACATTGGAAACGGGCCTGTCTACGATCAATTCGGGCGTAATCTTCGAGACAGCGCCGGTCACAAAGCGCCGGGACTGCTGACCGTAGCCTACAGCCACCACTTCGTCGAGGGCATTGGCCTGCTGCTCGAGCACGACAGACAGCTCGGAACGGTTCGTTATCTGTATACGCTGCGCCGTGTAGCCGATGAAGGAAAAAGTCAGCCAGTCTCCGGCTTCGGCAGCCAACTCAAATAAACCCTCGGGGTTGGTAATGGTACCTGTTCCTGATTGCTCACTTAAAATATTAACCCCTATCAGGGGCTCACCGTGACTGTCGGTTACTTTGCCTTTTACCTGTACGGGCTGTGCCGACAGCACATACGCGGTCATGCAGCACAGCAGGGTAAGAAGCATTCGGAAAACCGGATGCGCCCCCGGCACCCGGGGGACTTTTGAAAGTAAACGGGAATTCATAACTTTGCATTTTATCTGTTTGAGTTAAGAATAGGTAATCTATTTTGATGAGTGAGGACCGCCATCCTCGCTCATTTTTTTTTAGCCAATTGTCTGCTTCCTAGCATGAACATAGTTCACATAAGGCAGCAGGTGATGTTCGATCGCAACCTTATACCCCTCCTCGTTCCTGTCTTTCAAATGCTTTAGTAAATCTTTATGGTTGACGTTTTTATTCGCCTTTTTCAGCTCTTCGGTAAATTTCTCGTACTGTGAGAAATTGCTGCTGGTATAGGCAAAAATCGGCACTACCACGTTGAGGAAAGAGAGCAGGACCTGGTTATTCACAATCTTGTAAATCCGGGTGTGGAACTTCGCTTCGCTTTCGGGTCCGACCCGGTACCCGTTGGAATAGGATTCATTATTGACGATCGCCTCCAGGTCGTTGATGTCTTCGTCCGTGATGTTCCGGAATATCATCGGCACTATGCCGATCTCCATCGCGCAACGCAGCTCTATCAGGTCCAGCATGGAGCGTTCGCTCAGAAGATTGGGCTTGACCACCTTGACGAAATTGGCCATAGGATTGGATTCCTTCACTACAATCCCTCTTTTCCTGCGGGATTCAATGACATCCAGCATTTTCAACCTGCTGAGGCTCTCCCGTACAAGGTTCCTGCTGACGTTGTACTTCTCGGCGAAAAAAAACTCGGAAGGCAGCGGATCACCCTCCTTCAGATCCGAGCTCTGAATGTATTGCAAAAGCTTTTCCTCAAGCTGGTCAACAAGCGTAATTGTCTTTAAATCTTCTCTCATTATGCCCTACATATTGGTTATGATGAACAAATGTAAAAATTAATTTATAACTGCAACAATTTTTTATTGTTTTTTATAGCAAAAGAAGGCCCGGCATTCAGGAAAACTGAATGCCGGGCCTTCTTTTGTCGGTAAGCTTCTATCAGAATCCGTACTTTACGCCTGCCGACAAGACGCCCTTGTATCCGTAGCCCAGCTCTATATATCCGCCGAGCTTTTTACCGAACTCCATCCCTAAGGCTGTCACCTGGTAAGCAAATATAGTTTTGCTATATTCCTCTTTCTCCAAACTGAAGTCGTTATGCATTTCCTTTCGCTGATGCCGGGAAATTCCCGCAGCTGCTCCTGAATACCACCTGCCGCCGGGTCGCAGCCCCCAGCTGTACCGGTAGTCCGGCAACACAGCCAGATAGATGTCTTTCCGGGCTATATACTTTTTCCAAGCTTCGGGATCCTGAGTTCCGCCGGTTTTCCTTACGTTTTGTCTTTCACCAACCAGCAGTATACCAAACGAATGCCTCCCTGCTCCTGTATACCGGTAGCCGAGATGATAGATTCCTGAAGAGTTTACAGTCGTGCTGCCTGCTCCGACAAGTCTCTCTTTCCAGACGCCGATGGTTTCGAAATGACGAGATGAAGCCGTTCCGGCTCCCAATAGGAACTGATGAGGACCAGTTTGGGATGTTCCCGGCAGGGCATACAGCATTCCCCATGCCCATACTACAAAACGGAGGGTATTGATTTTTCTCATACAGATAGCAGTAACTAAGTGAAAGTCCCCGGGGGCTAAACGCCTCCGGTAACCTCCAGGATACGACAGGCTGCGATTTGGTTGGAAAGTCTCCGGAATATCGATGGAGCCATTTTTTCATCGTGGTTGTGATTTTTTGGAAATTGTGGAAACCCACAGTATATTTGGTTATACTCATACTTAAGCTAAAGGATTTATGAAACTAACTGAACAGGAAACAGAATTAATAGAGGCTATCAGGAATTTTAATAAAATCAGGCATAACCCGTCTATAGAATTGGAATGGTGGATACGAGAATTATTTGAAAGGTTATTATACAAATAAGACTTCAACCAATATTTTGATAAAGGCGGGCATATAAAATTTAAAAACTATGGGAACAGTAGGAAAGGCAGTACCAACCAAAAAACAGATAGAGGATATAGCCTTGGAAATCAGCTGGGCCAAAATCGCTCAACAGTATTTTGGAAAATCTGCAAGCTGGATATATAACAAATTAGCCGACTCTGACGGCAATGGCGGCCCGGGCGGCTTTACGGAAGCGGAACGCAAACAATTTAAGGACGCATTAACCGACCTGTCTGACAGGATACGCCGGGTAGCAGATCGTTTGGAATAAAAAAAGCCCCCGTTTCCGGAGGCTTCTTCTGAATATATGCATTGCAGACGATTACAGGCGGAAGTGCGAGAATGCCTTGTTGGCTTCTGCCATCCTGTGCGTATCGTCTTTCTTTTTCACTGAGGCGCCCTCGCCTTTTGAAGCCGCTATGATCTCGGCTGCAAGACGGTCCACCATGGTTTTTTCGCCGCGCTTACGGGCATAGTTAATCAGCCATTTCATCCCCAGGGCTTGCTTACGCTCCGGGCGTACCTCGGTAGGCACCTGAAAAGTAGCGCCGCCCACCCTGCGGCTTTTCACCTCCACAGACGGGGACACGTTGTTAAGCGCCTTACGCCATACTTCAAGCCCGTTTTCGCTGGTTTTCTTTTCCACAACAGCCAGCGAGTCGTAGAATATAGAATATGCCAGGCTCTTTTTACCGTCGTACATCAGGTTGTTCACAAACTTGGTAACCTGCACATCACGGAATTTAGGATCTGGTAACAGATATCTTTTTTTTGGTTTTGCCTTTCTCATTGCTGAAAATGATGTTTTGAAATTAGGTTTCGTTTTGGCAACTCTTTCACCCTGATTCCAGGATTACTTCCCTTTATAGAAAATTACTAATTCACTATAATGCCTGAGAGAATTGCTTTTACTTCTTCTTACCTTTTGACGGTGCTTCAACCTGTCCCGGTTTCGGACGTTTGGCACCATACTTGGAACGACGCTGCCTGCGGCCGTTGACACCGGCCGTATCCAGGGCACCACGTACGATGTGATAACGCACACCCGGTAAATCTTTTACCCGGCCTCCGCGTACCAGTACGATAGAGTGCTCCTGCAGATTATGACCTTCTCCCGGGATATAGGCGTTCACCTCTTTCTGGTTTGACAGCCTTACACGGGCAACTTTACGTAAAGCCGAATTCGGCTTCTTGGGGGTGGTCGTGTACACCCTTGTGCACACCCCACGACGCTGAGGGCAAGAATCCAGAGCCGGAGACTTGGACTTCCACGTCAGTTTCTCTCTTCCTTTACGGACTAATTGTGAAATAGTAGGCATTTAATTGATTGATTTTTAACAATTTCAAATAAGAAACCATTGTTATTCATCCCGAAAAAAATTCGGACTGCAAAATTAAGTAAATATATTTTTCAATCAAAGCTGCGGAGATAAAAGTATTGTGAAGAGAGAAGCGCTAAGCCAGAGGGGATTATCTCATCAAATTCGAGGCCGTTTCCAAACCATATCCCTAACATAAGCCGCCACCTCTGGCATGTTTTGTATTATAGGAGTAAATTTTTGAATAGTGTACGTACCCGCCTCACTTTAATTTGGATGCAAATATGCTGCTGCCTTTATTTGGACTTTAGACAGCTTACTTATTAATTTTTTTTAAAAAAAACGTTATGTGTGGAATAATTGCTTATCTGGGAGACAGACCTTCTTTCCCCTTAATTATTAAAGGTTTAAAACGGCTCGAATACCGGGGCTACGATAGCTCCGGCGTGGCGGTATTCGAAAATGGATCATTGAACATTTTCAAGAAAAAGGGCAAAGTGGCAGACCTTGAGGCGGAGGCTTCCGCAGCCGGTCTGACCGCTACGATCGGGATCGGTCATACACGCTGGGCAACGCACGGAGAACCCAACGACGTCAACGCGCACCCGCACTTCTCTTCCGACAGGAGAATGGCGCTGATCCACAACGGCATCATCGAAAACTATGCCGCCATTAAGCAGCGCCTGGAGAAAAAGGGGCACGTTTTCCTGAGCGACACCGACTCCGAAGTGCTCATTCATTTTATCGAGGACATCCGGAAAGAAACCGGTCAGCCCTTGGAGGAAGCCGTTAGGATCGCGCTCAGGGAGGTGGTGGGCGCCTATGCCATTGTCATTTTAAGCCAGGATGCCCCTGACCAGCTCATTGCCGCCAGGAAAGGAAGCCCCCTTGTGATCGGGATCGGCGACGGGGAATACTTCCTCGCTTCCGATGCTACGCCGATTGTCGAGTATACCAAAAATGTCGTGTACCTCGACGATTACGAAATAGCCGTTGTGAACGCTCACGGACTTAAAATCGTCAACCTCGACAATACCGAAAAGCTGCCTTATGTACAGACGATCGAGCTGGAGCTGGAGGCTATCGAAAAAGGAGGATATCCTCATTTCATGCTAAAGGAGATCTTCGAGCAGCCCCGTTCGGTGGCCGACAGCATGCGCGGCAGGATACAGCCTGCGACGGGTATGCTTCAGCTCGGCGGGCTCACCGGCCACTTCGACAAGCTGGTAGAGGCCAGGCGCATCATCCTCGTGGGATGCGGCACTTCCTGGCACGCCGGACTCGTCGCCGAGTATCTTTTTGAAGAATTGGCCCGGGTCAATGTGGAGGTGGAATATGCTTCCGAATTCCGGTACAGGAACCCGGTCATTCACCACGACGACGTGGTCATCGCGATCTCCCAGTCGGGCGAAACCGCCGATACGCTGGCGGCGATAGAGCTTGCAAAGGAACGGGGCGCTACCATATTCGGGGTATGCAACGCCGTCGGATCGTCTATAGCGCGGGCTACCCATGCAGGAGCCTATACCCATGCCGGCCCTGAAATAGGAGTGGCCAGCACCAAAGCCTTCACTTCCCAGGTGACGGTGCTTACCCTGATGGCCATTGCGCTGGGAAGGCATAAAGGCACCATCAGGGACGAAGTTTTTACCGGATTGCTGGAAGGCCTCGCAGCCCTTCCCGGGCAGATAGGCCAGGTACTCGAAAATGCCGGAAAGATCAAGGAGATCGCCTATATCTTCACGTATGCCCGCAATTTTATCTACCTGGGCAGAGGCTTACATTTCCCGGTAGCGCTGGAAGGGGCGCTCAAGCTTAAAGAAATCTCCTATATCCATGCCGAGGGCTACCCGGCAGCAGAAATGAAGCACGGACCGATCGCGCTCATCGACGAAGACATGCCCGTCATATTCATCGCTACCCGCGACAGCTCCTATGAAAAAATCGTGTCGAATATCCAGGAAGTGAAAGCACGCAAAGGCCGTGTCATCGCTATTGTGACCGAAGGCGACGAATTGATCCCGAAAATGGTGGATTTCGTGATCGAAATCCCTGAATCGCATGAAATGATCAGCCCGCTGCTTTCCGTCATACCGCTCCAGCTGCTGTCGTACTACATCGCCGTGATGAGAGGCCGCGATGTCGACCAGCCGAGAAACCTGGCCAAATCCGTTACCGTTGAGTAAATTCCTGTTTCCTGCAAGCTTCCGTTCGCTAAAGATTCATCGTCATAGAGACGCATTCGTCGTCAAAGAGCGTTCTTTAGCGAACGGAAAATATCGTATATACGAAATTGATTACATTTGTCCGAATCTAATCTAAATCACAGAAACCGGAAATGAACACCAAGTTAAAAACCTTTTTTGCCGTCCTCGCGCTGTTCGCCGGGATACAATATTCCTACGCGCAGAAGCTTAAGCTAACCCAGGGAGACCTGAAGGCCCTCGAAGGGGAAAAGACCCTTAACGTCACCTACCAGTACGGTCCGATGGGAATCGGGAAATTTGAGCGGGAAGAAGATTATATAGCCAAAAAAACCGCCGAATACAATGAGAAAGAGGCAGGAAGAGGCGATAAATGGGCCCAGTCATGGGTAAGCGACCGGCAGGAACGTTTTGAGCCGCAGTTTGAAGAGCTTTTCAATAAGCATTCCCAGGGGATCCAGGTAGGCTCGAATCCTTCCGCCAAATACACCCTGGTTATCAGGACGACCTTTACCGAACCCGGTTTCAACGTCTATGTCGCCAGGAAGAATGCCAGGATCGACGGGGAAGCCCTCATCGTCAAAACGGACGATCCCGCTAATCCCGTTGCCACCATCTCGTTTGTCAACGCGCCGGGGAGAACTTTCGGCGGGTACGACTACGACACCGGCACCCGTATCCAGGAAGCCTATGCCGTGCTTGGCAAAAGCCTTGGAAAAATGATCGGGAAATAATAATAGAAAGTCCGGCCGGCAGCCATTTCACCGGAAACTCCTCCTGCGTGGTTTCCGTGAAATGGCTGCCGGCTGTTAAAATAACTTTTATTGCGTTGACCAGATCAACATCCTTCTTCGCGTTTGTCTTTGCCGTCGCGCTGCTGGCGGGCCTGAACTACGGCTGCTTTTCTTCAGGCAGCGAGGGGTACGTCCCGAAGCCCAAGGGCTACCCCCGGATCGACCTGCCCGCACATTCGTATGTAACCGTGCCTGACAAGCACCCTTATACTTTCCTCATTTCCAAATATGCCCGGGTATTGCCGGATTCGTTCGCACCGTCGGAGCCCGACTGGATTTTCATTGATTATCCGAAATACAAAGCCAACATCCAGCTGACTTACAAGAAGGTTCGCAATAACCCGCAATTGCTGAAGGAATATATCGACGACAGCTATAAGCTGGCTGCCAAGCACCAGACCCATGCTACCGCGATACAGGAACAGGTGCTGGTAACGCCGAAAGGAAAAACCGTGACGGTCTTCCGCCTTCTGGGCGACGTTCCGAGCCCCTACCAGTTCTATACGACCGATTCTACCCGTCATTTTCTGCGCGGCGCCATTTACTTTCCCGCCGCCGATAAAGGCGACTCCCTGGCCCCGGTAATCGACTACCTGAAGACAGACATGATGGAGCTGATCAATACCCTCTCCTGGAAAAATTAATTAAAACCCTTATCGTGAGCTCAATTTATAGGCTAAGGACGCTCAGGCCAATTGATTTGCGACAGGATTACATGTATATTTGTTTGTGTAATGCTTAGCTTTCCTTATGGCCAAAAAGCAACCTAAAAATCAGCTTGGACTTGATTTTTCAGTACGGGGCGACCGTATGATTTATGTAATTAACGATGAAAGCAACCGTGACATCTCCCGGCAGCTGTTCGACAAATTGCTGAGACGCGAATGGGAGCTGGAGCCGGCAGGTGAAACTGCCGATATCTCGTCGGGACAGGAAGAGATCAGGATCATAGGTCACCGGCTTCCTTATCCCGAGCAAGTCAAAATAGCCCGGGTGTTCAACCAATCCCCTGATTTTCTGGGATTCTCGGCTATCTACAACGGGAAAGGATGGGTTTTTGTAAATGCGGAATCCGACAGCTACGAGCGGCGTTTTTCCATCTTCTTCCTGACCGCTACCCTGGGCCTCTACACGACCTATACTTTCGAAGATTCTTTGCGGGCCCGGGCCGAGCAGCTGGTTCTTGACGCGCTCATGCCTGAAAAGGACATGAAAACATTTTTGCCGGATCCCGGTACGCCGCTTACCCCATCGCTGGCGGGCGACATGTCCGATTTCTTTAAGGTTCCTTATAGCAAAATAGCGGCGCGGGCCTTTCAGCTCGACATTATCACCGACGACCAGCTGCGGGATTTCCCTTCTGTGAGGCCGCTATCCAATAAAAGCACGAAGGAGATTTTCATTTCCCATGATGCCAGCATCGCCGATGACCTGGAGAATTACCTTTTCGGGGCATCTGAAGAAGAAAGCGAATGAACACTCTTTTTCCGGTTTTCCTCAAACTCGAAAAATTGCACAGCCTCGTAGTAGGAGGAGGCTATGTCGCACATGAAAAACTAACCGCCATACTGGCAAATGCTCCTGAATCGGCCATTACACTTGTAGCGCCTGAAATCCGGGCCGATATACTGGAGCTGATACATTCCAAACCGCAGATCCGGGCGGTAAAAAGAGCTTTCCAACCGGAAGACCTTGACGGAAAAGACCTGGTATTCGTGGCGACGAATGTTCCAGGCCTCAATCGCGAAATTAAGGGAATGGCCTCTGAACGCCACCTGCTGGTAAACGTGGCCGATACGCCCGATCTTTGCGACTTTTACCTGTCCTCGATCGTCCGGAAGGGCAACCTGAAGCTCGCGATCTCTACCAACGGGCTCTCTCCCACCCTGGCCAAGCGGCTGCGGGAAGTGCTGACGGATGCGCTGCCCGACAACCTCGAAACCGCGATGCAGCAGCTCAACGCCGTCAGGGAATACCTCAAGGGCGATTTTGCCCAGAAAGTAGAGGAGCTCAACGCTATCACGGAGAACCTGGTCAAAAAGAACGCTCCTAAGGAGTAGGCTTTTGGTTATATGGAACATACCCCTGCCATTTCCAGGGTATGCAGGTATCGCCGGCCAAGATCTCCAGAAGCTCCTGGAAAATTCTCTCTCCGTTTTCACTGTTGGTCATTATAATGACGGAGATGCCTTTATCCATGAAGTTAATGTTGTAATTTCTCCAGGGGCCGCCGTTCCCTTCTTTGAAAAATGCCCTGCCGTAGTGGCAATTCAGAAGTCCCCATCCAAGCCCGTACGACAAGCGGATAGCATCATTCTCGGTTGTCGTTTCCTCTGTTATCGGCGGGAATTGCGTTTTTGAATGTATAGCGATCTGCGGCGACAGCATTTCCTCATAGCTGCTCTTGCTGATTCCTTTCTGCTGCATCACATGTTCTATAAACCTGGCATAATCTGCAATAGTAGTTACCATAGAGCCGCCGGAAACAGGCACCGTCCGCTTTCTTTTGAAGTCTATGCCGCCGTTATTCATATGTCCCACGGCAACATTGTCGTCTCCGAAAGACTCATGCCATATGTACCCGGTCCTCGTCATTCCCAGCGGCTGGAATATTCTTTCACGGGCCAGCTCATCTACATTTTTACCGGTGATTTCTTCTATCGCTAACTGCAGAAGCTTGAATCCCTCTCCCGAATAAGCGTATTTTTTGCCCGGCGTAAAATAAATCCTGATGACGCCCAGTGAGTCCATTTCGTTGGTTGAAGGATTAAACCATCTTACATTCGGCAAACCAGTCGTATGGCTCAGGCACATTCGCGCGGTTATTAATTTCCACCTGTCGTCATTCTTTAAATCGGAAAAGTATTCGTAATCGGGAATCGGCCTTTCCAGGTATTTATACAGCGGTGTGTCCAGATCAATCACCTTTTCCTCCACAAGCTTCATCACCAGGTATCCGAACACCGCCTTGCTGAAGGATGCGCCGTATACAATGGTAGAGGTGTCCGACAGTGCATTCTGAGGCTTGTTTCTGAAGCCGTAAGATTTGATAAATACGGTTTTGCCGTTATTCAAAACAGCCAGGTTCAGGCCCTGTACGTTGGCTTCCTTCATGAGCCTCGCTGCTGTTTCGTCAATTTCGGCCGGTGAAACAGTGCTACCGTCGAGCTTTACTACATTTTTTGTTTGTCCGGGCAGGCTGCCGGATAACAGGGGAATCCATAGCAGCATTAAATACTTCATGTGAGTAAAAAGGTTTTAGCTGTTAGCAGTTAGGTGTTGGCTTTATGCAGTTCGCCGCGAAAGCACGAATTAATAGTTCGGATTGTCATGTAAATTCGCCGCGAACGCACGAATTTAATCCCCGCGGCAGGAGGGATAATATGGCGCTCCCGGCTTCAGCCGGTTGCCTGTTCTGCTTCGCTGCTCCGGCTTCTCAACGTAAAAAACCGGTATAGCATCAAAGCGATGGTGCCGACGTAATAAAAGAGGATCGCCGGTATCTGGAATCTGAAAATAAACGACAGCAAGGTTTCAGACCTGCTGATGCGGAGAACAGCGTTGAGAGCAAAAAGCACAATAAGGCCGTACACCACTATATTGAGGATTACAAAATAGGTAATCATAAACCTGAAGTGCTTCTTATAAAAGGCATCCCTGTATGGCCTGGAATAGCTCAGGATAGCCGGGACGATAATGCCCAGCAGCGG
Source organism: Cytophagaceae bacterium SCN 52-12 (assembly GCA_001724175.1). Classification (GTDB taxonomy): domain Bacteria; phylum Bacteroidota; class Bacteroidia; order Cytophagales; family Spirosomataceae; genus Ravibacter. The sequence goes on along the minus strand of MEDT01000048.1, from coordinate 23,951 downwards.
ATTGATCACAAACAGCAACGACGATAAATAAAGCGCCTTTACCGCAGAAACGGAAGATGTCTCGATCCTTACCTGGTTAACGTTGGGCAGGATGAGCTGTTCGAGCGGAACTTCCAGGGCGGCGCTGATCTGCCTTAAGCTATAGCCGCTTACTTCCTGGTCTCCTTTTTCTATTCTCTGAATCGTGCGCAGCGAAAGCCCGGTCTCATTGGCCAGGTCCTGCTGGGTAAGGCCGGCCCGCTTCCGCGCCTGCTTGATCTGCTCCGAAATATTCTGATTTGACATGCTGCAAATTTCACGGAAAAACGGGCAAATTCTTTCCTGGCGCTTGCGTCAATAACATGACAATTGTATGAAATGTCGCTCCTTCAGGGTTCCGGCGACATCGGATCTTCATGTTTTTCTATAATCATGACACCGCTTCGCGGTTGGCAGGTTGTAAGTGCTACAACTTCGGATTTTCCCTGTGCCGGTCCTTGTCTCTCCCGGTCTTCTTTTCCATATTTTTTCTGAAGGCATCCGTAAGGTCAACCCCTGTCTGGTTGGCAAGGCAGATCAGCACCCACAGCACGTCGGCCATTTCGTCGGCCAGGTCTTTTCCCAGGTCCGATTTTTTAAACGACTGGTCTCCATAGGTCCGCGCCATGATCCTTGCCAGCTCCCCTACCTCTTCGGTGAGAATTGCCATGTTGGTGAGCTCCGAAAAATAGCGGACACCATAGGTCCTGACCCACTGATCTACCTCGCGTTGTGCTTCCGATAATTCCATTCAAATCCGGTTTTTAGAATCTATAATGATCGTCACAGGACCGTCGTTCACCAGGCTCACTTTCATATCGGCGCCGAAAATTCCCGCTTCCACTTCCCTCCCCAATTCGGCCGACAGAAAAGCTTTCATTCCTTCGTATAACGGTATGGCGGTTTCAGGCCGGGCCGCCTCTATAAACGATGGACGGTTTCCCTTTTTGGTGCTGGCGTGGAGTGTAAACTGACTGATTAGCAGGATGTTACCCCCGACAGCGCCGAGGTCCAGGTTCATCTTCCCGTCTTCATCCCCGAATACCCGAAGCGCGACAATTTTCCTGCCGAGCCATTCAAGGTCTTCCCTCGTGTCTGAATGGGTAATGCCGAGCAGCACGACAAAGCCTTTCTGAACGGCCCCGTATACCTTCTCTTTTATCCGGACTTCGGCTTCCGAAACTCTTTGAACAACCGCTATCATAGCTTGAGCAGAAGATGGGCAATCCCGAAATAAACGCCGTAACCGATCAGGTCATTGGCCGTGGTGATAAAAGGGCCGGAAGCGACGGCAGGATTAATGCCGAGCTTATCCAGTAAAATAGGCGTGACGGTTCCCATGAAAGACGCCAGGAAGATCACGGCGATCAAAGCCAGCGATACCACCACTGCCAGATGAAAGCCGTTTCCCATCAGCATATTGAACCCAAAAACAATGGTGCTGATAATGAGCGAGCTGATAAGGGCCACCATCGACATCCTGATCAGCCTGAGGCCCAGCGATTCATCCAGCCCCGATTTATCTGCCAGGCTCTGCAGGATGATCGACGAAGTCTGTATGCCCACATTCCCTCCCATCGAGCCGATGATCGGGATAAACGCCGCCATGGCAGGCACCAGCGAAAGGTCTTTCTCGAACAGGCCGATGAACTTCGCAGCCAGCATCCCGCCTATCATCCCGACCAGCAGCCACGGAAGACGCGCCCTGGTCTGCTTCCAGATCGTGTCGTCTTCCTCCACATCCCCGGTAATACCGGCCATAGCCATGGTATCGGAGCTTGCCAGCTCCTTGATCACGTCGACCACGTCGTCGATGGTGATCTTGCCGAGCAGCCGCCCCTGTACGTTCACGACGGGGATCGCTTCCAGGTCATAGCGCTCCATCAGCTCGGCGACTTCCTGGGCCGGACGGTACGTCTCCACATAGATCATATCCTGGTCGTAAAGGCTTTCAACCTTCGTATTCTTATTCGCCAGTACGATCTTCTTCAGCGACAGCCGCCCTTTTAAAATATTGTTGTCGTCTACCACGTAAACGGCGTATACCTTCTGAACGTCTTCCGCCTGTTTCCTGATTTCCTCGATACACTGGTTTACGGTCCAGTTGATATTGGCTTTTACCAGCTCCTTCTGCATCAGACCGCCCGCCACGTTTTCGTCGTAATGCAGCAAATCGAGAATGAACCGGGCCTGCTCCCTGTCTTCCAGCAACGCGATCACTTCCTCCCTGACCCTGATAGGCTGGTCGTTCAGCAAATCCACCGCGTCATCCGAATCGAAAAGATTGACGTACCGCGCTATCTCTTCGGACGTAAAATGCTTCAGGAATTCTTTCCGTTCCGACCGGTCTATGCCTGCCAATATTTCAGCACCCAGCCTGGTATCGAGCAGGTTCAGCAGGTATCTTGCCTTCTGGGTCTCGAGCTCATCGAGGATGAGCGAAATATCTGCCGGGAAGAGCTCCGCCATCTCCGCCCTGAGGGATTCCGGATCTTCGGCTGCTATCAGCTCATTAACGTGTTCGAGGTATTCCTTGCTTAGCTCAAATGTTGACATACCTTCGTGCGGTTGGTCGTTAGTCCATAGCTTCTCCCGACAGCAGCCGGGTCAGCTCTTCAAAATCTCTTACGTCGAGCTGTTCGGCTCTCTGGTCCAGAAAACGATTCTCGGGAATATCCCGCCCAAGCGGCTTTCCAAGCGGCTTCAGCGCGTTCCGCAACATTTTCCTGCGCTGGTTGAAGGCGGTCTTCACGACGGAGAAAAACAGCTTTTCGTCACAATCCAGCCGGGTTTTTTCGTTCCGGGTCAACCTGATAACCCCCGACTGGACCTTGGGCGGCGGGGCAAACATGCCGGGTGGTACCGTGATCAGGTATTCGATCCTGTAAAAAGCCTGCAATAGTACGCTCAGGATTCCGTAATCCTTATTGCCCGGAGGTGAGGCTATCCGCTGCGCCACCTCTTTCTGCAGCATGCAGACAACCTCCGGCACCCTGTCCCTGTATTGGAGTATCCTGAAAAAAATCTGTGAGGAAATATTATAGGGGAAATTCCCGATAACTGCAAACACGTCGCCCATACCGTCAGGCTGCCATTTCAGGAAATCGCCCTCGATGATCCGCCCTTCGAGCGCCGGGTAATGCTTCTCTAAATATTCTACCGATTCGCGGTCGATCTCTATCACCCAGGTCCGGAACCTGGGATCTTCCAGCAGGTGACGCGTCAGCACGCCCATCCCGGGACCGATCTCGAGCACGTTGTCATAGCCCCGGTGCCCGGTCAGTGCTCCGGCAATGGCTGCGGCAGTCGGAATATCCTTGAGGAAGTGCTGGCCAAGATGTTTTTTTGCTCTTACTTTCATCATGTTTCCCCCGGTTGAAACCAGAGGCTATGCAAATATTTGGACAAAAATAGGTTTTAATTCTTAGATTTATTGGCTAATAAATTGAGTTCAATCGCGATACGGGGTTAATGCGATCCGCCTTACATGGAAACGATTTCAGATATACATACCTGGCAAACCGCCAACGCCTCCCTCGCCTACCTGAACATGCTGGGCTTCACGCTGGATACCAATTTCGATATCAGGTCGGTGAATGCCTATCTCCTGCGGAAAACCAGCTGGGCGCCCGAAGAGCTCATGGGCAGGAATTTTGTCGATTTTCTCATCCCGGAAGAGCAGCGGGAAGACATCCGCCTTCTGCTGACCGACGGGATCGAGGGTCACACCCGCCTGGAGCGAAATGAAATCAGCTTCTACGACAGGCATCACGCGCTGCGCACAATGGTGGTCAACTCGGTATGGCAGTTTGATTCGGACAACGAAGAGAAATTCCTCACGATCGTCGGCGATGATATAACGAGGAGAAGGAGAATGGAAGCGGCTCTTTCCAAGTCCAACAGCCAGCTCCAGGACCTGGTAGAAAACACGAGCGATATCATTTTTCTCATCACGCTCGAAGGCCGGTTTATATTTGTCAATAAAGAGTGGTGCGAAGTGCTGGGCTACAATCTCCAGGAGATCAACTCCCTTACGCTCGACGATGTGCTCGACCCCGATCACCGCGACCAGACCTACCATGAGCTCGACCGCATCAGGGAAGGGGAGGCCATGCCGGACTTCGAAACGGTATTCCTCAGCAGGTCGGGAAAAAAAATATTCCTTTCAGGAAGCGTCAACTGCCGTTATGACAACGGGAGACCGACCGCTTTCCGGTGTATTTTGCACGATTTCACCGATAAGAACCGTGCAGAAAAGGCGCAGAACCTTTACTACAGCATCGCAAGCTGGACCATCAACTCTCCTAACCTCGACGACTTTTATCAGAAAATACACCACGAGCTGGGAAAGATCATCGACGCCAACAACTTCTTCATCGCGCTTTACGACGCCAGGGAGAGCTATATTTACTTTCCCTATTATGTCGACGCCTATTTCCCGAAAAGCGTAAGATTTACCCGCAGAAAGCTCGGAACCGGTGTTACCGAATATGCGATCGCGTCCAACAAGCCGCTTTTCCTGTACGAGAACGATATCGAGGAGCTCGCCCGCACCAACAGCCTGTACCTGTATGGCGTTACGCCCAAAATAATGATATGCGTGCCTCTCCGCATCGGCGATCGCATCACCGGGATCATCGGAGTGAAATCCTACACCAGCCCGAATACCTACGACCGGAGGGACCTGGAGCTGCTGGAGTTTATTTCGGGACAGATCGCGCTGGCTATCGAAAGGAAGCAGCACGAAGAAGAGCTGAATAAATTCGCAGCCCGTCTCAACGCTATCTTTGAAAGCACCTCGCATATGATATGGTCGGTCAACCGCAACCTCCAGCTGACCTCCTTTAACAAAAATTACCTGCAGTTGATCGAGCAGAATGCAAATGTCCGGACGGTCACCAGCGGCAACAGCGCCCAGCTGGGATGGAGGATGCTGGGCATACAGAACCGGAGAAGCCTGGAAAACCATTATCGCCAGACCTTTAAGGGGATTCCGCAGTATTTCGAGATGAAGATCAACACGAAAACAGGCAGCGAACTCTGGCTGGAATTCCATCTCAACCCGATCCTCCTTTCGGGAGGGAATATCGAAGAGGTATCGGGCATTGCGCGCGACATCACCCGCCGGAAGGAAGCCGAGATCAGCCTGCGCCGGAATGAGGAGAAATTCCGCGGGATCTTTGAAAACCTCCAGGATATCTATTGCAGGATGACCCGCGAGGGGATCATCACCATGATCAGCCCGTCTGTTTTTAAAAGAACCGGCTATACGCCCGCCGAAGTCCTCAACAAGCCCATTACGGATTTCTTTACCGACCGGAAGCTGATGCTCGATTCGTTCCGGAAGCTGAAGCGCCAGGGTGGCCTGCGCAATATAGAAGGGGAGCTCCGGATTAAAGACGGGTCTATCCGCCAGTATATGTTCAATATGCTGATGTTCAATAACGAAAAGGGCGACACGGTAGAAATTGCCGTGCTGGCCCGCGATATCACCATATTGAAGCAAAACGAATTTGACCTCAGGAAAGCAAAGGAGCAGGCGGAACGGCTCCTCAAGGTCAAGGAAGACTTCCTGGCCAATATGAGCCACGAGATCCGCACTCCCATGAACGGGGTGATCGGAATGATCGACCTCCTCGGCAGCACCCGGCTCAACCCCGAGCAGCAGGACTACGTGCATACCATCAAGCGATCGTCGGAAACGCTGCTCGATATTCTCAATGACATCCTCGACCTTTCCAAGATAGAGGCGGGGAAAATGGAGCTGCACCCTGTACCTGTGGAGCTCGACGACATCATCGCCAAGCTTCTTGCCCTGTTCGGACAGACGGCAAAAAACAAAAACAACAGTCTCCGCTTCACCAAACGGACCGAGCTTCCGAAGTACATCATTGCCGACCCTACCCGGTTGCTGCAAATTCTCTCGAACCTCACTTCCAATGCGCTGAAATTTACTGAAAACGGCGAGGTAAATATTGTGATATCCGACATCACGCCGCCTAAAGGGAAGCTTAAGCTGAAGGTCGAAGTGAGCGACACCGGGATCGGGATCTCGGAGCAGGACCAGAAAATGCTTTTCACCTCCTTCACGCAGGTGGACAATTCGTCAAGGAAATCATTTGGCGGCACGGGCCTGGGGCTGGCCATTTCCAAACAGCTTTGCAAGCTCATGAAAGGCGATATCGGCGTAAGCTCGGACCAGGGAAAAGGCAGCACGTTCTGGTTTACCTTCGAAACGGAAGAAACCAGCATGGTCCCCGAATCCCCGGGAGGCCGGGAACGCGAAAAATCAATTGAAAATACTTTCGGCGATCAAAAGCCTTTTGTCCTGCTGGTCGACGACAACGCGGTAAACCGGAAGGTCGCCGGGGAGATCCTCAAAAAGGCGGGAGCGGTCGTAGATGCGGCTGCCAGCGGGTTTGAGGCGATAGAGCGTGTCGAAAAACTGGCGGCGGGTTCCTCCGCCCTGTATGACATCATTCTTATGGACATCCAGATGCCCGATATGGACGGCATCCAGACGACGGCCGAGCTCCGCAGGCGGTTCGGAAAACAGCTTCCGCCCGTGGTAGCCATGACGGCCTACTCGATGAAAGAAGACCAGGAACGGTTTATCAGGCAGGGTATGGACGACTACCTCGCCAAGCCGATCAGGGCGCTGCAGCTCATTCAGAAAGTAGCGGAGCTTACCAAAAAAGGAGGCGGAGAAACCGGCAGCCAGCCGGGCGATCAGACAGGTACGGGCGAAGCGGCCGGCCCGGAGGTGCTTGACCGCGAAATTGTCGACCAGCTCAGGTCTATCGGCGGCGCCGATCTCGTATGGTCGGTATATGAAGACTTTATCGACGAATCGACCGGCCTGGTCAGCGAGTCGGTAGCGGCGTGGGAGCAGAAAGACATTCCTACCGTCAAGAGCCACCTGCACACGCTCAAAGGAAGCGCCGGCACAGTAGGGGCAACTGCGATCGCCGACATAGCCAGGGACGCCGAAGGGAGATTGAAGACAAATGATACTTCCACACTGGACCGTGCAATACCTGCGCTTGTCGACGCATTCGAAACGTTTTTAGCCGGTTATAAGGATATGCTGGATGACTGGATGAAGGAGTAAAATTCCTGGGAAACAGAGCTCAGCATGCGAATATCCGCCGGTCCGTAATCTGTTCGCGATGCGTTTCCAGGAAATCTATAAAAGCCTTTATCTGCCTGTATTGGAGAGAGAAATCGTAATCCAGGCTATATTCTTCCATATACACATCGGAAAAATCAGTAATGATGTATCTCAGGGTATGGACGCTCCTTTTACACAACGCCGGCAGATACAGGTTCTGATGATCTTCTGCAAACCTGCAGGATGTATAAGCTGCCGTCGACTTCAGGTCTACGGCCATCGTATGCCCCAGGACATCCACAAAGCCATAAAAAAGCACTTCGTCTATCAGCGATTCGCAATATACCTGCGTCGCCACAACCGGCTTCGGCAATAAGGCGCGCGACCTGATGATAACATCCGGGTCGAACAGCTCCTCGCCGATTCCCTTTAAAACAGCATCCTCGAAACATACGCCCTTTGCCTGGGCTTCCGTCTGCGGGATCGGAACCCGGTTGATCCGGTCCAGCAGCTCCTGCTCAGAAGCCAGTCCTCTCTCGAAACGGGCATACAGGTTCAGCAGCGTAGGGTAGATTTTGTACTTCATAAAATGGCCATCAGCTATCGGAAGTCAGCCGTCAGCGTAGCTTCGTGCTGAGAATTCAGCCTCTGAGATTATCGATACGATCCGGGTCGATTGTCTTATAGTGGTCAAAAACCCGGAGGATGACGGCCAGCGCTATTGCTATTTCGCAAACCGCTACGACCAGCACAAACAGCGCAAACAATTGTCCGCGGATCAGCCCCGGGTCGTGCCTGCTGAAAGCGACCAGGTTGATATTGACCGCATTCAACATCAATTCAAGCCCGAGAAGAACCCCTATCGCGTTTTTCTTGGTCAGGGCTACTGCCAGACCAATGCAGAAAAGAGCGGCGGCTACGATCAGAAAATGACTGACAGGGATCATGATCCTGAATTTTTAATCCTGTTAAACGCCATATAACCCGCCCCGAGCAATACTGCCAGCAACAGCACGGCTATGATCTCAAACGGGAGCAGGTGGGATGTCATAAGATGGATGCCGAGCTGCTGCAGCGTTGATTTCTGCTCAACGTAGCTCCCTGCCAGTTTAAAATCGGCACCCGTGATCACTTTTATCAAAAGCAGAAAAAAGGCAACGGAAACGATAATCCGGAACGGCATTCCCCCGTTCTCAACTTCAACATAATTGGCCTGCGTACTTTGCCCGGCCTTATGCTGGTGCGTAAGCATGATCCCGAACACCAGCAGCACCAGCACCCCGCCTACGTAGATCATGATCTGGCTGACCGCCAGGAAATCGGCCATTGCAAAAACATACAGGGCCGCTACGCTCATGAAAGTCAGGAACAGCCCGAAAGCCGCGTACATCAGGTTTCTTGTAAAAAGAATGAAAAGCGCGGAAACGACGGCCAAACCTGCAAAAAAATAGAAAGCAATCAGTTCCATACAACCTGTATCCCGCCTTATGGCAGGGGCTTCAAAGTTAACTATTAATCCGATAGGGCTGTGGAGGTTTTCAGCGACTTTTCCAGCCGCTTCCAAATTATTTTGCAATTATGCTATATTGCAAGATAAAGGAAGAACATTCTTCTGCCAACCTTGCAAAAAAGGAATCCTTCGGAAAACCTATACCAGAGATATGGACACAACTATTTCGCAAAAACATCCAAAAGGCTTGTATGTACTTTTCTTTGCCGAAATGTGGGAGCGCTTCAGCTATTATGGAATGCGTGCCATCCTGCTCATGTACCTGATAGACCAGGTCAGGGGAGGACTGGCGCTGAGCGTAGCGGAAGGAAGTGCCATTTACGGGTTATATACGGCTTCCGTCTACCTGCTTTCTCTCCCGGGCGGATGGATAGCCGATAATATCCTCGGGCAGAAAAAGTCTATTTTTTACGGGGGTATTGTCATCATGATCGGTCATATCATACTGGCTATTCCCAGTACCAACGCGCTGTTCTTTACCGGGCTTGCCGTCGTAGCGCTGGGCACCGGTCTGCTGAAGCCCAATATCAGCTCGATCGTAGGTGAGCTCTATCCGGAAGGCGGCGCGCGCCGGGATGCTGCCTTTTCCATCTTTTACATCGGTATCAACCTCGGCTCCTTTCTCGGCATGCTCATTGTCGGCTACCTGGGTCAGAAGGTAAACTGGCACTACGGTTTCGGAGCGGCAGCCGTGGGTATGTTTTTCGGCCTGCTTGTGTTTAAATTTGCCGGTGATAAATACCTGCGCGGGTTAGGAATGCCCCCGGCTAAAAAGGTCGGCGATACCGCCGCCGCATCGGCTAATGGCAGGGAGAAAATGCTCGGTTACGGCCTGGTCGCCTTACTGGTCGTGTTCCTTTCCGTCCTTCAGCTTACGGGCTATATCAACGTCACCTCGGCTCAGGGGCTCGCCCAGGCGATGGGGGTCATCATTGTTTCGGTAGCGCTCGTCTATTTCTTCTATATCCTGCTTGCAGGCGGACTATCACCTGTCGAAAAGAAAAGGGTAGGTGTTCTCATTATCTTTTTCTTCACGGCGGCACTGTTCTGGTCGGGGTTCGAACAGGCGGGAACGACCTTCCAGATCTTTGCCGAACGCCACACATTCCGGACGATCGGGAATTTTGAATTTCCTTCGAGCTGGTTCCAGAATTTCAACCCGCTTTTCATCGTGACGCTTGCCCCTGTCGTAGCGGCTCTCTGGATTTTTCTGGCCCAGCGCAACATCAACCCGCCCATCCCGGTTAAGTTTGCCATCGGCTTATTGCTGCTTGCATCGGGTTTCTTTATCATGCGGTTTGCCGCGGAGGAAGCGCTGAGCGGCCAGCTGGTATCACCTGCATTCCTGGCTGTTACCTATCTCCTGCACACGATCGGAGAGCTTTGCCTGAGCCCGGTCGGGCTCAGCTCATTCACAAAGCTTGCTCCCAAACGGTATGTAAGTCAGCTGATGGGCATATGGTTTGTGGCCGCCTCGCTGGGAAATTTGATTTCCGGGCTGTTTGCCAGTAATTTTGACGAGGAAAATGTTGCGCAGATGCCGCATTTGTTCAACCAGGTATTCCTGGTCACAGGCGGGCTGGCGCTTCTACTTTTAGTTTTTTATAAGCCTATCAAAAAGTGGATGGGCGGAATAGAATAATGACAACATAATGGAGATCAAAGCAGAAGCAGGCGCTTCTTTTTCACACAATTTCAGGTTTTCTCAAAACGACGTCGAGAATTTTGCCGCTGTTACCGGCGACAACAACCCTTTACATCTTGATCCGGACTTTGCTGCGGGCACTCCTTTTAAAAAACCCATCATACATGGCATGCTCGGCGCAAGCATTTTTACCAAAGTGCTGGGCACGATCTACCCCGGCTTCGGATCTGTGTATTTAGGCCAGACACTTGAATTTCAGCGGCCTATGTTTGTGGATACCGACTATGAAGCGGTCTTCACGATCGAAAGTATCGATCCTGTCAAACATACGGCGCAAATAAAAGGGGAAATAAAAAATAAAGAAACGGGGAAACGCTGTACAGTAGGTGTGGCTACCCTGATGAATACTGAAAAATTCCGGGTATAGCAGCTCAAATAAAATGCGCATTCGGAGCCACCGGGCTATCAAATGCGCACTTATTATTTCTTTGCGAGAGAAGTCTGCTAGCCTTCGTTCTTCTTATTCTGAACCTCTGTACGAATTTCCTGTGCCAGGTTCTTCAGGTCCTGAAGTCCTTTACGAACGCGTGTACCTGCAGCCTGATTGTTCTTATTATAGAACTTGTCAAAATCTCCTTCTAGAGACAAAACTAGATTTTTTACTTCATCAAATCTTGCCATGATTATTAATGGTTGTTTAGTTGAAAAAAATGGCTTGTTTCCCTAAAAAGGGCGTTTTTGTCGAAATTTAGCAATTTAAACGTATTGACCAATTGAAATTATCAAAAAAACACATTAAATAATCCACGTTTTTTTTGAAAAAACGCACAAGTTATTGATAATAAGCCTATTAACTATTTTTTCTTTACCAGCCCTGCTTCGCCGTACCCGCAAAAAAAAGCCCTGAGGGCTTTTTTTAAATCCGGCAGGCTGAAAGCCTATGCTTCCTGCTTCACTTCCTCCGAGCGGTACTCCCTGTTTGCAAGCTTCCCGGCCAGCAGGCTGAAAGCGTCCAGTGTATAAGCCACATCTTCAAGGCTATGGGCAGCCGTAGGGATCAGCCTTAACATAATCTGTCCTTTCGGAACTACCGGGTACACCACGATCGAGCAAAATACGCCTAGATTTTCCCTAAGGTCGCGTACCATCCTCGTCACTTCCGGCACGCCTCCTTCGCTCTGAAGAAATACAGGGGTCACGGGCGATTCGGTTTCACCGATATCGAAGCCGCGGGCGACGAGCCCGCCCTGTAGCGCCCTGACATTTTCCCATAACCTTTCTCTTAGCTCAGGAAGTTCCTTGATCAGCTGCAGCCTTCTCCTGCCCGCCACAACGTATGGCATCGGCAGCGCCTTCGCATAGGTCTGCGAACGCATATTGTACTTCAGATACATAATGATATCCGGGTCATTGCTCGCAACAAAGGCTCCTATCGCAGCCATTGATTTGGCGAAAGTCGAAAAATACAGGTCGACGCCATCCTGGACTCCCAGCATCTCTCCGACCCCTCCCCCGGTAGGACCCATTGTCCCGAATCCGTGGGCATCGTCCACGAACAGCCTGAAGGAGTATTTTTCTTTCAAAGCAACGATCGACCTGAGGTCACCCACCTTTCCGGACATCCCGAATACCCCCTCAGTGATCACCAGGACGCCTCCTCCTTTCTCCTCCGCAAGCCTGGTCGCTCTTACAAGATTCCTTTCCAGGCTGTCCATGTCGTTATGATTGAACTTATAATAAGTCCCCATCTTAGCCTTATGCAGCCTGATACCGTCTATGATACACGCATGCGATTCGGCATCATAGACAATGACATCCCGGTAATCGACGAGGCTCTCTATAATCGAGACCACGCCCTGATACCCGTAGTTCAGCAGAAAAGCATCTTTCTTACCGACAAATTCGGCGAGCTCTCTTTCAAACAGCTCGTGAAGATCCGAGTTTCCTGACATCATCCTGGCTCCCATAGGATAGGCCAGCCCCCACTCCGCAGAAGCTTCGGCGTCAGCCTTACGGACTTCCGGATGATTGGCCAGGCCAAGGTAGTTATTCAGGCTCCAGTTCAGGACCTCCCGGCCTTTGAACCGCATTTTAGGCCCCAGCTCTCCTTCCAGCTTCGGAAATGAAAAATAATGATGACCATCCACTAACTGAACCGAAGCTCCGATCGCGCCCCAGTTATTACGCAGTTTCTCAAAAATATCCACTTTTTCTTTGTATACTGTTACGTAGGAAAAACAGAGGGTCAAACCTCCTGATCGCCAGCAAATTTAACAAATTATTTATCTTAAACCAGCAAATCGCCAACAGCAATACATTGCAGGTAATGTGCGATTATTCCTATTTGGCCCGTATGACGGCAATTTGCAAACTTCAAAGGCTTTATTCCTTGTGATTTGTTATGCTGAAGCCTATTGACTACCTTCATCCGGCGGCGTTCCGGAAAAAATAATACCGGTCCGGAACGTCCAAAAAAAACCTTTCTTATACACAGATAACAAAAAAATAAACTATTTTTGCGGTCTTATTTTTTTGTGAAAATTCATTTTGAACCTCTCATAAGTCTGCACCAGGGCAGCACCGCGAAGGGTCGAGTCGCTCCACATATATGAAATTATCGGAATTCAAATTTGATCTACCCCAGAGTTTAATTGCGCTCCACCCGAAAGAGCGCGGAGAAGCGCGGATGATGGTAGTTCACCGTAAATCCGGCGCTATCGAACATAAGTCTTTCTCCGATATCATCGATTATTTCGAAGACGGGGATGTAATGGTTGTCAATGATACCAAAGTCTTTCCCGCCCGGCTTTACGGACAAAAAGAAAAAACGGGCGCCAAAATAGAGGTATTCCTTCTCCGTGAGCTCAACAGGGAAATGCGCCTGTGGGATGTCCTCGTAGATCCTGCGCGCAAGATCCGGGTCGGGAATAAACTATATTTCGGAGACAGCGAGCTGGTTGCGGAAGTGATCGACAATACTACCTCCCGCGGACGCACGATCCGTTTCCTGTATGACGGTACGTACGATGACTTCATGAATATGGTCAACGAACTCGGCGAGACGCCCCTGCCCCCGGAAATTATTTCGCGCCGTGCCGTGACTGCCGAAGACCGCGAGCTCTTCCAGACGATTTTCGCGGACAAGCTGGGCGCGGTTGCCGCTCCTATGGCCGGAATGCACTTTACCAAAGTTATTTCCAAAAGGCTGGAGCTGAAAGGGGTCAACTTTGCCCCTTTGACCCTGCACGTCGGGCTGGGAACTTTCCGCAACGTAGATGTGGAGGACCTGACCAAGCATAAGACAGACTCTGAAAATTTTGCCATAACGGAAAAGACGGCCAAAATTATCAACGCAGGGCTGGACGCCGGCAAAAAAGTATGCGCTGTCGGGACCACATCGCTGAAGGCCATCGAATCTTCGGTTTCCGCCAGCGGCCATGTCAAGCCGGTAGAAGGGTGGACTGACCGCTTTATCTTTCCGCCGTATGATTTTAAAATCGGATCGGCGCTGCTTACCAATTTCCATCTGCCGGAGTCTATCCTTCTGATGAACGCCTGCGCGTTTGGCGGCTATGATCTCATTATGAAAGCCTATGAAACAGCTCTGAAGGAAAAATACCGGTTTTTTACCTACGGGGATGTTATGCTTATTTTATAGCTGTCAGAAATCAGCTATCAGCGCGTTTGATCGTGTACAACCCGTCGGCGACGAAGAGTTGATAGCTGACTACTGTAGCTGATAGCCCCTTATACAGGTGAGACGATATGCAATCATAGTGGCGGGCGGCAACGGCTCCCGGATGAAAAGCGAAACCCCGAAACAGTTTCTCCCGCTTTGCGGAAAGCCCGTTTTGCTTCATACGCTGGAAGCGTTTGAGTCGGCAGGAGATATCGGGATCATCCTTGTATTGCCGGCTACCCAGATCCGGGCCTGGTATGACATCGTTTCAGAAAAAGGTCCGGCTGTCTCTTACCAGGTCGTGGAAGGCGGCGCAACCCGCTTCCATTCGGTCAAGAACGGGCTCGGCGCCATCCCGGAAAAAGAGGCGCTGGTAGCCGTTCACGACGGGGTACGCCCTTTGGTAACGCCCGCTCTTATCAGCCGGAGCTACGAAGCGGCATCCCGGCTCGGCGCTGCTGTGACGGCTGTGCCTCTCAAGGACAGCATACGGCAGCTCACTACCGGGGACACTTCCGCCCCGGCCGACCGCGAGCAGTTCAGGCTTGTCCAAACGCCGCAGGCCTTCCGGGTGTCATGGATGAAAAGTGCCTTCGAAAGACCTTACAAACCCTCTTATACCGATTGCGCAAGCGTCGTGGAAGATGCCGGCTATCCTGTACACCTTATTGAAGGCGACTATGGAAACATCAAGATTACCACGCCGGAAGACCTCGTGGTAGCCGATGCGCTGATCAGGGCCGGTAAAAATTATTAGTCCGCTACAAGAAAATAGACGATCCGGCATGCGCTGCTGCCGGTCGCAGAAGTGCTTTTACGCGGCAGCAGGGTCAATTTAAGCCTGTGCTTTCCCCGTTTCAGCTCATCGTCGAGCATCAGGTACCACGGCAGGTGCAGCTGGTTGCTCCATTGGGTTTGCAGATCGAGCTGCCGCGGTTTTTTCCCGTCGATACTGTAGCTGATCACGCCGGCATCGGGACCCGAGACTACCGCAATGCCTACCGCCCGTCCTTCAAACGGGAATTCAAATGAAGCGCCTTCCTGCTCTCCAACCAGCACAGGCACGTCTACGAACCCTTTCCGGGTCGGCTTCTGATCGGAAGGCTTCCATTCGCTTACGTATCTGAAACCATTCAGCTTCTCTGCCCGTCCGATTTCCTCATAATTCGCTTTTGTGTACGAAAACTCATCCATAAGCCCGGGAGAAGCCTCAGGCGCGGCAGGCGGAGCCGGCGCCCTGAGCAATGTTTTGATGGCCTCAAAATAAATCTCCTGCCCGAAGGGTGAGGGGTGAAGATCTTTAAAATCGTATTCCCAGGAAAACTCCCCGGCCTTTATCTTGTCATACACTTCCCTGGCCAGGTTGATGTAGGGCAAGCCGTAATGCCGGGCCACTCTTTCGTGGACCGTTACCTCTGCCGGCTCTCTGCCGGCGTCCCAATCGGCATTCTTGTGCGGATCGGCAAACGCCATCAGAATAATATCCATATCGGGGTTGCTTGCCCTTGCCTGCCTGCAGATCCCTTCCAGGGCCCTTATCTGCGCCTTTTCGCTGAACCCGTTCCCGCGGTCATTAACAGCGCTTTCGAGAAAGAGCAGGTCAGGAACTCCCTGGCTCAAAACATCCCTGCCAAAACGGAACGCATGCGGCGTACTGCCCAGAGAAGGGATACCGGCCGATATAAAATTAAATTTCGTTTCCGGAAACCGCTCCTGCAAATACCGGATCGTCTTTGTCCGCCAACCCGGGTTATGCGTAATTGACCCGCCCAGGAATGCAACCGTTCCTGTTTTCAGGGTCTTAAACTTCCCGGTGGATTTTCCCAATCCGCCGTTTACCTGGATATAGCCTGCGCTTGGAAGCAACGGCCTGACCGGGTAGCTGTTTTGCTGAATAAAATTTGCAAAAACTTCGGGGTGTTCGATTGAAAAATGATGTCCGTCGTTTTTTTGCTCGCTCCTGGACAGGGTATAAACCGTGCCCGGGCCGCCCGCCTTTATATAATTCGCGATCAGGAGCCAGGTATTCTCTTCGTTGGGGACTACTTTGTCCCGGGGGCCTACGACATGCAAAACAGGAACCTTAAACGCTGCCAGTCCTTCCAGGTGATTGAGCGGGATATCACTGAAGTCGCGGGCCGACTCTTCATCCAGCCCGAACAGCGCAAGCCATTGCTGCCAGTCTTTCGAAGCCCCCTTTCCTGTTCCCTTTCCGCCAGGCCAGCTGCGCGGATCACAGACAGGCGCCTCGGCGTAGATACAGCTCACTTTTTCAGGGTTGCGTTTGGCCCATTCGTAAGCATAAAGGCCGCCGCGGCTGACTGCCTCGAGCGCCACTTTTTTTGAAAAACCTTTTTCCGAGGTCAGGTAATCATAAAAATCGTCCCAGACGTTCAGGGCTGACGGATGTCCGAACAGGTTATTGGTATTTACATAAGCTATATGAAACCCCCTGGAGACCAGAATGCTGTCCATATCGGTGTGCCAGTCCGGAAAGTGCGCGCGCCAGACCCAGGGCTTTCCTTCGAGGGCAACCGCAGGCCTGACATACCAGGCTTCCCGCCCGTGAAAATCGAAGCTGACTTTTTCAAATCCTTTCCAGGGCATGGTCTGTTGCCCGCAAAGGGGCAGCCAGGCAACCTGCATCAGTAGCAACAACGTTTTCCTGATCATACTCGGTGTTAGGTAGGAGTTTAAAAGTCCCCGAATATCCGCATAAAAAATGCTAAACCTGTATAACACCCACATTAAATGTGTTTTCAAGAGGGGCATGATTGGCGGTATCGATGCCCATGGAAATTACCTTCCGGGTTTCGAGCGGATCAATAATGCCGTCTACCCATAACCTTGCCGCTGCGTAATACGGTGAAAGCTGCGCGTCATACCGCTCGGAAATTGTCTGCAAGAGGGCATCTTCTTCTTCTGCCGACAGCTCCTCTCCCTTTGCCTTCCGGGTCGCGGCCTGTATCTGCACCAGGGTTTTTGCTGCTGTGGCGCCGCTCATGACCGAGATCCGGGCGGTAGGCCAGGCATAGATCAGGCGGGGATCATATGCTTTTCCGCACATGGCGTAATTGCCTGCACCGTAGGAATTCCCGACGATGACGGTAAATTTAGGTACGATGGAGTTGGCCACGGCATTCACCATTTTTGCACCATCCCTGATAATGCCGCCCTGCTCGCTCCTGCTGCCTACCATAAAACCAGTAACATCCTGGAAAAAAACCAAGGGGATCTTTTTCTGGTTGCAATTCATAATGAACCGGGCCGCCTTATCGGCGGCGTCGGAATAGATAACGCCCCCCATCTGCATCTCTCCCTTTCCTGATTTCACCATCTTTCTCTGGTTAGCCACGATCCCTACGCTCCAGCCGTCGATCCTGGCGTATGCACAAATGAGCGATTTCCCGTAATCCGGCTTGTATTCATCCAGTCCCCCTTCATCTATTATGCAATCCAGCAGCAAAAAAGTATCGTATGGCTTGAGACGGTCGGCCGGAAGCAGCTCGAAAAGGCTTTCGGGCGGAAGCCTGGGAGAACGCGGTTCAATCCTGTCAAACCCCGCGCCTGGCGGCCTGGCAAGGGTAGAGATCCGTTTCCTCACCGCTTCGAGGCAGGACTTATCGTCGGGATAACGGTTATCGATCACGCCCGATATTTCACTATGCATCCTGGCTCCGCCAAGCAGCTCCTGGTCTGCTTCCTCCCCGATCGACGACCTGACCAGGTAAGGTCCTGCCAGGAAAAGCGAACCCGTTCCTTCGACCATGAGCGCTTCATCGGACATGGCCGGAAGGTAAGCGCCTCCGGCCACACAGCTTCCCATCACGGCCGAGATCTGGAAAATGCCCATGGATGTCATCCGGGCGTTGTTCCTGAAGATACGTCCGAAATGCTCTTTGTCGGCAAATGTATCGGCCTGCAGCGGCAGGTAGATCCCGGCGCTGTCGACGAGGTAGATCACGGGGATACGGTTTTCCATCGCAATTTCCTGCGCACGCAGATTTTTCTTTGCTGTAACGGGAAACCAGGCGCCTCCCTTTACGGATGCGTCGTTGGCTACGATCATACAAAGCCTGCCTGCTACGTACCCCAGCCCGGCAACGACGCCGCCCGAAGCGCACCCTCCTTCTTCCGGGTACATGCCGTCACCGGCGAATTCTCCGATTTCCAGAAAATTTTCCTGGTCGTCGAGAAGGCAGGCCACTCTTTCCCTCGCCGTGAGCTTTCCCTTTTTATGCTGGGCGGCCAGC
Source organism: Cytophagaceae bacterium SCN 52-12 (assembly GCA_001724175.1). Taxonomy (GTDB): domain Bacteria; phylum Bacteroidota; class Bacteroidia; order Cytophagales; family Spirosomataceae; genus Ravibacter. The sequence continues at coordinate 5,735 of MEDT01000048.1, read as the reverse complement.
TTGTCCAGGCCTCCTCCGAAGCGCACCTCCTCCCTTTTTACTTTCAGCAGATGGCACAGCTCCTCTATTGAATTTTCATCAGACATCGTTTGTATTGGTAATCCGGGTATTATCCGCCTTCATAAAATGGACAGAAAAGCATCTTTTTCAAGATGTTAATATATCGAAAATTTGGTTAAAACAGCCGGATTTTTTATAATGGCTCCATACACAAACTAATGCGTGCCGACAGGCATGCCGCCTGTCATATTCACACTTTCTCAAACTTCAAACTCAACAACATCATGAAAACCTTACACCGCTCAATTTTAAGGGTACTTCTTTGTCCCCTGGCTGTTTTCTGCGCTTTCCTTGAACCCGCCAGCCTGTGCAGCGCGCAATCCTTTCCCGAAATCATTACCAGGCCGGTCGTGTCAACAGGCCTCCAGCAACCTGTCCAGGTGGTCCATGCCGGCGACGGCACCAACCGGCTGTTTATCGTACAGCAGGGAGGCACGATCAAGGTGCTGGACAGGACCGACGATGAAAATTTTGTGGACAGGGGCGTCTTTTTCAATATAGGGAGCATTCCGAATACCGGCGAGCAGGGACTGCTCAGCATGGCTTTCGATCCCAATTACTCCGCCAATAAAAGATTCTATGTCTTCTATACGAATCCTGACGGAAATCTTGAAATTTCGAGATACGAAACAGGCGACGACCCTTACCGGGCCGACATGGGTACAAAGCACATTCTTATCACCATTCCCCACCCTACCTATTCAAACCACAACGGAGGGGAAATGCACTTCGGTCCCGGTGGCTTTCTGTATGTTTCCACGGGTGACGGAGGCAGCGGCGGAGATCCCTCCAATAACGCTCAGAATACCGGCAGCTACCTCGGGAAGCTGCTCCGCCTGGATGTAAACAATCCGGATCTCATTCCCGCAGACAACCCGTTTCCCAATAGCCTGGTATATGCTTACGGGCTGAGAAACCCGTTCCGCTGGAGCTTCGACAGGCTGAACAACGATGTATGGATAGGGGATGTAGGCCAGAACGCCTACGAAGAAATCAATTCTATTGTCTTCAGCGATCTGAAAGGGGCTAACTTCGGCTGGCGCTGCTATGAAGGCAATGCTGCTTACCGGGAGGAGGACTGCGATTCCGAAGGTGATTACGTGTTCCCGGTAAAAGATTATGAGATCACCGATACCACTAAGTCGGTCATTGGCGGAGTCGTTTACCGGGGAAGCGCTTTCCCTGAGCTTTATGGTTACTATATCGGAACCGACTATTACAGCAAGAAGATCCACCTAATTTCAAAAACAGGAGACAGCTTCGCCTTCAACGACGAAAGCGTGGGAGTTGCAGGTATCGCCGATTTCGGAGAAAGTGAAAACGGGGAGCTATACGCCGTAGGCAGGGGAACAAACACGCTGTATCGCATTGCTCCTCCGGTTCCTATGCCGGTCAGATTTACAAGCTTCAAGGTAATCCCGGGCGAAAATAATGGCGCCCTCCTCCTGTGGACAGTTACGGAAAGCGGGGATTTTTCACATTATGAGATCCAGCGCAGCAACGATGCTGTTTCGTTTTCGGCCCTGGGAAGCGTTTCCAGGAAAGAGGGTTCCGGGGAAGCTGCGGATTATTCTTTTAACGATGAATTTACCAGCCCCGGGGAGCTGTATTACTACAGGATCAAAGCGTTGGACCTCGACGGCACTTTCCAGTATTCTGCGATAGCGTCCTTTTCCGCGACTGTTGCCGGAAATCGACCCGGGTCTCCCGCCAAACATTATATCCTTCCCAATATTATCGGGCAGGGTAAGATCAATATAAGCCTCACCGACCCCTTCGACCAGCTTGAGCTCGTCAGCCTTTCGGGGCAGACTATCCAGAAATTCGGGCTGGAATCCCGGCACGGGAAGATCGTGCTCGAGGCAGGAAATATTCCTTCCGGCATCTATCTCGCCCGCCTGATCAGCCCCGGCAGGATCGTAACGGAAAAGGTCATATTTCCTTAGTATTTGTTTCCCATTGATAAAATAGGGTATTTTGCAGCCATTAAAACCATTGTGCGATTCATCCATGAAGAAAGTCAGTCTAAGCGATTCAGGACCAAAAGTTTCGGAAGCTATTTACGGTTTCTGGAGGTGGCAGGACGAGGGTGGCGAAACGATCAGAAAAATTGACCAAACAGTTCGCCTGTGTCTTGATCTCGGGATAAATACTTTTGATCACGCCGGTGTGTATGGCGATTCAACCATTGAAGAATGCTTCGGGAAGGTGATGCGGGACAACGCTTTCAGGAGGGAGGACCTGGTCCTTTTCAGCAAATGCGGTATCCGGAAATCTTCCAACGGGAAATTCTACATTTACGATACCTCCGGAAAGAACATCCGTCAAAGCATAGACGAATCGCTGAAAAGACTGAAAACCGATTACCTGGACATCGTTTTGCTGCATCATAGCGATCTGCTGGCAGACCCGGAAGAAACGGCTATGGCCCTGGCCGAGATAGTCAATTCGGGGAAGGCGCTGCACATCGGGGTAGCCAACTTTTCGGTCTTCCAGCATCAGCTGCTCGCCTCTTACCTCAGGAAGCCCATCGTCACCAATCATATCGAGCTCAACCTGATGAATACCTCGGCGATAAGCGACGGCAGGATCGATTTTATCAAGCAGCGCTTCAGCAAGCCGCTGGCCTGGTCGCCGCTGGCCGGCGGAAGGATCATGGAAGGCACCGATGAAAGGGCTGTGGTGATACGGGAAAAGCTCATCGAAATCGGCGCAAAGTATGACGCCAACCTCGAACAGATAGCGGTAGCCTGGCTTATCCGCCTGGGCACTTTACCCATCATAGGATCTACGCTCGAAAGCCGGATCAGGAATGCCGCCAGCGCCACCGCTATCAGCCTGACATACGACGACTGGTACGAGCTTTACCATCTTTCCAAGTAGGCATGCGTCCGGGATTTTCAGAATTTAAGAAAATTCCGGACGTTCCTGCTGTTTCCCCGGAACGACACCAGGTCGCTGAAACCATACCATAGCGTCAGCTCCAGCGCTCCGGTATTCAGGCCGAGGCTCGACACCGGGATATCATAGCTGACCTGGAACATAACGTTAGCGCTGATAAAACCCAGCGTCGGTATGACGGCGTCCCTGCGGCTGCCTGTAAGAAGCCCTCTGTACCACATTCCTACGATCATCGGTGTGTAAACCATATTGCCACCCAGCTCCATCTGGTACAGGTTGCCCTGCTTCCTGGCATGAAAACCGAGGTTCAGCGCAGTTTCCCTGTCGAGGTCATGACCGAGATTATTGCCGAATATCCCCGGCGAATCAAAAGGAAGCCTCAAACCGCCCTGCACACCAAAACGCTGACCCATCCACTTGTCGGTATCTACCGCAACGTGATGCCAGGCAGCGCCCAGCCACCACGAAGCCAGGTCGCTATCGAGGGGTGCGAATTCCAGCACGCTTCCCAGTGAAAATGAAAGCCGGTTTTCCGACAGCGAATTCTGCGCTATAGGGTCGGGCAAACCCATAAGATCGGAAACGTAAACCAGGTTATCCGCATTCCACCTGTTAGATACCCAGGCCGCCTGGACTCCCCCTATGAGCCGCAGCTGCCTGTTGCTGTTGATATAGGTGAGCTTCGACAGCTGGCCTGCCAGCATGGTGCTCTGCAGGATCGAGCCCCGCTGGTCCTGTACCGCATACCCGCCCCAGCCGATATCCCGCTTTTCATCGTAGGAATCAAACGCGACAACGCCGGTATTAAAAGCCGTACCTAAAGTGGCCCACTGGTTTCGAAAATTCACTGCCAGCCTCGGAACTTTGGCGTCGCCCACCAATGCCGGGTTGTTATACGCAGGCACTGAATTGAACTGCGAAAACTGGGGCGCCTGCCCGTATGCGAAAGGCGCCGACAGGCAGATGACGAGAAGCCAGGATAAAGTTTTCTGCGCCATATTACCTCACCAGATAAAAATTCCCCCTGACAACATCCGATTCGGTCTGGTCTCTATACCGTACCTTCGCTTCAAAAACATACATATCAGCGGGCAACGGCTTCCCTCCTTTCGTCCCGTCCCACGACTCCCCGGCAGACTGGCTGCCGGCCGGCACGTCCTTCATTTCATACACTACCTCGCCCCACCTGTTGCGTATACGCATGTAAATGATCCGGTCTATCCCGTTGCCGAACAATGTATACCGGTCTCCGTGGAGATCCCCGTTTGGCGTGAATGCTTCCGGGATCTCGACTGTACAGCTCGTAAAATCAAAATAAGCCGACTTGCTTTCCTCAGAAGGGCATGCTCCCTCTCTCGACGCCGTCAGGTGAAACGTATAATTACCCCTGGTAAAGGGGATCAGCGGCTCTTTCACATGAGAGGTGCGGGTAGTGGTGCCGTCGGAAAACTCCCACTGCCACGTATCCGCCGCCTGGGTATGGTTTTCAAATTTCACCAGGGCCGGCTCGCACGCATCTTCATCTACTATCACCGAAAAATCGGCTTTCAGCATCGGCAATACCGTTATAGGCAATTCTTTTGACGAAGCGCAGGCTTTGCTCCCGTCAAAAATCGTCAGCTTCACATTGTAAAGACCGTCGGAAGCATACACATGGGACGGTTCAAAATTCAGCGAATCGGTTGCTCCTGCTTCCCCGAACTCCCATAAAAACCCATACCGGGTATCGGTCTGATTCGCAAATTGAATTTCTTCCCCCTCGCAGAGCCGTTCCGATACGACGGTAAAAGACGGCTCGGGAGGCACTACTACAGATACTACGTGCGTAACCGAATCGGTAGCGCATTGGTTGCCGGCTACCAGGGTAACACGATAGGCTCCGGGGGCTGAAAACTGGTGAACCGGGTTAGGAAGATTGGACCTCGTACCGTCGCCGAAATGCCACAGCCAATTAGTGGGAGACGGCACCGTCGCGTCCGTAAAAACCATATCCGCATTGGGGCAGATCTCCTCCTGCGACAGCTCGAACAACGGCTTGATCGTATTGGGCAATATCCTTATGTTCCTCCTGTTTTCCGATAGCCCGCAGGCATTTCGTACCGTCATCGTCACCGCGTATATCGTCTCGTCGTCGATGGCGGTGAAAATATGGGATATCGTGTCCCTGCCGGTTTCCACCTCGGGGCTCCCGTCGCCAAAATCCCACAACGTAAAACCTTGGTCATGGCCTTCAGACCGGTTTGAGAAGATAATCGAAGTCGGAGAGCAGCCGGTATCCAATCCGTCTATCCCGATGCTTGCCCTGGCAAGCTCGTTGATAACTTTCACATTCCTGGCAGATGAAGACAGGCACAAACCTGTCCCTACATTGTAGGTCACGACAAACTCCCCGACCTGGTTCGGGAAGAATACAGTGTTGCCCCCGATGACCTGGATACTCTCCCTCGACCACTCTCCTCCCTGCCGCGACGCCCTCAGCTCGACAGGCTGGGTGCCCAGGCACAACGTGGTGTCGGACGGGAGAGATGTTATTTCTACAGGCTCTTTGGAATGGACATAAAAGGTATCTATTTCCGTCTTTACCCCGCATGCGTTTGAAATTTCCCCCTTTACGATATAAGGTGTTTCGGATACGCCCAGGATCCTTTCCTCCGCAATCGCTATCAGGGAGTCATTCAGCGTATAGATCGCCCCTGCCGTTGCATCCACAAGCTGGTATTTCAGCTCTTCGCACCCGTCTGCCTGGGGAATAAGGTTGAGTGTCGGCGAAGGCA
>MEDT01000047.1 GCA_001724175.1 Cytophagaceae bacterium SCN 52-12 | reverse complement strand
CGTCGAAGGCGTCGGCGAGATCGAGCCCGCCTTTATCGACGCCGACGTTGATCCGGCCGATTTCGTGCGACGACAGAGCCGCAAGTCTGGCGGGCGTGATGCCGTCGAGATTGATCCGCGCTGTCGCGGGCGCCTTGAGGCGCAGCGTGAGGCCGCTCATCAGATCAAATCCTTCAGATGGTAGTGGTGCTGACCAAGCTTGCCGCCGTAGTTGCCGGCAGTGATGCGGGTGACGCCGCGTTTGGCGCCGGTGTCCGTTACGGCCTTCAGACCGGCGCGCATCGCGTCGGCAACAGATTTCGAGGTGAGGCCGTCGATGACGATTTCGAGGACGGCGAGCGTGTCGGCGCTGAGTTCGCTTTTGACCGTACCGCGCAACGTCGGGCAGAAGGCGTGGTTGGTCGACGCAAACATGCCCGCGTATTTGGCTCCGACCTTACTGCCGGAGCGCACGATGCCGATGAGCATTTCAGGTCTACCCGTTTCGACAAGAATATCCCGGTTATCCTGGGGCTGCTGGGGATCTGGTATAATAATTTCTTTGGCGCCCAGTCGCATGCTATCCTGCCTTATGACCAGTATATGCACCGTTTTGCCGCCTATTTCCAGCAGGGCGATATGGAGAGCAACGGCAAATATGTAGGAAGAGACGGAATGCCCGTAGACTACCAGACGGGGCCTGTTATCTGGGGTGAGCCCGGCACCAACGGCCAGCATGCCTTTTACCAGCTTATCCACCAGGGAACCAAGCTGGTGCCCGCCGATTTTATCGCTCCGGCTGTCAGTCATAACCCGGTGGGAGAGCATCACCAGATGCTTCTGTCCAACTTCTTCACCCAGACCGAGGCGCTGATGAACGGGAAAACCGCCGGAGAGGTGCGCACCGAACTGAGCGGCTCGGGGAAATCGAAGGAAGAGATCGACTTCCTTGTGCCGTTCAAAGTTTTCGAAGGCAACCGCCCGACCAATTCCTTCCTCGTGAAAAAAATAACACCCAGGACCCTGGGCACGTTGATTGCGCTTTATGAGCACAAGATATTCGTACAGGGTGTGATCTGGAACATATTCAGCTTTGACCAGTGGGGCGTCGAGCTGGGCAAGCAACTGGCCAATAAGATTTATCCCGAATTAAAGAGCGACGCGCCCGTTTCTTCGCACGATGTGTCGACCAACGGGCTGATCAACCAGTACAAGCGCTGGAGATAGCACGGCGTTCGGTAGGGTTCCATCCGGGATTCCATCCGGGATTCCATCCGGGTAGAAATACATGCCTTTTGTCTTTTCGGGATGAAAGGCATGTTATTTTTTTGCCCTTTTTCCGATCATTCAAACCAGCCAGCCATGATGTATCGTTTTCTTTTTTTTCTGCTTGTTTCGGTCAATGTATGGGGCCAGGGATTGAGCGTCTACAAAGACAAGGCCGTGGTTTTTACTTCGGTAAACGTGGTCCCGATGGACAGGGAAGAAGTTTTGCGGGACTATCATGTGGTGGTGAGAAACGGGAAGATCACGGATATGGGTCCTGCGGCGAAGATAAAGATACCTGCGGGCGCAACGGTAATAGACGGAAAAGGTAGGTACCTGCTGCCGGGCTGGAGCGAAATGCATGCGCACGTGCCGCAGGTAGATGACCTGGCTCCAATGAAAGAGGTATTGATGCTTTACCTCGTCAACGGCATCACCAACATACGGGGTATGCTCGGCAGCCCGAAGCACCTCGAGCTGAGAGATAAGATAAGATCTGGCGAGATCCTGGGCCCTCATTTCATCACGTCGGGCCCTTCTTTCAGCGGGCAGAGCGTCAGAAGTCCCGAGAGGGGCATAGAGATGGTGCGCGAGCAGAAGAAGGCAGGCTATGATTTCCTTAAGCTGCACCCCGGGCTTACGAAGGCTACTTTCCCGGGCATAGCCCGGACTGCCAGGGAGGTGGGGATCCCGATTGCAGGGCATGTTTCCTTTAACGTGGGCGTATGGGCAGCTATAGATGCAGGTTATGCCACGATCGATCACCTCGACGGTTTTATAGAAGCGCTTACTCCGGGCATCGATACGATGGCGGCCCAGGAAACAGGGCTTTTCGGCACAAGAATCGCTTATAAAGCCGACCGTTCGAAGATCCCCGGCCTTGTAAAAGCGTTGAAGGACAACAATATCGCGGTAGTGCCCACAGAAGCGCTCGCCGAGAGATGGCTCGCCCCGGAAGGAGCAGAGAAATTTGAGGAAGACCCGGATTTGAAGTACATAGAGCCAAAAGAGCGCGAAAGATGGCTCCAGGTAAAGCGGAACTTCAATAATGAGCCAGGCTTCAATGTTGCCCATGCAAAAGCATTTGTAGACCTGAGGCATCAGCTGCTGCTGGCCTGTCAGAAGGGCGGAGTCGACCTGCTGCTGGGCTCCGATGCCCCGCAGATACTGAACGTGCCCGGGTTCTCGATCCACCATGAGCTCAAATACCTCACCGATGCTGGCCTTACTCCCTACGAAGCGCTCCGGACAGGTACCGTCAACGTGGCAAAGTTCCTGGGGAAGAAAGATTCGGGAGCGGTGCGGAAAGGCTTTGATTCCGACCTTGTGCTCCTGGCCGGGAACCCGCTTGAAAACATTTCCAACACCCGCAGGATAGAAGCCGTGATGATCGGCAGCCGTCTGCTCTCAAAGGAATTTATAGCAGGAGAGCTAAAAAAACTAGAAAAATAGGGGTACTGTAAGACCGGCGCGCAGTAGTGTACCCTGTGGGTACGATGCGTACGCTCGGGACATGTAAATTCGATTCTTGTGAAAAAAATACTGATCAGAACCGGTATCGGCTTAGTCGTTATTTTCCTCGTTGGTCTTCTGTATGCATATAGCCAGCTGAAAGACCGGCATCCCGGATATGAGATCGATCTTAGCATCAAAGCCGGTAAGCCCGGTTCCGTCCGGATCGGTTTTTCGAAGAAAGACATTACGCCGGCAGGGTTCGATACCTGGAATGATGCCAACGGAGATGCGAAGTACAACCGGAAAGACGGAGATTCTTTTAACGACCTGAACGGAAACGGTAAGTTTGATGCCGTCTGGATGGCGGGGTTTCACCAGGGAAGGCCGGCCAATGGGGTGAACGACCCGTTGTGGGCGCGGGCCATGGTAGTAGACGACGGAAGGCACAAGCTGGCATTCTGCGTAATAGATATGATGGGCTTCGGCCACGACGACGTGGTAACGGCCCGGAAAAGAATTAAAGCCTCCCTGGGGCTGGATTATGTCATCATCGCCAGCACGCATGTCCATTCTTCTCCCGATCTGATGGGAATGTGGGGCTCAGGTCCTTTGAAGCGCGGAACGGACGACCGGTACCTGGAGACGGTGACAAGCCAGATCGTAGCTGCGGTAGAGGAAGCTTACCAGTCGGCGCGCCCCGCCAGGCTGAAGTTTGCAGAGAATCTTTCCGCCGCCATTCCGCTGGTGGGCGACTCGAGGCCGCCGCAGGTGCTGGATGCCGGCATACGCCTCATGCAGGCGGTCGACCTGGAAACAGGGAAGACAATCGGCACGCTTCTGAATTGGGGCAACCACCCTGAAACGCTCTGGTCGGGCAACGTAATGCTTACTTCCGACTTCCCGCATTACTACCGTAAATATCTCGAAGAAGGCGTTTACAAGGGAGACAGCCTGATCGAAGAGGGTACGGGAGGCGTCGCGTTGTTTGCAAACGGCGCTGTAGGCGGGCTGATGACAACGCGTCCGCCGGATACCATTTATCATCCCCTTACACAGCAGGTATTGACCGGCGCCACTTTCGGGAAGGCCGAGGCTCAGGGAATGGCGCTGGCGCTGATTTCCTTAAAGGCGCTCCGCTCGGATGCAGTTGAGACCGTGGATTCGGCCTCGATCGGAGTGCGCGCAAGGACTATCGCCCTGAAGGTCGAGAACAAACTTTTCAGGCTGGCAGGTTTTCTCGGGATTTTCAGAAGAGGGTATGTAAAGCGTAAGCACCTGCGCTCCGAGGTGGCTGTCTGGTCGCTGGGGCCTGCAGCATTTGTGCATGTACCGGGCGAGCTGTACCCTGAGATCCTGAACGGAGGGGTGGAAGCTCCCGACGGCGGCGACTTCGGGCTACAGCCTGTCGAGATACCTTCCATAAGAGAGCTGATGAGGCACCGGTATAAGTTCTTTGTAGGCCTGTCCAACGACGAGGTCGGCTATATCATACCGAAAAGTCAGTGGGATACACGAGCTCCTTATACCTACGGCCGGGATAAGGGTCCGTATGGCGAGGTCAATTCCCTGGGGCCCGAAACAGCGCCGGTCATTTACAGGAACATAGCGGAATTGCTGAAAGATCTGTGATCCTGTCAGTCCTTCGGACTTGGCTAGCCAAGAAGTGGTGTTATTGTGACAGCTCTTATATCTACTCAAACCTGAGATGCTTGACCGATTCTCCCGAAACGGCAAGCTCGGTCAGCGCGTCGATGCCGATCTGGAGATGCCGGTTGACGTAAAGCCGGGTCACCCTCTCGTCGCTTTCTTCGGTTTTAACTCCTTCAGGAACCAAAGGATTGTCTGAAACGAGCAGGAGGGCGCCATGCGGGATCGCATTGGCAAAGCCGGCGATGAAAATGGTCGCCGTTTCCATGTCTATTGCCAAAGCGCGTATTTCCCGGAGGTAATTCCTGAATGCTTCGTCATGCTCCCATATCCTCCTGTTGGTGGTATAGCAGGTGCCGGTCCAATAGTCCAGCTCGTGCCTGATGATGGTGGAGGAAACCGCCCTCTGGAGGCGGAAGGAGGGGAGGGCGGGGATTTCCGGGGGCATGTAGTCGTCGCTTGTGCCCTCACCCCTTATGGCGGCGATAGGAAGGATGAGGTCGCCGATCTGCGTCTTTTTCAGCCCGCCGCATTTTCCCAGAAACAGGACTGCTTTCGGAGCTATGGACGAAAGAAGGTCCATGATGGTGGCGGCCATCGGGCTTCCCATCCCGAAATTGATAATGGTTATGTTATTTGCGGTGGCAGTCTGCATGGCACGGCCGAGCCCCCTGATTTCCACACCGAATTTTTCGGAAAATAATGAGACGTAGTTAATGAAGTTTGTAAGGAGAATATATTCTCCGAACCCGCTGAGCGGAGTGCCGGTGTACCTGGGCAGCCAGTTTTCAACGATGTCCTTCTTGGTCCTCATGTATGTAAAAGGTGTTAGCATTTAGCTTTGAAATATGGCCTCAATACCTCAATTTTACGGCTATGCTGCCTCGTCTCAACCTTCCGTCGTTCTCTTGTAAAGTTAAAGAAGTTGACGGAAAACCTTATGTGTTTGATATCATCAGGAGAAAGTTTGTCTTTCTTTCCCCGGAGGAGTGGGTACGGCAGCATTTTATCCATCTCCTGATCGGTCATTACCGCTATCCCCGTTCCCTGTTTGCGGTCGAGACGGGCGTTTACTACAATACTTTAAAGAAACGGTCCGATATCATGGTGCTGGGCGCAGACGGGATCCCTTTCCTGCTGGTGGAATGCAAAGCGCCGGGCGTGAAGATCAGGAATAGCGTTTTCGATCAGATTGCGCGATATAACTTCAGCCTGAAGCCCAGGTACCTGGTCGTTACCAACGGGATGGAGCATTTCTGCTTTTGCGCGAGGGAGGAAGGGAAGATCGATTTCCTGGACGATCTGCCCTTTTACAGCGCAAACCCCGGCCAGTAGTAAATGGCCGGGGTTTGGGGCTGGATACGATTGTCTGGCTAGCGGGGGAATTGTGCCATCCCATAATGTTTCTGGAGCAGCTGCTCATATTTCTTCGCTTCTTCCGCTTTGTCCTCTTCCTGGTAGGAAGTCATGATCGACTGGAGGATGTAAAGATTGAGGTTGCTGTTCCGCCCTCCGTAATTCCCTGTTTCCTTGGCGAACGTAAGATTTTCATCCGCCCGTTTTGACATGGTTTCCGCAATATCGGCGGCAATTTTGTCTTCTCCCAGCTCCAGGGCCGGCCCTATGAAATTGACCGAGATCTGGTCATAGGGGATGCTCTTGTCGGGCATGGTTTCAAGCGACCGCTTCAGGGCCGCCCGGGCTTCCTCTTTTTTGCCGTCGGTAAGAAGCTGGTTGATGAGACGGAGGAACGAGATCCTTGCCGATAAAACGGGAGATCCCAGGTAGGTATTGTCGTAATAGGTTTTGGGATTATCCAGCTCTCTCCAGGCCATATGGTTCATCATGCGGTCGTACATGATATCCTCGTTGACATAGCCGTCTGAGGCTCCGTCTACTTTGACCGGCAGCAGGCGGTAGGCATATCCTTCCAGCTGCATGTACTCTTTCAGGTTGAGGTAGCTGCTGTTGCCCAGTGTAGAAGAGAAATAGATGGGCCTTTCCCAGTCATTGCTGGCGATGATGTCGAGCATGATCAGGTCCGATTTGTAAAGATCGCGGCTCCCGATCGACCAGCTGAGAGAGTCTCTCAGCAACGGCAGCAGGTCCTCTCTGACGATGTTCTTACTTTTAACGCGCTCGACGTCTACCGGCAGGAACAACACCGAAGAAGGAAGGATAGAAGTCATGTCCCCGGAAGTAAGCGGTACCTGTATCGCGCGGTTTTCCTGCTTGACAAGGCTGATGTATTCTTTCAGGTTAATTCCCGATTTGACATTGGGCACCTCGTAGAAAGGTACTACGTCGTTGCGGCCGTACATGTAGTTTTTCCTGTCGAGGGAGATGGGCAGCGCCTCGGACTCGTAGGTCTTACGCTTCATCTGTTCGATATACCAGTCGGTTCCGAGAAGACTGAGGTTACAGACCCTTACATCGGTCCTGAATCCTTCCACTTCCTGCACGTACCACAGCGGGAAAGTATCATTATCGCCGCCGGTAAACAGGATCGCATTCGGTGCGCAGGTATTCAGCATATTTTTGGCGAAATCGACCGAATGGTAACGGTGGCTCCTGTCGTGGTTGTCCCAGCCTTTGGCGACCATGATGACCGGTACCACCAGCCCGATAGCTGTTGCCGCCAGGGCGCGGGTGGTGCCGTTGGTCAGTATTTTGCGGATCCCGTCGGCTATGAACATCACACCCAGGCCTATCCACATGGTAAAGATGTAGAACGACCCGACGTATATATAATCCCTTTCCCGGGGCTCTTCCGGCGGGGAGTTGAGGTAGATAACGAGCGCCACACCTGTCAGAACGAAAAGCAGCCCCAGGATAAGGAGGTCATTTTTCCTCCGGAAATAATGGAATACGATTCCCAGCAGACCCAGGATAAAGGGCAGCATGAAGAAATTATCATGGGCTTTGTTGTGGGCAATGGTCGACGGGTATTCCTTGGCGGCATCCCAGGGTAAAAGGGTACCGGCGCCTTCTTCGTCGCTTTCACGCCCGACAAAATTCCACAGAAAATACCGCCAGTACATATGCCCGATCTGGTAGGAAAGCATAAAGCTGATGTTATTGGCCAGGTTCGGGCGCTGTCCTTCACTCAGGTTCTGCATCTGCTGGTAGAGCTGCACATGGCGTTGCTGGGTCGAATACATCCGCGGGAGCAGGATGCTCGATCCCGAGGGATATTCGTATTCCGGCCGGTAATCGTAGATTTTGTATTTCCCGTTTTCCTTGATATACATCGGTGCGCCCCTCTTCTGGGAAACAGGCCTGTCTACGAAAGTAGGGCCGAAAAGCAGCGGCCTGCTGCCGTATTGCTCACGCTTAAGGTAGGAAACAAAGCTCAGTACGTCGTTGGGATTGTTTTCGTTGATCGGGGGATTGAACTCGGCCCGTACCAGTACCAGTATATAGGACATGTAGCCCACCAGTACGAAAACAAAAGACAGCAGCCCGACATTGAGCGCTTCCTTGCTTTGCTTTTCGCTGTAGCGGATCCCATAGACCAGCAAACCGAGGAAGAGTACCACGAAAATGGCGATGCCCGAAGCGTAGGGAAGTCCGAAGGTGTTCACAAAGAAAATTTCGAACTGTCCGGCAAGCGAGGGAAGCCCCGGGATGATCCCCGAGTTGATAACGGCAAGCACGACAAGGCCGGCCAGGAAAGCGGAGGCGATCCCCCAGAAAGAGTGTTTTTGGTACCTTTTAAAATAAAAGATCAAAGCCAGCGCAGGTATCGCTACCAGGTTAAGCAGGTGGACTCCGATCGACAGTCCCACCAGGTAGGCGATAAACAGAAGCCACCTGTTGGCAGCGGCGCGGTCGTCGATCCGCTCCCATTTAAAGGCAGCCCAGATGACGATCGCTGTAAAAAAAGACGAGAGGCCGTATACTTCGGCCTCGACAGCCGAGAACCAGAACGAATCGGACCAGGTGTAGGAAAGCGCGCCGACTGCTCCTGCTCCCAGGATAAGATAAGTTTCGGATGCGGAGAGCTCGCTGTCAGGCTTGCCGATTATTTTGCGGGCGAGCATCGTAATGGTCCAGAAAAGGAACAGTATGGTAAATGCGCTGCTTACGACAGATAATATATTTACCCAGAATGCCGCTCTTTCAACATCTCCGAAAGAAAACATTGAGAAAAGCCGCCCCAGCAGAAGAAAGAACGGCGCTCCCGGCGGGTGCGGTACCTGAAGCTTAAATGCGCAGGCTATAAATTCGCCGCAATCCCAAAAGCTGGCTGTCCTCTCGACGGTAAACAAATAAGTAATCAGCGCAATTCCGAAGATTACCCAGCCTGTGAGATTGTTGTAACGATCAAATCGGTTCATGAAAAACTGTTAACTGTTGATTTTTTGTGGCACTTTTCTTGAAGCACAGCCAAAATTAGTAAAATAAGGCTAAACGCAAGGTTTGCACCCTCTTAATTAATGTTAAAGCCCGGAGAAAGCTGAAACCCACTGGCGGCTGGTTACGTGTCGTCCCTGCGGGACCCGCGCCTGAGCCGGGACAGAGTCTTACTTCGTAGTCCACCGGTTCCACGGGCGGTTAGCCAGGTATCGTGCCTGCGTGAGTGAGCAGCTTCTTCCCGGGTCTGGGGCTCTTCCCGGCAGCTGCGCAGCCGGTTAAGCACGTGTCGTCCCTGTGGGACCAGACGCTATACGTCTGTAAGCTGCGGATCTCTGTATCCACGGAAGAAGTAGTGCGAAGTCTGCGGATCGGGGACCTGGTTAAGAGGCAGAGCCCCGCAGGGGCGACACCATTTCCAGCTCTGACTTAGGCAACATTCGACTATCATTAACGACCGGAGAAGCGCAGGGCTTCTGCAATCTACAGTTATATGACTAAACTTATTATATTTTGGAATGACCAAAGAATTCAGTCGAAAGTTTGTTTAATCCATTGTTTCGCATTTATTTCGAGCGTTCATTTTGGTTTTGACAAACTGAAATGCTGTCAGTATTCCAATTTTCATTTTATTAAATTAATGCCCTTGAATTCTGTAGATGCATTTATGGACTGGGTTGAGAAGGACAACCCCGGAGAGATAGAGTTTCACCAAGCCGTAAGAGAAGTAGCCGAGACTATTATTCCATTTATCGACGATATTCCCCGGTACAGGGATGCCAACCTGCTGCAGCGCCTAGTTGAGCCGGAGCGTATCGTTATTTTCCGCGTCCCCTGGGTGGACGACAAAGGAGAGATCAGGGTAAACCGCGGATACCGGGTGCAGATGAGCAGCGCGATAGGTCCTTATAAAGGCGGATTGCGTTTCCATCCTTCGGTAAACCTGGGTACGTTGAAGTTCCTGGCATTTGAGCAGGTTTTCAAGAACAGCCTTACCCAGCTCCCGATGGGCGGGGGTAAAGGCGGGTCAAATTTTGATCCCAAAGGGAAATCCGACGGCGAGGTAATGCGCTTCTGCCAGAGCTTTATGACCGAATTGTCGCGCCATATCAGCCACGACGCCGATGTTCCGGCAGGCGATATCGGGGTAGGGGCCAGGGAGATCGGTTTTATGTTCGGACAGTACAAGAGGCTTAAAAACGAGTATACCGGGGTGTTGACCGGGAAAGGCTTCGAGTGGGGAGGCAGCCTGATCCGCCCTGAAGCTACCGGCTACGGCGTGGTTTACTTTGTCGACAGGATGCTCGCCGAAAGACATGACTCGCTGAAAGGCAAAAAAGTAGTGATTTCAGGGTCGGGGAATGTGGCGCAGTACACGGTCGAAAAATGTATCGAGCTGGGAGCAAAGGTGCTTACCGTTTCGGATTCTTCCGGGTACGTATATGATGAAAACGGTATCGATGCCGAGCGCCTCGCCTATATACTGGAACTGAAGAACGTGAAGAGAGAGCGGATAAAGGTATATGCAGACCGTTTCGGATGTGAATATATAGAGGGCAAAAAGCCCTGGGAAGTACCTTGTGACATTGCCTTTGCCAACGCTACCCAGAACGAGCTCGACGCAGCCGACGCGCGCCAGCTGATTGCCAACGGTTGCTTCTGCGTTGCGGAAGGAGCCAACATGCCGACGACACCCGAAGCGATAGAGCTGTTTAAAAACCACGATGTATTGTTTGCGCCCGGTAAAGCTTCAAATGCCGGAGGTGTGGCAGTATCCGGTCTTGAAATGTCCCAGAACTCGCTCCGTCTTTCCTGGACCAGGGAAGAGGTCGATCAGAGACTGTACAAGATCATGGAGAACATCCATACGATCTGCAAGCGCTACGGCCGTGCCGCCGACGGAAGGCTGGACTACGTAAAAGGCGCCAATATCGGGGGATTTGTCAGGGTAGCGGAAGCTATGCTCGCACAGGGCGTAGTGTAGCTTACAGTATGCTGCGAAGGTAGCGCCTTACATTCTCCATATAGAGACTTTCATCGAAACCGTTGCTCTCACCGGGAGCAACGGTCATTTTAATCATAATAAACCCGTAGGTCACTACCAGCCATTCCCGGTAGGTTTTGTTGACCGACTCTGCAAATCTCGGCTTAAAGCCGGCGATCATTTCCCAGACAGGGTTATCCTGCGGATCCAGCTCATGCTGATAGAGGGCTTTTGAAGGGGAAGATGCTTCTCCTATGCTGAACATCACCTGGAAGATCTCAGGGTGCTCCCGGGCGAAATTCCAGATGGCCGAAGCTACTTCGCTCAGCTGTTTTTCCGGGTTCCGGTAGAGCTCCCGGATGTCGCAGAACCTGTTTTTCAGCTGTTCGAATCCTTCGGAACGGATGGTGTCGAGGAGCTTTTCCTTGTTTTCAAAATACTCGTAAAGAACAGGCGGGGTATATTCGATCAGGTCGGCGATCCTGCGGACCGTAACGGCCTGCCAGCCTTCGCTCCTGGCAATGGCACAGGCAGTTTTCAGGATGCTGTCGCGAACCTGCCGGCGATGCCTTTCCTTTCTTGCAGATGTCCCCATAGGCGATCCTGCTTTGCGATTTTCGGATTACATGCGGTAAGCCGGTTTATTTTGCATGTGCTACCGGCTTCAGCTCCTGCTTTTCAACCAGGCGATAGTTTGCTTCCTGGGCGCGTATTTTGGCGGCCGGGCTCTGGCCGGCTACCGAAATATTGTTCTGGTAGACATCCAGCCTGACGGCTTTCTGGTTGTCGTTCAGGTAATTGCCGATCACCTGCTTCAGCATCTTTTTAAATCTGGGGTCGGTGACCGGGAATGCGACGTCGATACGGCGATGGAAATTCCGGTGGGTCCAGTCGCCCGATGAAAGCAGGATATCCTCCTGCCCGTCATTAAAGAAATAGAATATCCTCGAGTTTTCGTGGAACCTGTCCACTACTCTCAGGGCAGTGATGTCTTCGCTGATCGTGGGGAGGTCGGGGATGAGGCACAGGCAGTTGGTCACCACCAGCGTCACCGAAACGCCGACCCGCGCAGCATGATAGAGCTTATCGATAATCTGCTTGTCCTGCAGCTGGTTGATCTTGACGACGATCGCGGCCTTCCTGCCCATCTTGCTGTGCTGGATCTCCCGGTCGATCATTTCAATCAGCTTCCTGTACATATTGAACTGGCTGACCTGGAGTGTGTTGAAAGGCAGGTATTTGAATTTTTTGGCCTCCTGGCCGGTAGCCAGGTAGGCAAACAGCAGCTCCAGCTCGTTGCAGATTTCGGAATGCGTAGTCAGCAGGATATGGTCGACCGACTCATTGGCTGTGAGGCGGTAAAACCCTCCTGTTCCCAGGTAGGCATATCTTTCCCAGCCTTTTTTGACCTTTCTTTTGATCAGCGCGATTTTGGCGTGCACTTTAAGGCCGGGCGTGCTGAACATTACCTTGATACCGGCATCCTTCATTTTTTTCGCCCAAACGGGACTTTCCTGGTCGCTCAGCTTCGGATTAAGCTCTACAAAAGCAAGTACTTTTTTCCCGTTGCGCGCGGCGCTTATCAGCGAGTTGACCAGGAATGACTGCCCGCTTATTTTATAGAGAGAAACATGGATCTCCCTCACATGCGGATCAACGGCGGCGTCGTTGAAAAATTTGAGAATAGGCCAGTGTGAATGATAGGGCAGGTGCAGCAGCTGGTCACCGGCCTGGAGAGATTCAAATATATTTTCGGCCTGCTCGACCGACAGGAACTGCTTCAGCGCGGGATATTCGAGCTTCCGGCTCACGCGCGGAAAATTGATAAGGTCGCTGTAATTAAGGTAATGACCCTTTTCCACCCATTCTTCCATCGGGATATCGTAGCGCTCGGAAAGGAATTGTCTCATCGGTTCAGGCATATCTTTTTCAAAAAAGACGCTCTGAGGAACGACAAAGCCTTGTTTTTCGAGCTGTCGGGCCACCCTTGATGCGTACACCTGGGTCAGCTCATCTTCCAGTTCCGGCGGCGAGGGTCGTTCTGAGCTGATGCAATAGCTGTCATGAATCCTGAAGCCGGGAAAAACCAGGTCGAGGTTATAACGGATGATATCTTCGAGAAATGCGATCTGCTTTACTCCGTTCAGTTCCGGGAGCTCGACAAACCTGGCTGTATTCTTGACCGGGATATTCAGGCAGGCATACTGGAATTCATCATGCTCACCGGAAGCCGGCTCCTGCGAGAAATCCTTGTAAAGCCGTATGACAAGATGAAAAACAGCGTTGTCGGGCGGCACGTTCTTGAACGATTTCCTGCCGCTGAGAAATACAGGCTGGAGATACCGGAAGATTTCCTGCATGAAGTAATTCCTGAGGAATTCCTGGTGCGCGGTAGCAAAAGGTTCTTTAAAAGACAGCCTGATGCCGCCTTCCCTTAAGGCGGGAAGCAGATCGCCGGTCAATATATTGTTGAATTCATCAAGCTGGTTCGACAGCGTTTCACCGATATGACCGAGCAATACTTCCGGGAAGAGGTTGAGCTTTTCAAGGGTGTCCCTGCTTGCAAATGTCATCGCGCGGAGCAGGGGTATTTTTTCTTTTACAAAGTCATCTCTCTCTTTTGCGAAGCGGCCCAGAAAGCGCAGGCGCTCCACTACCGGCACATTCTCATCCTTAGCCTCCATCAGGAGCCTGTAGGTATAAGACAGCCAGCTCAGGCTATTATCGAAATATGGGTGAGATACATCCAGCATCGTTTATTTTCCCCAGGTTTCGGGTGAAAGCCGCCAGTTGTTCAGCACTTCTATCTGGTCGGCGGAGATGTATGCTTTCTCCAGCGCTGCATCGATCAGAATCTCGTAATGGCTCAGCACCTCGAGCGGGATACCGGCCGTAAGGAAGCTTTCTTTTGCTACTTCAAATCCATAGCTGAAAATGGCTATCGTCCCTACCACAATGGCGCCGTGGTCGGTCAGGGCCCTGACGGCTTTGAGCGAGCTGCCTCCTGTGGAAATCAGGTCTTCAACGACCACTACTTTTTTACCAGCCGGTACGGGGCCTTCGATCTGGTTGCCCATGCCATGCTTTTTAGGTTCCGGCCTGACATACCCGAACGGGAGGCCGAGCTTGTCGGCTACGAGGGCCCCCTGCGCAATACCCGCAGTGGCAACGCCCGAGATCACCTCGACGTCGGGAAATTTTTCATTTATCTTATCGGCAAGCGCCTCTTTGATATAAGTCCGGATGTCGGGATACGAAAGCGCTACTCTGTTGTCGCAGTAAATCGGCGACATCCAGCCCGAACTCCACCGGAACGGACTGTCCGGACTGAGCTTTATTGCTTCGATTTCGAGCAGCTTTTCAGCAATTTTCCGAGAGACGAACTGTGTATCCAAGCCTTTTGCAGGGGTTAGTATTTATGATTGATTTAGCCGATGCGCTTTACCTGTTAGGTGCGTGCAGTGTAAAGCCACGCCGGGGGGTATTCCGGAAATCAAAAATAAGCTATTTCCCTGTCAGTTAAAGGGTGGGAAGAAATAAAAAAAAACGATCCTTTTTTGCCCGGGATGTACCGGGTTTATAACCAGCGAGTTGGGAAGGATCAGGCCGGTGAATCGGGTGAAGAGGTGTTTGTGACCAGGATTTTGTCTATCCTGCTTTTGTCCATATCCACTACTTCCAGCTCGAATGCTTTCCAGCTTATCTTCTCGCCGGTTTCGGGGATGTCTTCAAGGACATGCAGGATAAAACCTCCAAGCGTATTGAACCCGACAAGCTCTTTTCTCTCGGCTTCAGAGAGCGTAATCTCAAAATGGGTCAGGAATTCGTCGAAAGGCAGCTGGCCGTCTACCAGGTAGCTCCCGTCGCTTCTTTCGACAATTTCCTGATCATCCTCTTCCTCCGAAATATCGCCCAGGAGCGCATAGACTATATCATAAATAGTAGCTACTCCGATGACGCTCCCGTACTCGTCCACAATAATGCCGAAGTGTACTTTATTTTCCCTGAATTTGTCCAGCGCCTGGTAGGCCCGGTTGCTTTCGGGCAGGTAGACCGGTTCCCTGACGAGATCTGTGAGGCGCCCCGTGCTGCGGTTCTCCGGCTTTTCATCGATCAGGTCCTTGGTGTAGATGAGGCCGATCACATTATCGAGGGAGCCCTTGCAAAGAGGGTATACCGAATACCTGGTTTCTATGATGGTCTGCCTGATCTTTTCGGGGGTGTCGTTGGCGTCGAGCCAGACGACCTCCTGCCGGGGCGTCATCAGCGACGCAATCTTGCGGTCGCCCAGGTGGAAGACGTTATGGACGATTTCTTTTTCTATTTCTTCGAAAACCCCGCCTGTAGTTCCTTCCACGATCAGGCTTTTCACTTCCTCTTCCGTTACGATGCTGCTGGAAGGTTTCAGCCCGATGAGGTTGAAAAGAAAATCGCTTGACCAGCTGAGCAGCACGATAAAAGGCTTGGTCAGCTTCGACAGAAAGCTCATCGGGCCGGCCACGGCCTTCGAAATGCTCTCGGCGTTGGACATCCCGATCCTTTTGGGCACCAGCTCGCCGAGCACGAGCGAAAGATAGGTGATCGACAGGAGCACCAGCGCGGTCGACAGGGTGCCTGCATAGTTTTTCAGGTAGTCAAACTGCTCCAGGAACCCCTTCAGGACGGTCGTCATTTTATCCCCGGAGTACATCCCCGTCAGCAAACCGATCAGCGTAATGCCTATCTGGACGGTAGAAAGAAACCGGGTAGGGGAATTGGCCAGGTCCAGCGCGTGCTGCGCGTTTTTGTTCCCCGATCGGGCTTCCGCCTCCAATCTCGATTTCCGGGCGGAAACGAGCGCAATTTCTGACATGGAAAAAATGCCATTCAGAAGTACAAGGAGCAGGATAATGAGGATTTCCAAAAACCCGAACGTTATTGATAATGCAAATTTATAAATTTTGTATATGTCGATTCAAAAAGTCTTTAGTTATTTTTGCCCCTCTCACGGCTAATCTTTACCTATGGTAATATTTTTTGCGGATCGCCCTCTTACCATTTCTTCCCGGAAAAATGTCGGGGAAAGTGATAGCGTGCATTTTGATCATATCCTGGATGTGCGGCTGCTGAACCGGAAAAAGACAGACCTTAGCGGGCATGTGCTGTTCCTGAACGTTACAGCGAAATTTGCGGTAGAGATCGTCAGGATGCTGAGGCAGAATCCCCCGGCCGACCTGCTGTCGGTCAAGCTGCTGGTAAACGATAAGAAAGCAGTTGTCGACAGCATTAAAAGGGATTTCAAGGTCATTAAAGCTGCCGGCGGGATCGTATACGACAAAGACCGGTGCCTGCTGATCTATCGAAAGAAGAAATGGGATCTTCCCAAGGGAAAGCTGGACAAGGACGAAAGCTCCCGGAAGGCTGCGGTAAGGGAGACAAAAGAGGAAACGGGGGTAGCGGTCAGGTTGCAGCATAAAATCTGTACGACCTGGCATACCTATGCTTTCAACGACGAGCTGGTCCTGAAAAGGACGAAGTGGTTTCTCTTGGAGTGTATTTCGGACCGTAAGATGAAACCGCAGGCCGAGGAGGAAATAGAGCGTCTGGAATGGGTGCCGGTCGGCCAGGCAAAATCTTACCTGGTCAATTCCTACAGCTCGATCCGGTATGTTTTCGAGCGTTTCGAGGAGAAGCTTATCGGGCTCAGCAAATAATTACTGCACGGCTAATTCTTCAGGCAGACGATAGGGGAGAAATTCATCCACATTCTGACCATAACGGTACAGATCACGGACGATGCTCGAGCTGATCGGGGCAAGATGCGGGGAGGTGATCAGGAAAACAGTCTCTATCTCCTCGTATACATACCTGTTTACCTGCGAGATAGCGTTTTCGTATTCGAAATCGGTAGTATTCCGGAGCCCTCTTAAAATATACCTGGCGCCCATTTCGCGGGCTATCTTGGCAGTAAGGCTGTCATACGAGATCACCCTGATCCTGTCATTACCGGCAAAGCTCCCGGCAATGAGCTTCTCCATCACCTCGATGGGAAAAAACCTTTTCTTGTTAAGATTGGTGCCTATCCCGATAATGATCTCATCGAAAAGAGTCATTCCCCTTGTCACAATGTCATGATGGCCTTTGGTGAAAGGATCGAACGATCCGGGGAAGAGGGCTGTTTTTTTCATGTGTATAAAAAGGTTTAAGCTATTAGCTGTTAGGTATCTGAGACTTCGGCGTGAGCTCAGTCGAAGGCTCAGGGACCTAAAACCTTACAGCTCATGGCTATTTCATGGAGAAAAAATTAATCAGACGGTGTGGAGTAGCGCGAAATACCTGTGATCGGCCAGGTCGTCGAAAGCTTCGGGATACTGCAGGTGCACGGGTCTTTTGGCAAACCGGATATGGGGCAAAAAGCGGGATAATTCCGCAAACAGGCCGGAAAAGGGCGTCGTCTCACCCGACAGCGTAACATGTATGCCTTCGGGCAGGTAGTCGAGCTTATTCAGGCATGAAAGCACAAAAAAAGTAGCCTCTTCGGGATTTTGAAAGCGATAGCGGTTGCAGAGAATGAGCTTTTCGCGTTCAGATACCACTATAAAAAGGAAACCTTCCTGGACGTGGATATGGATCCGGGGCCCGTCTGCCCCGCCGTTGTAAGCGCACCCCGCGATGAGCGCATCTGTAATATGCGAAAAGGTAATGTCCTGCAGTGCGTACTGCTCCTGGAAAAATTCCCGCCAGGCCGAAGGCATCTGGAACACGCTGTAGCATCTGAAAGCGGGAAGCGCCCTGGAAAGGGGCTTATTCGTTCCCAGCACCGGGTGCCCCAATGTAAGCTGGAGATAGCGGGAAGTATATTCTTTCCGGAACAGCTCCTCGGGAACCAGCGTAAAGGCGTCGGAGTTGACCAGCACATTGATTTTTTTCCATCCGGTCAAAGAGAGCACCTGGTGATCAAAAACAAGAAGCCGGAGGTTTTCAAGGACTTCGGCGTTGGAAAGAAATACATCGGAGGCAAAGTCCTCAAACCATGTGCACCGCCCGCCGGTTTCACAGAAAAACCGGAACCTCAATTCCCCGATCTCCAGGTTCAGGGTGCTTTGATAGGCTACCTGCTGGCTGATGGCGCTTCCTGATACAAGGGCGGTTCTCAGCCACCTTGTCCCGTTCTGTATGTTAGCTGTCGTACTCAAATCAGTTGCTTTTGAATGGCCGGCCAGTTCCGTTCGTCAAGAAGGTATCCGGCGGAGGTAACGGTGTGAAATACCGGGTCGATGCATGGCGGCGGGAGGCTCCTGATCTCTCCGAAGGTCATAAACCGCACATCTTCTATCAGCTGACCGGCTGCCCCAAGCTCAGGGTCGGTTCCTTTTATGAAACCTTCCCCGTTTTCGACGGAAGCTTCAAAGTAAAGCTCGATGGCATGCAGCGGCGGTTTTAAAAACTCGCGCCAAAACATGAAACGGCCGATCTCGGCCCTGAGCCCGGTTTCCTCCGATATTTCGCGCTTTGCTGCTGCCCGTACCGGCTCGCCGAAGCCTGCGCCGCCTCCGGGAGGACACCAATACAGCCCGCCTTCCGCCAACCCCCGGTGACCGACCAGGAGTATCCTGTTATCTTTTATACAAATACCGGAAGCTCTCACCCGGAGCCGTTGCCCAAATGTGCTGATTATTTCATCGTTCATAACAGCCGACCGGCATTTAACGCTCAAATATAGCGACAAAGCGCAAACCGGCCTATTTCTTCGCGGGCGGATTGAACGATAAAAAATCAATAGCCGCCTGAAATGTAGCTTTCCAGGGACTGGATCCTGTTCTTCTGGTCGTTGATAATAGCCGTTACAATGTCATTGATGGAAATAATCCCGAAAAGCGTTTCGTTTTCAGTGACCGGCAGGTGGCGGATGTGCCTTTGAGACATGATCTCCATACAGTCTTCCACTTTTTGCTCCACATCTACAGTGATGACAGGAGAGGTCATCACGTCGCGTATCAGGGTATCTTTTGAGGCACGGCCTTTCAGGATACCTTTCCTGGCATAGTCCCTTTCGGAAAAAATGCCCGTGAGCTGGTTGTTTTCCAGCACCAGGACGGCCCCGATATTTTTTTCTTCCATCAGCTGAAGGGCTTCGAGTACGGTATTGTGCGGGTGTACATGCCACAGGTAGTTGCCCGCCTTCCCGCCGAGAATTTGTCTGACTTTCATAAGGTTTAAGTTAGCTGATACAATTTTCCTGTACAAGTTAAATAATTGTGGTGAAAAGTTCAATTGGATTTTGAAGATAAGCGTTTAGATTCGCCTATGAGTTCAGAGCAGCTACCTTCCGCGGTATTCGCATCCCGTTTTCCCTTCCGGCCCACGGAAAGCCAGGCGCGTTTTTTCCGCCAGATGGATGTTTTTTTGGGGGACCGTTCCCGCGAACCCGGAGCTTACGATTGCTTCGTCCTCAAAGGGTACGCCGGGACCGGCAAGACTACCCTGGTAAGCGCGCTGGTGAAATCTGCCGGAGCGCTCGGCTATAAGTCGGTGCTGATGGCGCCTACGGGCAGGGCTGCAAAAGTGATGAGCGGGTATTCGGGGAAAAAAGCTTTTACGATCCACAGGAAAATATACCGCCTGCAGGATAACGCCGGCGAACGGTTTGCGTTTGTCAGGCAGCCTAACTATCACACTCACACTCTTTTCGTGATCGACGAAGCGTCGATGATCAGCGACGATGCGGCGTTCGGCTCGCAGGGGCTGCTCTCGGACCTGATAGAATATGTGCAGGAAGGAGAAAACAATAAGGTGATTTTCGTGGGCGACACGGCCCAGCTTCCGCCTGTAGGCACGCATCTGAGCCCTGCGCTCGACCCGGTGTTCCTCCGGAAGAACTTCAGGGTAAATGTCATGCAGGAAGAGCTGACGGATGTGATGAGGCAGGCCGAAGCTTCAGGTATATTGTGGAATGCTACCAGGCTGAGGGGTGAGCTCGGCCGGGACGCGCCGTCGGTTACGATCAATGCCCGGTCGTTCAGAGATGTATTCAGCATGACGACCGTGAAGCTGGAAGACGGGTTAAGATATGCTTATGACAAATTCGGGGAAGAAAATACCATTGTCCTCACCCGTTCCAACAAAGATGCCGTACAATACAACCAGTACATACGCCGCATCATACATTTTGCCGAAGATGAGATCGATGCCGGGGAGAGGCTCATGATCGTCAGGAATAACTATAGTGTGCTGGGAGAAGACTCCAGGGCCGGCTTCCTGGCAAACGGCGACTTCGTCGAGCTGATGAAGGTCCGCCGGATGGAAGAGATGCATGGCTTTCGCTTTGCAGATGTCACGCTCAGGCTTACCGACTATGATTCGGAGCCTTCCTTTGATGCCAAGATCATCCTGGATACGCTTTATATGCCTACGCCGTCGCTCCCGGCAGACGACAACAGGAAGCTCTACGAAAGCGTGCTCCTGGATTATGCCGACATATCTTCCAAAACAGAGCGTCTGGAGGCGATCAGGAAAGACCCATACCTCAATGCGCTGCAGGTCAAGTTCGCCTACGCGCTCACCTGTCACAAAGCGCAGGGGGGGCAGTGGAACGCGGTATTCGTCGACCAGGGATACATCCCCGAAAACGAAGTCAGCATCGATTTTCTAAGGTGGCTGTATACGGCCGTTACCAGGGCCACTGACGAACTATACCTGATGAACTTTCACAAGTCTTTTTTTGAATCCTCTCCGGATGAATAGCTCCCGGATTTATCCGGCGGGCCTTTTAGTCAGGCAGGTTGAAGAGCCTTACCGCGTCTTCGTAAGACAACGGGCCGCCGGCTATGCGACCTGCCTGGCTGCCGGGCACGATGACGTACCGGTACTGGCCGTCAGGCGCGGTCAGGTTGCGGCCCTGGTCGGGATCGGTGCTCAGAAGGCGTACCTTTTTCTCCAGCAGGGAAAATTCGAGGCGTACCTGCGTAAGGTTACTGGTAACGACGTAGGGCAGCGGACGTACCTGGTTGTCATCCTGGGTCAGCTTTACATATACCAGCACCAGCCCGCGTTCGAGGATGGCCTGATCGAGAGGTGGAGCCGTCATATCGTACTGGTACCTGACGAGGCCGTTTGTCGTAGTCTTTACCCATGCGGCGGTATTGACGGACTTCCAGTCGGAGTAGATGACATTGGCCGTTCCCGGCTCTCCCGGCTCGCCTTTTGGCCCCTGGGTACCTATGCCGTCTTTACCTGCAGGACCTTCGGGACCTTCACAGCTTTGAAGAGTCAGAACCGCCAGAACGAAAAAGAAAACCTGAAATACGCTGAATTTACTCGTCATGAATATTGTCAATAAGGGGGTAATATAAGACTAAAGCCGCTTGTTGTTTCAGCAACTTTTAAAAGGGCAGTAAATTTCCGAATTCCTAAAGACTTTAACAAAAAATGTTTCATATTTGAGTTTACGTAAAGGGCACCCGCCGGTTTGGGAAGTACCCTGCGAGATCCGGAAAAATTCATTACAAACCTCTGATGGCCGATAAAAAACTCTTTCTTTTGGATGCGATGGCGCTGATTTACCGCGCCCATTTTGCATTTATCAAAGCACCCCGCGTAACCTCAAAAGGTCAGAATACCAGCGCCGTATTCGGGTTCACCAATACGCTCCTGGAGGTGCTTCAGAAGGAGAAGCCTACTCATATCGGGGTCGCTTTCGACACCTCCGCCCCGACATTCAGGCATATACAGTACGAAGCTTACAAAGCGCAGCGGGAGGCCCAGCCGGAAGATATTACTTTTGCCATTCCCAATGTAGTGAGACTGCTGAGGGCCATGAACATACCCTGCCTGACCAAAGACGGGTACGAGGCGGACGACATCATCGGCACGATAGCCAAGAAAGCAAGAAGGGAAGGATTCGAAGTATACATGATGACGCCGGATAAGGATTTCGGACAGCTTGTAGAGCCTTCCCTCTATATCTATAAACCGGCTTTCCTGGGAAAAGGCGCGGAAGTCCTCGGGGTCAGCGAGGTACTCGAGCGCTGGCAGATAGAGCGCATAGACCAGGTGGTGGACATGCTGGGGCTGATGGGCGACGCCGTAGACAATATCCCGGGGATACCGGGCGTAGGCGAGAAGACCGCGCAAAAGCTCATTGCCCAGTACGGAAGCGTGGAATCTTTACTTGAGCATGCTTCGGAAGTCAAGGGCAAGCTGGGAGAAAAAATAATTGAAAACGCGCATCTCGCCCTTTTATCGAAGCAATTGGCGACCATCGATACCGATGTGCCGGTCGGGTTCAGCGCCGAAGACCTGGAGGTCTCCGAAGTGAACCGGGAGGAAGTAAGCCTGCTTTTCGATGAGCTCGAATTCAGGACGCTTCGCAGGAGGGTGCTGGGAGACGATCCGCTGTCGCAGGATTACCAGGCTAAGCCTGTCGCTTCGAAGACGCCTGCCAACCAGCTCGATCTTTTTGCAGGCCCTGCACCCGCAGTTGCCGGTGAGGGGACAAAAGAGATTCTCCCGGTGGAAACCGAAGCGGTGCTCCCGCTGCGCACAATTTCCAATACCCGGCATCATTATCATATCATCGATACCCCTGCGCTTCGCGAAAGCCTGCTTTCCTACCTGCTGATGCAGGACCTGATCTGCTTCGATACCGAAACTACCGATACGAATGCGCTGGAGGCAGAGCTGGTGGGGCTTTCATTCGCCTACCTGCCCGGCGAAGCGTTTTATATACCCGTTCCGGCCGATCGCGAAGAAGCGACAGCCCTGGTAGCGGGCTTCAAGCCGGTTTTTGAAAACCCTTCTATCGGGAAGGTAGCCCAGAATATCAAGTACGACATGCAGGTGCTTGCCCGCTACGGCATTGAAGTAGCAGGCAAGCTTTCGGATACCATGCTGGCCCATTACCTGGTGGAACCCGAAAAAAGGCATAATATGGATATTCTTTCCGAGCATTATCTGCGCTATTCGCCTGTGTCTATCGAAACCCTGATCGGTAAAAAGGGTAACTCGCAGGGGAACATGAGAGATGTAGAGCTGAGCGCCATTGCCGAATACGCCGCCGAAGACTCCGATATTACACTACAGCTTTACCACAAGCTGATGCCGGAAGTAGAAAGCAAAGGTGCTGCAAAGCTGTTCGGGCAAGTGGAAATGCCGCTGGTAAAAGTACTGATGAATATGGAGATGGAAGGCGTCAAGGTTGACCTGCCGGCGCTCCGGGAAATGTCGGGAGAGCTGGAAGGCGATATCCGCAGGCTGGAAGGAGAGATCTACGCGCTATCGGGGTGCCCCTTCAACATCAACTCACCCAAGCAGCTCGGGGAAATACTTTTTGAAAGAATGCAGCTTATCAAAAATCCGAAAAAAACCAAGACAGGCCAGTATGCTACGGGTGAGGAAGTCTTGTCGGGGCTTGAAAACGAGCATGAAATAGCGCGGAAGATCCTGGATTACCGCGAGCTGCAAAAGCTGAAATCGACCTACGTAGATGCCCTGCCGTCGATGATCAACAGGCATACGGGCCACATCCACACTTCCTATAACCAGGCCGTAGCGGCTACAGGCCGGCTGAGCTCCAACAATCCGAACCTTCAGAATATTCCCATCAGGACACCCCGCGGAAGGGAGATCAGGCGGGCTTTCATTCCGCGCGACCCCGATTTCAGGATCCTTTCAGCCGACTATTCCCAGATCGAGCTGCGGATCATGGCCGCTTTCAGCGGTGACAAAACCATGATGGAAGCTTTCAACCAGAACCAGGATATTCATGCCAGCACCGCGTCGAAGGTATTCAAAGTACCTATTGAGGAGGTGAGCCCGGAAATGCGCCGGAAAGCCAAGATGGTCAATTTCGGCATCATATACGGGATTTCGGCATTCGGGCTTGCCCAGCGGCTTGCCATCCCGAGAGGGGAGGCAGCCGGGATCATCTCGGCTTATTTTGAAGAATTCCCGGCGGTAAAGTCCTATATGGATAAGGTCGTGAACGACGCACGTGAAAATCATTTCGTGGAAACGATCCTGGGAAGACGAAGGTATCTGCCGGACATTAACTCAAGGAACCAGACCAACCGCGGATTTGCTGAAAGGAACGCCATCAATGCGCCGATCCAGGGATCTGCCGCAGATATGATCAAAGTCGCAATGATCAATATTCACGAGTTCCTGAAAAAGGAAAATATGAGGTCGAGAATGATCCTGCAGGTGCATGACGAATTGGTTTTTGATGCGCACAGGGACGAAATTCCCTACCTGTCGGAAAAAGTAGACGAGCTGATGCGGCTGGCCGTCCCGCTGCCCGTTAAAATGGCTACGGGCATCGGCGTAGGGGACAATTGGCTGGAAGCGCACTGATTTTTCTTAACCGGTTTGAGATTTGCCGACATAAGCAGAGATATGAATCACAGGGTTGTTATTACGGGTATCGGTATCTATTCCTGTTTGGGCCAGGACCTGGAAACAGTCAAGAAATCGTTATACGCGGGAAAAAGCGGGATTATCCTCGACCAGTCACGCAAGGATTTCGGGTTTCGCTCGGGGCTTACCGGCTATGTGCCGGAACCCGACCTCAAGGCAAGGCTTTCGCGCAGGCAGCGTATCGGGATGCACCAGCCTGCGATGTACGCCTATATGTCTACGATCGAGGCCCTTGACCGTGCCGGGATGGACGCAGGATTCCTGGAGCAGTATGAAACCGGGATTATCTTCGGTAACGACAGCACGGCAGCTTCGGTTGTGGAAGCCATAGACAAGACCAAGGAGAAGCGGGATACGACCCTGATCGGGAGCGGTGCTATTTTTCAGAATATGAACAGCACCGTCAATATGAACCTCGCCACGATTTTCAGGCTGAAGGGGGTTAATTTCACGTTGAGCGCAGCCTGCGCCTCGGGGTCGCACGCGATCGGTATGGCGTTCGTAATGATCAGGCAGGGACTGCAGGAGCGCATTATCTGCGGCGGGGCGCAGGAAATAAATGCCTATGCCATGGCCAGCTTTGACGGCCTGGGCACTTTCTCGCTCCGGGAAAACGACCCGGTCAGGGCGTCGAGGCCTTTTGACAAGGACCGCGACGGGCTTGTTCCCGGCGGCGGCGCGGCAACTGTGATCCTGGAGTCGTACGAATCGGCAAGGAAAAGAGGAGCCCTGATCCTCGGGGAAGTGATCGGCTACGGCTTCTCGTCTAACGGCGATCATATCTCGAACCCTGATATAGACGGACAGCTGAGGTCGCTGAGCATGGCGCTCAGGCAGGGGAATGTTACGGCCGGAGATATAGATTATATCAATGCTCATGCTACTTCCACCCCGGTGGGCGACGCATCGGAGGCCAGGGCGATCTATGAAATATTCGGGGACAGGGTGCCGGTAAGCTCCACGAAATCGATGACGGGTCATGAATGCTGGATGGCGGGAGCAAGCGAGATCGTCTATTCCATGCTGATGATGGAGGGAGATTTTATAGCTCCTAATATCAATTTCGGGACGCCTGATGAAGATTCCGCAAAGATCCGGATCATAGCCGAGACGTGCCCGGCAGATATAAATGTATTTGTATCCAATTCTTTCGGTTTCGGAGGCACCAATTCCACGCTGATCGTAAGAAAATGGAAAGAATGACAGGGGTCATTTTTTTATAGCGTAATCATATTTAATTTCATAAATCGTAAAGATCATTATGGGAGCACGGAATAACGAATATCATTATGAGACGGTGGTTGAGGCTATCAATGAGCTGAGGAGGAAGGGGTATACTCATGATTTTAATCTCGAAGAGAACTGCCTGATATGCGGGGCAGGACAATTTACCCATGAAGAATTTGACGTTGAGGAAGTATACCGGTATGAAGGGATGAGCGATCCGGGAGATGAGGCGACTGTTTACGGGATAGCGTCCAAAACGGGCGTAAAAGGTATATTAGTAACCGGAAATGCATCCGAGATAGACTCGAGATCCGAAGCCATTCTCAGAAAATTGCATTATTAGCGATATGCCTTTTGTTTTAGCCAAAAAGATTTTTACCGGTGGTAGCGGGCAGGAAAACTGCCTGATCGGCGTAGAGGAAGGAACTATTGTTTCCGTTATACCCGTGAAAGATACCGGCCAGGTGCCGGAGGAAGCAGTCGTATTCGACAACCTCGCTCCCGGCTTTATCGACATCCATATCAATGGCGGGGTAGAGCATCACTTTACGCAAAACCCTACGGTGGAAGCGCTTTGGGACATGTTGTCGGCCAGCCGCGAGACAGGTACCCCTTTTATATTGCCTACCTGCATTACCTCTCCATGGGAGAATATCAGGGAGGCGATCGCTTCGACCAGGAGCTTTATGAACGAGTTTCCCGATGCCGGGATATTGGGATTACACCTTGAGGGGCCTTTTATTAACCCTAAAAAACGGGGAGCTCATCTCGAATCCTTTATTCTGAAGCCCGCAGACGAGCTGCTTCAATCGCTGAAGGAAGAAGGAAAGGGAGTCCTTAAGCTGCTGACGCTGGCGCCGGAGTATTTCACGCCGGATCAGCTGAGAGGCCTCATCGAAGCAGGTATTATGCTCTCGGCCGGTCATTCCAACGCCAGTTTTGCCGAGGCAAGGCAGGCATTTGAGAACAATGTCGATTTGTGCACCCATTTGTTTAACGCCATGTCGGCATTCGGACACCGGGAGCCTGGCCTGGTGGGAGCGGTCTTCGAGTCGGAAAATGTATACGCGCCCATTATTCTGGATGGTATCCATTGTGACTATGCAGCCGCCCGGATCGCCTACCGCCAGAAGAAAGAGAAGCTCCTGCTGATTTCCGACGCTTTGTTCCTGGGACGGCAGAAAGCCAGGTTCCGGTGGGGAGAATTCGATGCAGTGCTGGAAGGAGACCGGTATGTCAATTCGGAAGGCAATCTTGCCGGAGGGGCAATTTCTCTTCCCGAGGCTGTGGTGAATGCGGTAAGGGAAGTGGGAATCCCGCTGGCAGAAGCCGTGGAAATGGCGACGCTCCGGCCGGCAGCAGCGCTGGGCCTGGAGGATAAGCTGGGTAAGGTAGCCGTCGGGTATCCAGCGGTTTTCACCGTATTTTCAGACGACCTGGCCTCGTTCCGGAGCGTGTCGTTTTAGATATATTCCTGAAGCAGGCTGGGCATGGTTGGGGTACGCTGCTGTTAATTATAATAAGATTAGATAAAGAGGCTAGTATTTTTCACCAATACTTTGAAACTTTGCCTGTTTTAGTTGTGTTTCACCTGAAATAGCATCATTCCAAGAATACTAAAAAACTCTCTTGAACAAATTACAGGTACTTTAAACAAAGCTGATGTTCATAAAAGGATTAATCCGTTTTTAGCTATGAAGTTAACTCCAATTGAAAAACGTAGCGGGCTGACGCGCGAAGAATTCATCGCTGAATATCTTAAACCCAAGCGCCCTGTCGTTTTTACTGACCTGGTCAAAGATTGGCCCGCTGTTCAGAAATGGACATTCGATTGGCTCCGTGAGACGCACGGAAATATAGAGGTGCCGTTGTATGACAAGCATATCCACGATCCGGACAAGTATTTCAAACCGGCAAAAGTGATGTCGTTCGGGGAGTACCTGACTTTGATCGAGCAGGGGCCGGTAGATCTCCGGATGTTCCTGTTCGACATTTTCAAGAAAGCGCCCGAGCTGGCAAACGATATACGCTTTCCTACGATTATGGACGGATTCCTGAAGGGGTATAAATATGTCTTTTTCGGGGGGGAGGGCTCTATCACAGGTTTGCACTATGATATGGATTGCTCCAATGTGTTCTTAACTCAGTTCCAGACCAGGAAGGAGGTGATACTTTATGCTCCCGACCAGGGGCCGCGCCTTTACCAGCTTCCGTTCACTGTGATGAGCAAGGTCGATCCGATCAATCCGGATTATGATAAGTACCCCGCGATGAGAGGCCTGCATGGCTATCATACCATCCTCAACCACGGGGAGACTATTTTTATCCCGTCGCTCTGGTGGCACTACATCCGTTATGTCGACGGCGGCTTCAGCCTGGCGCTGAGGGCAAATGATTCGCCGCTCACTTTTATGCGGGGCGCTTTCAACCTGGTACGTCACAAATTTGTAGATCAGGGCATGACCTGGGCGCTCGGAAAAAAGTGGCATAACTGGAAGCACAGTAAAGCTGCCGAGAATGCGCAGCGGGCCATCGAGGAAGATCGCCGCCTGGGGAAGAATGTGGATGAAGTAGCGGTGTAGCCGATTAATCAACACCCTCTATTATCCAGTTTTTATTGTGCCACCCCGCTTCCTGGGCGGCAAGGTCGGTATGCGGATCGATCAGCAGCCGGCTTGATTTCCCATTGAGGCTTACATAGCAGGTGGCCCGGATCTCGGTATCGCCGATACCCGAGTCCAGGTAAAAAGCATGCAGGTAATGCGCAAACTGCAGTATCATGTCGGGCTGGAAGCTCATCTGGTGGACCTGGCGCCTGGTCAGGAATCCGGAAGGGCTTACCACGAATTCTTTCCCGGTTTCCTTTACCCTGACGAGGTATTCGACGGTTCCGTTCTTTTCCATCAGCATGATGCGCCATGAGAAGCGGAAGCCCTGCTCATGCCAGAGCGGGTTGCCGGGATAGAGCCACGCCCTGAACGGCATTATCGCCTGGAAAAGAAAGAAAAGCGCAGCCAATCCCCTGGTTGTTGCGGCGGGCGCCCGGTCTTCTGCAGCGGGCTGAAAACGCGGGCCCGGAAACAGGAACGTCATGACTTTTCTATGCCAGCCGGCATGAAAGAAAATGAGCGTAAAGACACACATGAACCAGGGGAACATCCCGATCGGGAACAGCAGCGCGGTGAAGACATGGAACAGGATGACGACGGGATAGATCCAGGCCCTTGTCCTGTCCGAATACAGGAGAAAAGGAGCGGAGAGGTCAAAAATCATCGCCAGCCAGCTTGCCATATACGCGGTAACCGGCTGAACCAGCAGGCTGCCGATCAACGGCAGATGCGCATTTGCCGAAAGCCATATTTTGAGCGGCTGAGCAAGAAAAAGCCAGTCGCTCCCGATTTTTGCCATACCGCCGAAAAAATAGACCGATCCGATCTGCATTTTCAGAAGGAGGTTTGAGAAATCCCCTGATTTCCGTACCGGCCCGCGCCCCCTGTTGGAGAGACAATCCAGCGAAGCGACGGCATTCATAGGCATGAATGACATCAGGAACGACAAGAGGCTGATCAGGTAGTAGTGGTTGAGATAAACCGTTTTGTCCCACAGCTCGGTATAAGTGAAGAGCAGGAAGAAAAGTACAATGGCGGTCCTGAAAAAGAGCCCGAGCGCTATCAGTACCGCGAGGAAAAGGAGGAGATAATAGGCGCCGTGCAGAAACGGTTCAGGGGGAGGGGAGGCCCATGAGAAGCCGTAATAGGAAAAGAAGAAGCCCGGCGCCTGGTAGAAGTCCGAAATCCATCCTTTAAGGATGAACCGGGTGAGCGCGATGCTCATTAAGAGGCCGAAAACAAAACGGAAAAAAGCCAGTGAGTAAAGGCTATTCCTTTTCGATGTCTCCAAAATCAACTGTTTTGAAAGACCCGATACTAAACCGGAGGCGGGCGCCCGGCTGGTAGACGGTGTCGGTGTGAAGAACCAGCTGTGCGCTTTGCCCGCCTTTTTCGGCGCTTAAAATTACCCTGACGTAGTCACCCAGGAAAGTTGAATTTTCGACCCTGCCTTCAAGGGTACCGTCAGGCGTATGGCCTGAGCCGGTTTCTTCCAGGACCCTGATATGCTCGGGCCTGCAAAACAGCCAGGGCTTCCCCGCGTCGTTCATGCCGTGTCCGGCAGCGAGCCTGCCAAAGGGTGTATCGAGACCTGCGCCGGTCCTGGAGCAGGCAATGCAGCTGTATTTGCCGAACAGGTGGGCTACGTAGCCGCTCACCGGGTCGGCGTATATGGCTTGCGGGGTATCCGTTTGCAATAGCCTGCCTTTGTGGATCACCGCTACCTTATCTGCCATGCTCAGCGCGTCGCGCGTGTGGTGCGTTACCAGTATGGTGGTGATGCCGGTGGCTTTTACTATCTTCCTCAGGTCTTCCCGTACCCGCTCGTGCAAAACCGTATCGAGGTTGCTGAAAGGCTCATCCAGGAGGAGAATGCTGGGTCTGGGCGCAAGGGCCCTGGCCAGCGCCACCCTTTGCTGCTGTCCGCCCGAAAGCTGGTGAGGGTATTTGCCGAGGTCCTCGTCCAGTCCTGTAAGCGCGAGCGTTTCCTCTATGATCTGTTTTTTTTCCTGCTCGCTTTTGCCTTTTAGGCCGAAGCCTACATTCCCGGCGATGGTCATATGCGGGAATAAGGCATAATCCTGGAACACCATCCCGATATTCCGTTGATAGGCCGGGACAGACTTTCTGCCTTCCGAGATGACGTTGCCCGACAATATGAGCGATCCCTCGTCGGGGTGCTCAAGGCCTGCGATCGTTCTCAGCAGCGTGGTTTTCCCCGAGCCGCTTTCCCCGACAAGAGCGAGTATGTCTCCTTTGTCCACTTCCAGTGAAACGTTTTCGACGGCCTTGCCGGCCGACCCGGGGTAAGTCTTTGAAATATTCCGTAATTCTAAAACAGGATGCATGCTAGGTGTTATTTCTGATGATTCTGTTAAGTAAAACGATGGGCAGTATCCCGGTCAGGATGACGATCAGCGAGGCGTTGGCCGACTCGGCGATCTGCTCATTGGTAGCCATATCGAAAGCTTTCGTAGCCAACGTATGGAAGTTGAACGGGCGGAGTATCAACGTGAGCGGCAGCTCTTTGATCACGTCTACAAAAACCAGGAGCAGGCCCGCGGAGATACTCTTGCGGATCAGCGGCAGGTCTACGCGCCAGAGCGCCTGCCATGAGCTGCAGCCCAGGGTCCTGGCCGCATCGTTGACATCCTGGCCGGTTTTCTGGAAGCCGCCGTCGATCGCATTGTACCCTACCGCCATAAAGCGGACCGCGTAGGCAAAGATAAGCATGAACAGGCCCGAAGAAAGGAGAAGCGGGCCGTGCTGCCCGGAAATATGGAGCAGCCATTTGTCGAACCCGATTACAGGGGCCATAATCCCTACTGCAATGACCGCACCGGGAATCGCATACCCCAGGGAGGCAATGCGCGTTATGTAACGCATCCGGTAGATGCCCGAAACCCTTACGGTGTAAAGCAGGACAATGGCGAGCATAACGATGAGCAGCGACGAAAATGAAGCCAGCAAAAAGCTTTTCATTACGATCAGGCCGAAAGTATGATCGAGCACCTTGTGCGCCGTCCTGACGGCCCAGTACACCAGCTGTCCGAAGGGCAATACAAAGGCGATACAGGCTATCACGGTGCAAAAAGCCACGACCGACCATTTCCCCGCGCCGCTCAGGGCCAGCCTCGCGGCCGGGGCCGTCCGCCCGCTTTTGGAAGTCCATCTTTTGTCGCCTCTCTGGAAATACTCCGCCCAGAGCAGCAGCAGCACGATGAGGGTCAGTATCGATGCCAGCTTAATAGCGCTGTCGAGGTCGCCCAATGTGAGCCATGCCCTGAAAATCCCGGTTGTGAAGGTGTTAAGGCCAAAGTACCTGACGGTGCCGTAGTCGTTGAGGACTTCCATGGACGCCAGCGCGATCCCACCCGCTATGGCTGGCCTGGCCATTGGCAGCGCCACAGAAAAGAAGGTCCGCCAGGGGCTGCTGCCCAGCAGCGACGCAGCCTCCTGTACTTCTTTCGAGCTCGACAGGAAAGAGGTACGGGCGAAGAGATAAACGTAAGGGAACAGCGTGATGCTGAAAATAAAAACCCCGCCGGGCAGGTTCATCAGGTCTATGAGCGGTCCTGAAAGCTGCCATCCGGCCTTATTCCGGAAAAAGCTATGGATCGGCCCTGTATATTCGAGCAGCCCGATGTAGCTGTAAGCCATCATGTAGGAGGGGAAGGCCATCGGGAGAATCAGCAGCCACTCCATGTATTTTCTGCCGGGAAACTCGTAAGAAGACATGATCCATGCAGCGCTTGTGCCGATCAGGAACGTGCAAAGCGCTACGCCGCCCAAAAGCAGCAGGGTATCTTTCAGATAGCTGTCGACGATTTTGGGAGCTACGAGCTGCCACTGATCGCTGGCCGACGTGACCAGGTGCGCCAGCAGCGTGAATACCGGCATGCAGACCAGGATCAGCAAAACCGTAGCAGCCCCTACCCAGCCGTTCCACCAAATGTATCTTGTCTTCAATCTGACGTTGATTTTACAGGAATCTGACTTTATTCCTGCCGGCTATTTCCAACCGGCTGCTTCCATTAAGAGCACTGCTTTTTCGTTGTTGCGGCCGATGAGCGAAATGCTGGCGGTATCCTTTTTGAAGTCGCCCCAGCTTTGCAGCAGCCCGGGAAACGGGATGGCAGGGTTGGCGGGATACTCATAGTTGGTGCCCGCAAATACCTCCTGCGCGTGCGCGCCGGAAAGGAATTCGAGAAACCTGACGGCGTTTTCCTTATTCGGTGCATGCCGGGTGACGCCGGCAGCGCTGATATTGATATGCGTACCGCGGTTCTCCTGGTTGGGGAATACCAGGGTGATGCCTTCTGCAGCTTTCTTTTCCTCCTCGTTTTCGCTATGGAGCATCAGGCCTATGTAATAGCTGTTCACGATGGCGATATCCCCTTCACCGGCGGCAATGGCTTTCACCTGGTCGCGGTCGTTGCCTTTGGGCGACCTGGCAAAATTCGCAACCAGGCCTTTAGCCCATGCAGCGGCTTTTTCCTCCCCGTCTGCAAGGATCAGGGAAGCGGTCAGCGACTGGTTATAGACATGCTCCGAAGACCGTACGAGGATTTTACCTTTCCATTTCGGATCGGCGAGATCTTCGTAGTTGAGGATCTGCCCGGCAGGTAGGCGGTCTTTGGAGTGAACAATGATGCGCGCTCTGTAGGTCATGCCGTACCAGTGGCCGGACGGCTCACGGAATTGTTCCGGGATGTTCTGATCGAGCGTTTCGGATTGAACCGGCTGTAAAAGCCCTTTGTCCATGGCGCGGTTGAGCCTGCCGCCGTCTACGGTGATGAGGATATCTGCCGGTGAGTTGGCGCCTTCGCTCTCAAGCCGCTGGATCAGCTCATCGGCGTTGGCATTGATCACGTTGACTTCAATACCGGTTTCGTCAGTGAATTTTTTGTACAGCTCATTATCAGCTTCGTAATGGCGGTGCGTGTACACATTTACCACCTGTTCGTCGCTGCCGCCGCCGCATGCAAACAAAACTACCGATGAAAAGAAGACCAGGACGATCGAGCGTAATTTTAACATATTCAATATAAATTAGTTATTATGATAACATTCGTTTTGGTCAATTGACAGGATAGTGTCACCTCTCCGAGGTTTTATTTACGGCTCCTGCCCGAATTTTCTACAATCATTGCATCCCTTCGGGATTGGATTATCGAGATTAAAAGCCTGACATAATTATGGTTACAATCATTGCATCCCTTCGGGATTGGATTATCGAGGTTAAAAAGCCTGACATAATTATGGTTACAATCATTGCATCCTTCGGGATTGGATTATCGAGGTTAAAAAGCCTGACATAATTATGGTTACAATCATTGCATCCCTTCGGGGATTGGGTTATCGAAAATAAAAAGCCTGAAAGGCTGACATGATTATAGAAATCGTGAATACAGTGACGTTGTGAAACCCCGAAGGGGTGACATTCAAGTCGGGTAAATAATTAACAGTATACCTCTCATAAATCGGGACCATTTATTCTCAGATACAATTTTAAACAGGTTAATCTCCGTCATTATCGCTAAAGGTAAGAATAATGCCGAGCTGGTTGACGACATCAACCCCGATCAGTACCTGGAGCTTTTTCAGGGAGTTGTAAAAGTCCCTGACCTTTTCGGTCTCCTGCGTTATAGCCGCATCCAGGGGCATGGTGATCGATCCTGATGCCCGGTCTATTTCGGCAAACTGGCCGGCGATCGCAAGGCTGAGCGGTTGATCGCCGTACCTGGCATCCAACTGGTCCAGGAGCGTATACAAACCGACGGATTTCCCGTTGCCAAAACATTTCTGCACCCCTGCTATTTCGCTCCTGATAAGCGCCAGCGAGGCGCCGCTCAACCTGCCTTCGACAGATGCCGGATCGGGATTCCCGCCATTCCTCATGCCGAGCGGTACTGCGAGCCGTTCATCCTTGATGAGATTTACCTGGCTTACGCACTTGTTGATCAGGACACTGAGCGAGCTTTTGATGTCCCTTCCGTCGGCATTGGTAAAAGTGGCGGCAAAAGGCGCATCAGTGCCTTTCCAGGCTTCGAGAACCTTGTCAGCCTGTGCCGCCAGGTTAGATGCCAGGGCAGAAAGATACTCGCGCCGCTTCTGAGATAAGACAAAATCCCGTACTACGGAGTCGCCGGAAGTGTTTTTATAGAGAAGGTACTCTATTGCTTTCAGTCCTTTCAGGCTGCTTCCTCTCGACTCTATATAGGAATCATCTATTACGGTTCCGGAGTTAATGCTTTTTTCGATGTTCGGATAGTGAACGCCGGGATAGTCAATAGCGCCTGATAAAAAATGATCGTCCACAGGGCCGAAAGAATAAGTTCCGGCTATCTTCCATGACACGGCGGCATTCTGCCACTGGCGGCGGACTTGTTCCAGCGACGCTTCATCAGGCTTTCCTACAAATACTTCCGTGGCCTCGACGAGAGAATCCGTCCGAACAGCAAAATCGTCGAAAGCAGGGAGGATCACCTCTTTCGTGATACTATCCAGGACTGCTTTCCGGTCGGTATTCCGGATTTCCCGGATGCTCTCCCCGCAGGACGAAACGATAAGGCCTGCTGCCAGCAATAGGCAGGGTGTCAGATTGTTATGGTAAAGCTGCATCTTTTTTGTATACCCGCTATAAAGATTCTATGAACCGGATCATCAGCTCGCGGTCCTTCTTTTTAAGTGCCTTAAAATTGTTTTTGGCCTTTTCTGCCTCACCTCCATGCCAGAGGATAGCCTCTTCTATATTCCTGGCTCTCCCGTCGTGGAGGAAAAAAGTGTGCTTGCTTACTGTCTTCTGCAGGCCAATGCCCCAGAGAGGCGATGTCCTCCATTCATTTCCATCCGCGTCCCCGTCGGGCCTGTTATCGGCGAGCCCTTCTCCCATATCATGGAGAAGAAGATCGGTATAAGGCCGGATGGTCTGTCCTGCCAGGTACCCCGGCACGGCATCCCGGCCTGTCGTCATCTCCGGCCGGTGACAGGAAGTACAGCCGGTCTTATTGAAGAGTTCCTTTCCTTTCAGCACCTCCGTATGGTCCCAATCGCGCCGGGCAGGTATGGCCAGCGTGTGAATATAGAAAACGACGTGCTCAAGAGCGCTCTCTTCCAGCTCGGGAGCGCCGCCGCCGGGTAAGCCGGCGTACTGACCGGCCTGCTTTTCTGATAGCGCTTCCGCCGGGAAAATGGCCGAGGTTATGCCTATGTCGTTGACAAAGGCGGAGGCGATCTGTTGTTCGGCCGTAGGCTCATTTGCCTTCCATCCGAACTTCCCTAGAGACTTTTTTTGCCGCCTCACTTCCCATATGTAATTGGGCCTTCCTGAGATTCCGTCGCCGTCTTTGTCGTCGGGATCGGCCATTTCAAGGATGGTGCCTTCCTCCACGGCGTCTAGCAGGCCTATTCCCGCCATGTGAGGCGCTATTCTCGGCGAGATCATCAGGGACGACTGCAAGGGACCATACCCGGGATTTTCTATTTCATAAGAAGGCTTTCGCAGGCTGTAAGGCGTACCGTCAGGATAGCTCCCTGCCTGCTCTTCATAAGTAATCTTAACCTTCCCTTCGGGAACGGCCCCGGCGACTGACTGATGCTGGAGCTGGCCGCCGTATACCGGCTCGGGCACAACCTGCCCTGTATGATCGAAGGCAGACAGCCTGAAAAGGAGCGACTGGGTGGGCTGGCCAGCGCTGTTGAACGGCAGCCCCCGCCCGTCGCGCGTATGGCAGCTTGCGCAGGCGGAAGCATTGAACAATGGCCCCAGGCCGTCGCGGGCGGTAGTGGAAGAAGGCGCCGCTACCCAGTTATTCCTGTTAAGGGAATTCCCGATCTGGAATTTGCGGATCTCTTCATGGGTAAGACTGCCAAACGGCTGCCCGAACGCATCGACCGATTTGATAAAGACCGTCCCTTCCTTCCCGCCCGACAATTCCTCATCTTTTTCGGGCGACAGACGGCGACAGGCAACCGGGAGTAACAACGAAATAAAGGTAAGCCAGATACTAATCTTTTTCAGGAACCACATAACCGGTGTTTCCCCGCCGGAAATCAAATGCTGTGCGGGAGGGATGAAAGACAGTTGACATTATTCGTTTGTTTCGGGAATAACCAGTATAAGGCCTATTGCCTGCGCAATATTCTGAATTTCATCGGATTGTGCACGCAGGTCCCTGATGACGGCCTGAACTTTTTCAGGTTGACGGATAATGGCCTGGTCAAAAGGGGCGGGAATGGCTTCAGCCGCGGCAAGAGTTTTGTTGATATGATCGTCGATGGATTGCGACAACGCCTTGTCCGACAGCGCTACCAAGTCGGCAAATCCGGGTCCGTTTATTTCAGTGCCGTCTGTCCTTTTGTAACTGCCGCGATAAACGTTCTGAATCCCCAGCTGGTTGTAAATGATGTCATTGTGCGTATTGTCAGAAAAGCAGGAGTGCTCATCTTCCTGGTCCTTGTTTTCAAGGGCTACCGTCATCCGCTCACCGGCAAGCTCTCCCTTGCTCAGCTTGCCAAGACCTGAAAGTATGCTGGTGAGGGAGCTTTCGAGGTTCTCTTTCTTTACAAATGCCGACCGGTAGGAACTTCCGGGCTTCCAGGCGTCGCGCACTTCGGTAAGATGACCGACCAGGAGATCGGCCACTATCCGCAGGTATTCCTTGCGGCGTTCGGCGTTGGGAGCGGTGGCGCCGGCGCCGGTCAGATAGTCGGTATAAGGACGCTTACCGGCGCTGTCATCATAGAGGTCCTGACCCCACAGCAGGAATTCGATGGCGTGGTAGCCGATTTTAACGTCGGCTTCACCGTGAACTTCGTTTTCTTTGATCAGCAAATCGGCGGTGAGCTCCGGGAAATCGGCGGGGTTGTTGATAATGCCGCCGTAAACGGGTTTTCCCGTAGCTTCGTCCACTACATAGTCAATAAAATTCTCATCTAGCGGCCAGGCGTTGATAAACCCTTCCAGGCCGTCTTCACCGTCGATCGGGCCGTCGTAGAAGCGGTACGCCTCTGTTTGCAGGTAGGGTAGCCGGGCATCTATCCAGGCCTTTTTGGCTGCTTCCAGTGTTTCGGCGGTGGGATCAGCCAGAAAGGTATGGATGGCCGACCGGAGGTGCACCGCGCCTTCGACGGCGTCGTCATAGCTGGCATAGACTATCTCAGCATAGTTTTCCAGCACTTTTTGCCCGAGACGATCCTGTTCGCCGGCACAACCGGTAATCAAGGTACCCAGAGCGAGAAAAAATAAGATCCTGTACATTACTGAATAATTTGAAGGCCGGGGAAAGCGTCTGGCTCTCCTTGCCTAACTGGTAAAGATGGAAGTGCAAAAATAGTCGATTGTGGCGATAAATGGTCAAATTATTGAGATATAATTTGTATTTATTCTAAATAGTTGACTTGCCGGGAAGCTGGCTGCCTGCTGTTAATTCCCGGGGCCAGAAGGGGTGGCCAGCACATCTTTATTCCTGAGCCACACGGCCTGGTTAAGCTGTTTGGAAGCGGTCATATTGATCGGTGCGGCTATGAGGCCGGTGC
This sequence comes from Cytophagaceae bacterium SCN 52-12, assembly GCA_001724175.1. Classification (GTDB taxonomy): domain Bacteria; phylum Bacteroidota; class Bacteroidia; order Cytophagales; family Spirosomataceae; genus Ravibacter. Next base: position 10,458 of record MEDT01000047.1, on the reverse strand, counting down.
CGAGGGAGGTCCAGAAGAAAGGTCTCCAGTCTATTTTGTTCCGGTTAAGAAGCGCATACAATGATCCGGCTGTGCCGAGAAGCGAGACGGCCAGCGCGATATTCCTGTTTCTCCGGGAGCGTACATAAAGCTCGAGTCCTCCGGGCGAAACGCTGAATTCATGCATCAGCAGCTTGTGTCCGGCGTAATAGGTGTTGTTTTTGATGTACCCGTTCGGACCGTAGAGATAGATCGTTTTTTCGGAGTAATCGCTTAAAGAGAAAGAGGTGCTCTGAGCTTTTATGCTGCTGAAGGAAACCAGGAAAAGGAATAATGGGATTAAAGGGTAGGACATGAGGTGATGTGATGATGGGATCCGATGGTTGTCTACAGCTGCAGAATTTTGGGCAGGAAAAGGAAAAGCCCTGTGATGACCGCTGCTATGGCAGTTATAAGCACAGCTCCTGCGGCAATATCCTTGACTGTTCCTATCGCAGGGTGTTTTTGGGGGCTGATCGCATCGCATAGCTTTTCTATGGCGGTATTGAAAGCTTCCGCCGCCATGACGAGCGCGATCTGTATGACAAGGATACACCATTCGATAAGGCTGAACTCGAGGTAAAAAGCCGCTGCAACAGCCAAGATGCCCGCGATAAGATGGACTTTGGCGTTGTTTTCATACCTGAAAAGGGAAACAATGCCTTTAAAGGCATAGCCGAAACTTTTGAAGACTTTGGCCAGATCGGGCATTTTTACTTCTTTTTGGAAAAGGCTTTCATCATCGCCCATTCCCTTCCGGGGTATTGAACTTTAAATTTTTCGAGGCAACCCCGGTCCTGCAGCGTGATATAGGCTGTTTTTCCGTTTGAGCCTCCGAAACAGATGTTGGATACTTTGGCTCCCCGGGTTTTGACGGTTCTTAAAACCTGGCCCGCAGGAGAGACCATCGTTACCTCGGCCTTGTCGTAGCGGGTGACGTAGAGGTTGCCTTTAATATCGCATCTCATCCCGTCGAGCAGCCCGTCGGGAAAAGAGACCAGCAGTCGTTTGTTGGACAGGCTTCCGTCAGGAGCCAGGTCGAATGCCCAGATATTGCGCTGGGTGCTTTCATTGACATAGAGAATTTTTTCGTCAGGGCTCACTTCGATGCCGTTGGTGGTCCCCAGGTTTTCTGCAACCAGCCGGGCCTTGCCTGCGGGGCTGACGTGCCAGACCTGGCCGGTACCTTTTTCCCAGTCGGGATCGGAACAGAATATATGGCCCGCTGCGGTGATGGCCAGGTCGTTGGGCTGGTTCATGCGGGGCTCGTGCACCAGTTCGGTAACTTCGCGGCTTTCAAGGTCGGCTTTCAGTACCTTATGGCCGGTGAAATCCGCAATGAAGAATGTATTCCTGCTTCCGAAGCGGATGCCGTTGCCGGTACTGTTTTTGGGAAGCGTGATGAAAAAGCTGGTATTCCCGCGCCGGTCGACCTGGGCGATGGTCCCGTCCTGGGCGAAATTAACGGCATAGACGTTTCCTTCACGATCAACCGCCGGTCCCTCGCAATTCTTGGTAAATTCGCCCTGGGTGGTAAAGTCTTTTGTATCCTGGGCAAGGGAAGGAGTGAATACAGACAGGAAAAGGACAGGTAAAAGTAATTCGGTCGCGTGCATAAATTGAATTGTGCTGTTTTTTTATGCGTCCTTCCATTTGATCACACAGCCGATGGCTTTGGTAAGGCTTGTGGCGACCGGTTTTCCGGACAGCAGGTTACTGACGGCTTCTTCCGCATAGCGCCTTTTTACGCCGGAGGGGTCCTGCGGGTTGTCGTCTATGGCGCCGATGTATTCGACAATGAATTTTCCGTTATCGTTACTGAGGATAAAGAGGTGAGGCGTTTTGGTTGCGCCGAATCTCCTGGCGACTTCCTGGGTGTCGTCGGCGAGATAGGGGAAAGAATAGCTTTTGGATTGGGCCCGCTGCTTCATTTTGGAAAAGCTGTCCTCTTCGTAAACCGTAGGATCGGTGGGATTGATGGCTACTACAGGGAAGCCCTCCTGTCTGAATTTCGTATCGAGCGCCTGTATCCGGTCTTCATAGGCTTTGGCGAAAGGACAGTGGTTGCAGGTAAACACGATGATGACTCCTTTCCCGGAAGCATACCTGCTTAAGGATACGGTCTGATCGTCTATATTTTTCAGCGTGAAATCCGCCACCTCACTTTTGATCTGGTACCCGCCTGTAGACTGTACGTCGCGGGTACTCTCCGTATAGGGCTCCTCTACTACACGGTGATCGGACATGAGGAGCCCGATCCATGCAGTCGCCACGACCAGGCAGGCCCCGATTATCATCGCGGCTACGTACGGTGATATTTTGTCTTTCTTTTTTTTCATGCTAATGTAGTTGGCTGTATGTCTGTTATTTACGGGCTTTAGCCCCGGAGGTTTCACTTTGCGATTAATCAACAAAAATATTTCTGATTTTGTTTCTTTAATGGGCGGCTATATACGACGCATAAAGGATTGGTAAAAAAGCGTGCCAGCTCGGCGCGGTCCGGGTTTCATCCGGAAGGGTATGCTTTTCAGGCTGAACAGAATTAAATAGGACATCAGGCTTGCGGACGCCCGCTTGGGAAAGATAACGAATTTTACCTCAGCTTCATACGGGTACTGAAGGTTTTTAAATAATTGCCTGTATTTTGTTGGGAATTGCTTGATGTTTATGTACTTTTGCGGCTCCAATTTCAATAAAATTAAAGTTTAACAAATCATGTACGCAATCGTAGAGATAGCAGGTCAGCAATTTAAAGTAGAAAAGGGCCGCGAAATCTTCACGCACAGGCTTGAAGGTGATGCGGACGCTGCACTTGTTTTTGACAAGGTACTTCTGGTGGATTCAGAAGGTAATGTACAGATTGGTGCGCCTACCATAGCGGGAGCATCAGTAAAAGGTACGATCCTTGAGCACCTTAAAGGTGAAAAAGTAATTGTTTTCAAAAAGAAGCGCCGCAAAGGCTACAGGAAGAAGAACGGGCATCGTCAGCTTTTGACCAAGGTTCGTATCGACGAAATTCTCGCTTAAGTTAAATCCGGGACTCATAAACTTATTAAACAGATATTATCATGGCACATAAGAAAGGTGTAGGTAGTTCAAAAAACGGCCGTGACTCCCAAAGCAAGCGCCTTGGGGTAAAGCTTTTCGGCGGTCAGCTGGCCAAAAGCGGAAGCATTATTGTGCGTCAGAGGGGAACCAGGCATAATGCCGGCAAAAACGTAGGTATCGGCCGCGACCATACCCTGTTTGCGCTGACAGAGGGCAGGGTGGTTTTCCAGAAGCGCTTTGGCGGCAAGTCATATGTAAGCATCGAGCCTGTAGCGGCGGAAGCTTAGTATACTTTCTGCATATTAAAAAAGCCGGCGCGGATGGGATACCCCATCCCCGCCGGCTTTTTTGCGCTATTGACCGTATTTTTCCTTGTACTTCCGGTACAACCGTTTCTGCTTGTCGTCCAGGTCTGTCCTGGAACCTTTTATAAAAGCCAGCTCGACAATATTAGTCTTCATATCAAGCATATCTCCTTCCGTTACGATGAGGGTTGCATGCTTGCCTGTCTCAAGCGAGCCCACAAGCTGATCGATCCCCAATATCCGGGCAGGGTACAGGGTAACCAGCCTGAGCGCCTCTTCCCTGGAAAGAAAATCCGAAAACCCCGCAGCCGTTCCGGCCTGATAGCTCAGATTCCTGACACGCCAGGATTCATTCCCGTAGCTGAGGGCAGTTCTGACGCCTCCTTCCAGCAACCTGCCCGGCAGTGAATACGGCTGGTAAACGTCGGCGTCCTGGTGGTCGGGCAGGCGGTGCACTTCATTCAATACCACCGCTACGTCATTTTCTTTCAGGAAGCCTGTTACCTTACCAGCTTCCCTGCCGCCCACGATCACCACCCCGCCGATCCCGTATGCATGGGCAAAGCCGACCGATTCAACGATATCCCTGGCCTGCTCCGCCCTGATATACAGATTGGCTTTTCCTTCGAAAACACCTTTCATTGCATGAAGCCTCAGGTTGACAGGCTGCGGGTCGGATAAGGCCTGGTAAGCTTTGGCGTCGGAAAAGAACCGCTTCAGCTGATCGATATGCTCCTGGCGGGCCTCATTTCTTTTCAGGGCGGATGAAAAATCCCGGAAATTGAAAGAGCTTGCGATGTACGGAGGCCAGTTCAGCCATACTCCGTCGTCTTTCATGAGAACAGCGTCTTCCCAGTTCCAGCCGTCGGTGTGAAATACGGACGACGTCCCGGAGAGCAGCCCGCCCTGGGGCGTCGCCTGCACGATGAGCACTCCCGAGCTCCTGAGCGTGGGGATGATTTCCGAATCGGTGTTGTAGGCAACGAGCGCTCTTGCGTTAGGGTTCAGCGTTCCGGTTTCCTGGTAGTCGAGCGTAGCGCGTACGGCGGCGATCTCCTGGAGGCCGACTGTCGATGCCATGGCGATCGCGCCGGGATAGACATGCTTCCCCGGGAGGTGGATGATCTCCGTGCCGGCCTTGTCAAAGGGCGTAGCAGAGTCGCCTACTGCTGTGATGATCCCCTTGTCAAAGACGATGACCCCATTCGGAATGGGTTGCCCTGATACGGGATGTATAGTGGCCCCTGTAAGCGCAACCGGCTTTGTCTGCGGCGGAGCTGCAGCCGGGTTCTGGCTTTCAGCCCTGAATGCCGCAGCTATACAGCAGATGAGGAAAAGCAGGAAGCGGTTGGTATAAATGTTGAAATTCATTGTTTGATGTGATGATTAGCTGATGTGATGATTAGCTGATGCGGTGCACTGAGCGTAGTCGAAGTGTGATGATGAGCTAATTAGCCTGGATGGGCCAGTTAACGGTGGACTTCGCCATGGTCGTGGTGCTCGGCGTGCTCACCTATAATATCCTCGCAATGCCACATCCTGGGCCTTACCGATTGCGGCGGCTGCATGCTTTCGCCTCCCGATTTGGCGTCGAGGGATTTCTGGATCAGGCGGGCTTTCTCGGCGGTCATCCGCTGTTGTCTCTGCCTGTCCTCTTCTCTGGAAAAATATACCTTTCCTTCGATAAGGGTATATTCGGGCCGGGCGTAAACCGATAACGGGTGGTCGTTCCACAGTACGAGGTCGGCGTCTTTGCCTGCTTTGATGCTGCCGATGCGATGGTCCATTCCCAGCAGCTTCGCCGGGTTCAGCGTGACCATCTTCAGCGCCTCGGTTTCGGATACGCCGCCGAAAGTGATGGTCTTGGCAGCTTCCTGGTTAAGCCTCCTGGCCATTTCCGCGTCGTCCGAATTGATCGCTACCGTAATGCCTTCTTTCGCCATAAGCGCCGCGTTGTATGGAATAGCTTCCTTTACTTCCATTTTGTATGCCCACCAGTCGGCGAAAGCGGAGCCGCCGATTTTACGCTGCGCCATTTTATCGGCAAGCTTATAGCCCTCCAGAATATGGGTAAAAGTATTGATCCTGAACTTCATCGAATCGGCTACGCTCATCAGCATGTTGATTTCCGACTGCACGTAAGAGTGACAGGTAATATGCCTTTCGCCGTTCAGTATCTCGGCAAGCGCATCCAGCTCCAGGTCTCTCCGCGGCGGCACAGCTCCTTTTTTGTTTTTGAGGTCGCGGTAAGATTTCCATGCGGCTTCATATTCCTTTGCCCTGATAAAATGATCGTAGTATACCTGCTCTACGCCCATGCGGGTTTGAGGATAGCGGACTTTTACAGCCTCTCCCCAATTGGATTGCTTGACATTTTCACCCAGCGCAAACTTGATGTACCGCGCCTCCGGGATCCACAGCTTGTCGGGCGTTTCTCCCCATTTCAGCTTGATGACCGCACTCTGGCCGCCGATGGCGTTGGCCGACCCGTGGAGGAGCTGGCTGGTGGTCACTCCGCCTGCCAGCTGGCGGTATATATTGACGTCTTCCGGGTTGATCGCATCTCTCATCCTTACTTCGGCCGAGCTGGACTGGGATCCTTCATTGACCGCGAAAAGCGCTATATGCGAATGCTCATCCACGAGACCGGGCGTAAGATGCATGCTCCTGGCGTCAATCACCCTGCTTCCGGCCGGAGGATTCAGGCCCCTGCCGATGCGGCTGATCTTCCCGTCCCGGATGAGCACATCCGTATCTTCCAGCATCCCGCCGTCTTCCATTGTCCAGACAGTGGCATTTTTAAAGAGGATAGTCTCTGCAACGGGCAGCTTTTCAAGCCCCAGACCTACGAAAGGGTAAACCGTCGGGGCAATGACAGGAGGTTTCAGCGAATCGCTCCTGCTTTCCGGCTTCACATACGGGTGGGTCCTGACGGCTTTCCACGAGACCCTCTCCCCACCGGGAAGCTCCCCGCTGCCGTCGATATCATTCCCCCTTACCCAGCCGGTGAACCTCGAGACGCCGGTCGCTCTTCCCGGTACGCGGTAGGTAAGGGTAAGCTGGTGGTTATGAAGGGTGATGCCGGGCGTAACGGTCACGGAATCGCCAAGCGTAAGCTGGTAGAGCGGCGTGCGGAGGGAGCCCTTTACGGATAGTTTTCCGACAGGTAGGCTGGCAACCAGGAAATCATATTCTCCTCTCAGGTCGGGCGAACCGGTACCCGGCATGATATGACGTTTGCCCTGGATCCAGTTCTCGTATAAAATCGTTTCTTCATCGAAAATATCGCCCGAAGTGACCAGGAAATTGGCGACGAGACCTTTTCTGAGGCTTCCCAGCAGATCGGACGCGTTGATCAACCTGGCCGGCGCCGCAGTAAGGGCTTCGAGCGCTTTCCCCCGCGAGAGCCCGTACGCAATGGCTTTCCGGAGGTTGACGAGCAGGTCCGAACGCTTTTTGAGCCCATGGCTGGTGATCGCGAAGTCTATCCCGGCTTTTTCAAGCGCGGCCAGGTTGCCCGGCGCAGCCTCCCAATGCTTCATTTCAGCAAGGGTAACGACTTCCGCATCCCACGGATCGGATACGTCGTAGGCGTCGGGGAAGCTCACCGGGACGATAACGGGCGCTTTGCTTGCCTTTATTTCGTCGAGCCGCTGGTATTCATCGCCTCCGCCACCGATAATGAACTGTATCCCGAATTCATCTCCGACCTGGTCGGCCCTCAGAAGCGACCACTTATTGCCGGCTTCGAAAATGGCGGGCAGCGGCCTGAGCGTGGCCAGGGCCTCCAGCGAAAGGTTCCGCTCCTGCCTGCTTCCGCCCTTTTCATACCAGTCGGCGTCATAAAAGGTCTGTCTCAGTAAAGCGACCGATCCCATTACGCTGTTAGGGTAGTTCTGGGTAGAGCTTCCCTTGCTGAATGAATAAAAGGCGGCAGCGTCGGTCCTGAGGACAATGGTATTGCGCTGCTCGTCTGCCAGGGTCGCCAGCGCGCCCGTGCCCCTGACAATCCCGTCGGGGGTATGGGTAAGGACGCTTCCGAAGCCTGTATTCCTGTATTCGGCAGCTTTCGCTTCGTCGGTGACGAACAAGCCGGCGGCTCTGCGTTCGGAATGAACAGCCTGGTTCCAGCCGAATATCCCCTTTTTATTGGATTCAAGCTGGGGAGCTCCCCTGGCTTGCGTACTGTTTTCGCTGCGGACAGCTTCCGGTACGCCGTAAGAAGACCGGAGGTCTATGAAAGAGGGATAGAGATATTTCCCTTTCAGGTCGTAAACGACTGCCCCCCGCGGTATGGCTATGTTATTGCCTATGTCGCGTATATAACCGTTTTCTACCAGGAGCGTGGCGTCTGTAAGCTGCGTAGCACCGTCAGCGACGATGGTGGCATTGGTAAATGCATAAAGCCCTGCGCGTTCGTCGTAAGGCCCGTTCCTGGGGAAAGTCTGCTGCCCGGAGGCATACCAGGCGCCCGGGCCGGCCAGATAAAATGCTAAAAGAAGAAATCGAAAAAGTCCGGTTTTCATAGTATCAGGTTCATTACCAGCTAATGATAGTGTATTCCGGCACATTTAGCAAGCGGAAGGAGTGTAAATTGGCGGGGACAGCGTATATTAAGTTGATAAAATAATTCATCGCCGAATCCAGCGTTGTGATGCAGGACTACGATCAGTACTACCTTGAAAAGAAAGAGCCGGTCAGAGGTTGCCTGCTGGCTTTGCGCCGTATCATTCTCGGCCAGGACACAGCCATGACCGAGACGCGGAAGTGGGGGATGCCCTGCTTCTGCTACCGCCAGAAAATGTTCTGCTACCTCTGGACCGACAAAAAAACGGGCGACCCTTACATCCTTATGGTAGAGGGCAGATACCTGGATCATCCGCAACTGGAACAGGGTGAGCGCTCGAGGATGAAGATCTTCAGGGTGGACCCGGCGACGGATCTGCCGGTCGCTGCAATTGAGCTTATGCTGAAGACTGCGCTCGACCTGTACCGGAACGGCGTCATAAAACTCCGGAAAAGGTAGCAGGCAGGTTTACCGGAACTTACTGGTACGATAAAAAACTATAGCAGCGGCGCTGCCTGTTTTGTTATTATCATTGCATTAGATTCAGTATCAGGGTCGCTTTATTTTAATTTGTTGCAATGCTGAGACTATCGATTCTGAATCCGGTCGTACCTGACAGATGAGGATAGCACAAACGGAGTACCTGGTCGTTAACTATGAATGATGTTACAAAAAGTGATGAGGAGCTGTGGCAGCTAACCAGGGAAAATCATGAAAGCTCGTTTAATCAGTTGATGGAACGGCATCTGTCTTCATTGCTCCATTATGGGGGGAAATTCTCTGAAGATTACGCGCTGGTCCAGGATTGCGTGCAGGATGTACTGGCAGACCTATGGCTGAGGAGGACCCGGGAAGCGCCTATTTTGTCTGTGCGCGCCTACTTGTTTGCAGCCGTACGTAACCGCGTGTGCCGTGAGGCGAAGAAGGCCGGGCGAGCCGGGATACTCGACGAAAATGACGAATATTCGTCATTTGAAGCCGTATTTTCAGTAGAGGAAAGCTGGATAGCCGACGAGTCGGAGCACGAAAGGCTCCATAAATTAAACCACCTGGTCAACCGGCTGCCGCCCCGCCAGAAAGAGATCCTGTACCTCCGCTACTACCAGGGACTGGAAAAAAACCAGATCGCGGAAGTATTGGACATTCACTATCAATCAGTTTCCAACCTGCTTCACCGGGCGCTGACTGCCCTTCGCAAGCAATTTCCGGTACTGCTCTATGTATTTTTAGCCTGGAAATATCTTTAGCTTCAAATTTTTATTGAAATTTTTATTTTTTGCTGAGTACGTTTGAAAACCCGGCGACCCTTATAGGAAAAGATAATTTCCATGAAGGGCTGGACACAGTACACTTCCGCCGATGAATTCGCCGGTGACGGCACATTCCGAAACTGGGTAGCTTCCGGGACTTACGGTCAGGAAGGACATCCTTTCACCCGGTTTCTGGCCGGGCATGCACATCTTATTCCTCTGGCCGACCAGGCCGCCGACCTGCTGAGGGTAACGGCTTTCCCGGACAAAAAGCTGACCGACAACGAGCTGAAGGCCCAAATGGACGGGACCTGGGAAAAAATCAGGCTCCGGGAAAATACCGGCTCTTTTTCAGGAAATCCGCAGCGTCGGCTCTGGCTGCGGTGGGCAGCGGCGGCAGTACTGGCGATCGCAGGGGGGCTGGCCTTGCTTGAATATCAGAAAACTACTGTTCTGCCCGGGATATCCGGGAATTTTCCGGAGCATTCCGACAGCTGGCAGGTGGTCACCAACCAGACGGATGACGTCAGGCCCCTCAGCTTGTCCGACGGCAGCATGGTCTGGCTCGAGCCCGGCAGCGAGCTGCGTTATCCCGTAGCTTTCGAAGCGGAAAAGCGGGAGGTGTTGCTGGATGGCGAAGCTTTTTTTGAAGTTTCGAAAAATGCCCGGCGACCGTTTTACGTGAAAACGCACAATTTGATTACCCGCGTTGTCGGCACCAGCTTTCTTGTCAGGACACTGGAGGAAAACAAAAGTACGCTCGTCCAGGTCCGTACGGGAAAGGTGCTGGTTTACAGGGCGGAAAACGGCGCTGGCAAGGAGGAACCCGTAGCGGTAGAGGCTAATCAGCAGCTGCGTTTATCGGGAGATCCGGCAATATTGCTGACAGAACCGGTCAGCCAGCCTTCCGTGCTTTCTGAGAGGCTCGATGAACACCGTTTTGAATTTACGGACGTACCGGTACCGATAGTACTGAACGCGCTGTCGGCTGCCTACGGCCTGTCGTTATCGTATAGCGAGGCCGATTTCCGGAACTGCCGGATCACGACGGCTTTAACGGACGAGCCGCTTACTGAAAAGCTGAACATTTTAGCGGAAACGATCGGTGCAGGAACCAGGGCCGAATTAGACGGCGACAGGATCCGGCTCACCGGCGCAGGATGTCCTTAACATGAAATAGCCATGAGCAATCAGAAATCAGCTATCGGCTCGTTTGCACGCAAGTGGTACGCCACCGCGGCGGGGCCGCCCAGGCCGTCGATGAACCCTT
>MEDT01000046.1:10737-59599 GCA_001724175.1 Cytophagaceae bacterium SCN 52-12 | reverse complement strand
ATCATCTTCCCGAAATAAAGGCGTTCTTCCTGGGAAGCGTCTTTCAGCAGGTGGTTCAGCTTCAGGGCAATATTCCGGCTCGCGTTGATGAGGCTCCCCCATTGTTTGCGGCCTTCCCACCACCTGTCATACGCAGTGTTAGTCCTGAAAACCAGCAGGAGAGAGATCACGAACCCCAGGAGCGAGTGGATAACAGACAGGTTCCGCAGATCAGACGTTTCGCCGATGCGCCAGTATCCGAGTACCAGGTAGGCGAAGACTGACGTGTACAAAAAGATAAAAATAAGCAGCGGAAAAAGCTTCCGAAGCGTATCTGCTTTATGAATTGAAAAAATGATTCTTACCCATTCTTTGGGATTATAATCTACCATAAACTAATGTCATAGTAAACATATTCATTCCTGATCATTTCTTCCGGACCGGACGCGGGGCCGATTTTGCTCCCGGCTAGTCCTCTATTTTGATAAGATGGTTCTTCTTTCCCTTTGACACCAGGAGGAACTGATCCTGCAGCAATTCGAAATCTGACAATGCCTGCTCCGCAGCGGTTATTTTGGTCTTATTGATGCTTACAGCGCCTTGCTGGATCGCCCTGCGCGCCTCACCTTTTGACGGGTAGATCTCCAGGTTGGTAGCTACCGAGACCAGATCAAGCACATTCCCGGTCCCGTTCCATGTGCTGCGTGAAAGCGTGCTTTGCGGAACGCCTTCAAAAATCGTTTCAAATTCGGAGGAGCCGATACTCTTCAGGGTGTCGAGCGTCGCCTTCCCGAACAATACTTCTGATGCCTTAACAGCCAGCTCATAATCTTCATGGGAATGAACCCTGATCGTGACATCCTTTGCAAGCGCCTTCTGCATGATCCGGAGATGCGGCGCTCCGGCATGTTCCTCTTCCAGCCGCTCGATTTCTTCCCTGCCGAGCAAAGTGAACACCCTCAGCAGCCTGTGCGAATCTTCATCTGACTGGTTGAGCCAGAACTGGTAAAACTGGTAGGGCGATGTCCTTTGCGGGTCCAGCCATATATTTCCTCCTTCGCTTTTCCCGAATTTGGTCCCGTCAGCTTTGGTTACCAAAGGCGTAGTAAGCGCATAAGCTTTGAAATAGCCTTCTTCATCTCCTTCCTTCCTCCGTATGATCTCAGTACCGGTCGTAATATTGCCCCACTGATCGGAGCCGCCCATCTGAAGCCTGATATTGTATTTCTTGTACAGGTAGAAAAAGTCATATCCCTGTAGCAGCTGGTAGGAGAATTCGGTAAAAGATATCCCTGTTTCAAGGCGTTTCTTAACCGAGTCTTTCGACATCATATAATTGACGCTCAGATACTTGCCTGCCTCACGCAGAAACTGCAGGAAGCCCATATCCTTGAACCAGTCGTAATTGTTGACCATTACGGCGGCGTTCTCCCCCGATTCAAAGTCCAGGAAATGCATCAGCTGTTTCCTGATCCCTTCCTGGTTCACAATAAGTGTTTCCTCTGAAAGAAAGGACCTTTCAGCTGCCTTAAATGAAGGGTCTCCGATCATACCTGTCGCTCCGCCGATCAGCGCATAGGGTTTATGACCTGCCCTCTGCAGGTGGACAAGCAGCATGATCGTCGCCAGGTTACCGATATGCAGGGAAGATGCGGTAGGATCAAAACCGATATATCCCGAGATTTTTTCTTTGTTCAATAGCTCTTCTGTTCCGGGCATGATATCCTGCAGCATACCGCGCCAGCGCAACTCTTCTAAAAAATTAACAGGCATTCTACTTTTTTTTATGAGTATGGGTACCGTATACAGGTCAGCATGCCGCTATTCTGCCACGGCATATTCTTCTGTCGGGATACAGGCACAAATCAGGTTACGATCTCCATAGGCATTGTCGACCCTGCTGACGCTCGGCCAGAACTTCCTGAAACGCAGGTACGGAAGCGGGAAAACCGCCTTCTCCCTGGAATAGGGCCGGTTCCAATCCTCCGTAAGCGCCACCCGGTAGGTATGGGGAGCCCGCTTCAAAACGTTGTCCGACTTATCCGCAATCCCTTCTTCTATCTCTCTTATTTCCTTGCGGATTGAAATCATCGCATCGCAAAAGCGGTCTAGCTCGGCTTTGGACTCCGACTCTGTCGGCTCGATCATCAGCGTCCCTGCGACGGGGAACGACAAGGTCGGGGAATGAAACCCGTAATCCATCAATCGTTTGGCAAGATCTTCGGCCTCCACCCCGACAGCTTTAAACGGCCGGCAGTCGACTATCATCTCATGCGCGCACCGCCCGTTTGCTCCGGTATACAGGATCGGGTAATGCGCCTCCAGCCTGGTTTTGACATAGTTGGCGTTGAGGATCGCATTTTTAGTGGCATTGGTCAATCCCTCTCCGCCCATCATGACGATATACGCATAAGAAATCGGCAATATGCTGGCGCTTCCGAAAGCCGCCGCGGATACCGCACCTGCAGGCTTGTTTTTTGTTTCCTCAGCGCCGGGATGAACATGCCCCGGTAAAAACGGCACCAGGTGCTCCGCAACACCGATTGGCCCGACCCCGGGACCGCCGCCGCCGTGCGGTATACAGAAAGTCTTATGCAGGTTCAGATGGCAGACGTCCGCTCCTATCGTACCCGGGCTGGTGAGCCCTACCTGTGCGTTCATATTAGCGCCGTCCATATAGACCTGCCCGCCATGCAAATGAACCAGTTCGCAGATTTCCCGGATGCTTTCTTCATAAACGCCATATGTCGAAGGATAGGTCACCATCAGAGCAGCCAGCTCATTGCTGTACTTCTCGGCGTTTGCCTTCAAGTCTTCCACATCGATATTCCCTCTTTCGTCACATTTTGTTACGACCACTTTCATGCCGGCCATCACAGCCGAAGCCGGGTTGGTCCCGTGGGCGGACGCCGGTATAAGCGCCACGTTCCGGTACCCCTCTCCCCTGCTCAAATGCCACCTGCGGATGGCCATCAGACCCGCATATTCACCTTGCGCACCGGAATTAGGCTGAAGGGAAACCTTTGCAAAGCCTGTAATGGCAGATAACCATCCGTCGAGCTGGTCGGTGATATGCTGATAGCCCTTCACCTGGCTGGCCGGTACAAAAGGGTGGATATTGGCCAGTTCCGGCCACGTAACCGGTATCATTTCCGCGGTTGCATTCAGCTTCATGGTACAGCTACCCAGGGAAATCATGGAATGCACAAGCGACAGGTCCTTGTCTTCCAGCGACTTCAGGTACCTCAGCATCTCGTGCTCGGTATGATAGGAGTTGAATACCGGGTGTTTGAGATAGGCTGTCTTTCTCAGCAAATCCCCGGGTAAAGCAGACTCGACTTCATCTCCGATTTCCAGCTCCCCCTGGAATGCAGCAGTATCTGCAAACAGGTTGAGCAGGTCGATCACATCCTGGAAAGTCTTGGTCTCATCAAACGATATCCCTATCCGGGTATCGGGAAACGGGTAGTGACGTAAGTTCAGCCCCCATTTTACCGATTCCTCCCGGAGCCTTTTGGCAAAAGGCGTCTGGATGGTAACTGTATCAAAAAAGTTGTCGTGCAGCACCCTGTAGCCGAATTTTTTAACAGTATCGGCAAATAAGGTCGCAAAACCGTGTATACGCGCAGCGATCGCCTTCAGGCCTTCGGGCCCGTGATAAACAGCATATGCTCCCGACATCACCGCCAGCAGCACCTGCGCCGTACAGATATTGGACGTCGCTTTCTCCCTGCGTATGTGCTGCTCTCTTGTCTGGAGCGCCATTCTCAGCGCACGGTTGCCCTCTGCGTCGACGGTAGCCCCGATAATACGTCCGGGGATATGTCTTTTATGGATCTCTTTTGCAGCAAAGAATCCTGCATGCGGACCGCCGAAACCCATTGGCACGCCAAGCCTCTGCGCCGAGCCTACCACTACGTCGGCGCCCATTTCTCCGGGCGATTTGAGGAGGGTCAGGCTCAGCAGATCCGCAGCAACCGCCACCTGGATGCCGTTTTCATGGGCAGACGAAATAAAGCTGGTATAATCCTCCACACGTCCGTCCGTACCGGGATATTGCAACAATACGCCATACCAGTCCGGATCTGAAAGATCCATTTCTTTATAATCTCCAACTACCACCTCAATACCCAGAGGCTCCGACCTCGTCATCAGCACATCGATGGTCTGAGGATGTACCTGCCCTGAAACGAAGAATTTAAGAGCCTGTTTTCTTCCGGCGGGACGAAGCGCGTGGATCATGGTCATCGCCTCGGCGGCGGCCGTTCCTTCGTCCAGCAACGAGGCATTGGCGATCTCCATTCCCGTAAGATCAATAACTACCGTCTGGAAATTCAGCAGCATTTCCAGCCTGCCCTGTGCAATCTCCGCCTGGTAAGGTGTATACGCTGTATACCACGCAGGATTTTCAAGTATATTCCTGAGAATCACATTCGGTACAACCGTATCATAGTAGCCGGTACCGATATATGATTTTAAAACGGCATTCATTTTGGCAATCCGCTTAAACTCAGCCAGGAACAGCTGTTCGGATACACCTGTAGGCAGCGACAGAGGCTGTTTAAGGCGAATGTGGGCGGGTACTGTCTGATCAATCAGCTCGTCGACAGATGCTACGCCCAGAATCCCGAGCATCTCTTCCGTTTCAGAAGCAGATTTGCCATGGTGTCTTTTCTCAAACCTCTCGGTTTCGTGCAGGTTGATTTTCATTTGTTGAAAAGTGCTAATGCCCTGTTTTTTCGCGACAAACAGTCTTGTCTGCCGGCCCGCAAAAGTACAAAAAAACCGTCAACTTTCCAGTACCGGAAAACCGACGGCTAAAATGAGCTTATCAGAAAATCACCCTTGCAGAAACGTGCCGGTAACACTCCGGGAACCCGGTCGCAAAATCAGTGTTTGGGGCAATCGCAGGAGCTCTTCCGCTTGAAAATCCCGAGGAACTTCTTCTTTTTAGGTTTTTTATAGCCTTTATTTTTCTTTCTCTTAGTCGTCTCAGGCTTCATGTTAACCGTCTCGGGCTTCATGACTGCTTCAACAGAAGCCTGGCCGGCTACGGATACAATGCTGTCTGCAGCCCAGGCGCCGCCTGAAACGAAAAGGAGCAGCAAAAGAAACGGGATTTTTTTCATGACCTCAATATTCAAAACACGATTGTCTGATGATAACGTCAGGTACGGGATTTTAGTTTGCGGAGACCCGCTATAAGAAACGTGCTATCCTTTTACCAATTCTATCACGGTAATCTCAGGCAATATCCCTACTCTGCCCGGATAGCCGATATAGCCAAACCCCCTGTTTACATACAGATACTGGTTTTTGTCCTCATAAAGTCCTGCCCAGTGTTTGTAATTATACTGTGCCGGGCTCCAGCGGAAACCCGGGATTTCGACCCCGAATTGCATGCCATGCGTATGACCGGCCAGCATCAGATCGATTTCAGGGCGTTCCGGTATTACCTGCAGATCCCAATGGCTCGGATCGTGCGACAATAAAATTTTCACCGGGAAATCTCCGGCGCCGGCCAGCGCCTTGTCCAGGTCGCCGTACTTCGGGAAACGTCCTCCTCCCCAATTCTGAATTCCGACCAGGCCGATAGACTCTCCTTCTACCGTAATCGCCCTGTTTTCGTCCAGCATCAAATCCCAGCCCAATGCCTTATGCGCTGCAAGCATATCTGAAAAATTCTGCTCCTTGGCATGCTTGCTGGCCCACCGCCTGTAGTCGCCGTAGTCATGATTTCCCAAAACCGAGTACACGCCGAGCGGGGCTTTCACTTTCCGGAAAACAGGGATATATTCATTTGCCTCGGAAGTCTGGTCATTTACGAGATCGCCCGTAAAAACAATGAGATCGGGCTTCTCGTTCAGCGCCATCTCCACTCCTCCTTTTACAGCCGTCTGGTTATAGAAGCTCCCCGTATGAATATCCGAAAGCTGTACGATCCGCAGGCCGTTAAACTTCGCCGGCAGGTTTTTCAGCGAAAGGCGTATTCTTCTTACGCGGTAATCGTGAGCCCCCGACAGAATGCCGAAGACGAGGGTCCCGGCCAGACCGACTCCTGCCGCCGCGGCAGTTTTCGTCAGGAATTCAGACCGGGAAATAGTCGGATGACCGGGTTCAGCTGCGCCCTTCGCCGGTTTCCCGGACGCAGACTTTGCCATCCAGGTTATACCCCTTCTTACGTCATCGAGAGAAAGCACGAAAACCGTCAGCAGCTTTCCCAGGAGAGGCACTCCAATCACCATGAAAAAGAGAGATCTCATGCCATGCGGCAGCTTCTCTTCCGGGAAAACAAGGAAAAGCAGCAAAACCAGCAGCGAGATAGCTGTATAGCCCCAGAAAAGAGTAGAAAAAGTTCTGAGCAAACGGGTTTTACCCTCCGGGATAAGCGTTTTGGTTCCGGACCAGACGTACCTGTCGACCAATAGCAAAAAAAGTGCAAACAGGAGCACTCCAAAAAAAGAGTTCATTGTCACAGATGATTTCCGAATACCGTCAAACTCCCTCCGCCACTACTTCCTTAACCCCCGGCACCATCCTGGTCAGGAGGTTTTCAATACCGGCCTTCAGCGTCAATGTAGAAGACGGGCATCCGCTGCAGGACCCCTGGAGCAGCACCTTTACTTTCCCGTCTGTCTCATCGAACGAGTGAAAATTGATGGCGCCTCCATCCGATTCCACCGCCGGTCTCACATACTGGTCCAGCACAGCCTTGATTTTCTGGACCGTTTCGGACTCATTTGCTGAAACGACCACCGTATGCTTCGATATAGTCGACTGGTCGAAAACTGGCTGTTCCTCTTCAAAATATATTTTGATAAATGCTTTCACATCGCGAAGCACTTCTTCCCACTGTGTCTGCTCATCTTTGGTCAGCGTAACAAAATTGCTGGCGATAAATACCCTCTGTACAAACGGGAACTGGAAGAGATCGGCCGCCAGGGGCGAGACTTTTCCTTCTTCCAGCGCCGAAGCATGGGAAGGGTAGTCGAATGAAAGCCCATCGGGCACCAACTCGAAGTTGAGGACAAACTTCATGGAGTTAGGGTTGGGACTTAGTTCGGTATATATGAAAATGGGACGCTTTTGCATATTGGTTATTTTAGAAGTACACTCAACTTATATTCCTGAAATAAGATAACAAGCGCCGGTCATTTTCGGTTCGCCAAAATACCGGCCGGATCAATTAACCGGCGAAACCCATATCTTTACGAACATGGAAAGCCTCATGCACATCTCCGAATTCAGCTCTTCCCCCGAGCTGGTAGAAAAGCTTCAGAAATACAGCGTACGGAAAAGCTATCCGGCCGGAAGCGTCATCCTTAATGAAAATGCCTATATAAGGGCCATTCCCCTGGTTACCCGGGGAAGCATCAAAGTGATCCGGACCGACGAAGATGGAAGGGAAATCCTGCTCTACTACATCAAAAGCGGGGAAAGCTGCATCATGTCTTTCCTCGGCGGACTGCATAACGAAACCAGCAAGGTGAAAGCCGAGGTCGAGGAAGATGCCGAAATCCTCTTCCTTCCGGTCGATAAGGTCTCGTCGTTCATAAAGGAATATCCGCAATGGCTGGACTACATTTTCAGGCTCTACCACAAGCGTTTTGAAGAACTGCTCGATATGGTCAACGCCATCGCCTTTAAAAAGGTAGACGAGCGCCTGCTGAGCCTGCTCCATAAAAAATCTGAATTGACCGGCTTGCGCACCCTCCAGGTAACACATGAGCAGCTTGCCAATGAGCTGGGGACTGCACGGGTCGTGGTTTCGAGGTTGCTGAAGCAGCTGGAGGAAGAAGGGGTCGTTCAGCTGGGGAGGAACAGGATTACTTTGATGTAGCCAGGAGGTAACATTCGCCCCGTATCAGGTGGCTTGCATTTGTTTACGCACCTTGCTGACAAATGTTTCCGTAACTCCGACTAACCCGGCGATCTTCGCATTATCGAACTCCGTTTCACGGATAAGCGACTGAGTGAAAGCCAGGTTCTTTTCGAGCTCCTTTTTAGTCATTCCCCGTTCCAGGCCTCTTCTTTCACCCTTTATCAGGCCTTTTCTCTCACCTTTTATGTAGAACGGATCATTCTCCTCTTTAAAAAAACTTGCTACTGATTCCATTGCTTTGTCAAATTTTATAGCCAATCTACGTAATTGAATAATAATTCGCAATTGCTGCAAATACCTGTTTGCCGACAGGCTCCCATCCGAAGCATTTATCACCTGCACAATCACGGACTGCAGCACCTGCTCCGGATCATCACCTTCAAAATCAGCCAATATCGCCAGTAATTTTTCTTCAGGCTTCTTTGAAGAAAGAAACAGGCGATACGACAACGTTGAAAAGTCGATAAGCGTATATTCAAAATAGAGACCGGGTGACGAGATAACGGTTGGCATTCTGGAACGCTCTTCCCCCAGATATAGAACATATTGCTTAACGGGCAGCCTATAGGTGCGCTCCACCATCACTCTGTATTCCAACATGCGGTAAGGCATTAGCTCGTCATCCCGGGTCTGTGTTTCCAGATGAAGAATAGAAGTATGACCATTCTCGTCGTTGATTATACTCAGCCAGTCTGCCTCCCGCTCCTGTGTAACCTGAACCTTGTGAGGAAGATCCACCCGCTCTTTTATGTTGATTCCCAACACTTTTTCTATAATACCTGGTAATATCGACTGCATATTCTCCCGCCATATTTTATCGTATTTCCCTGCCTGTCGGCGCCTCTCGCCGGCACCCGATCCGGATGAACTTCTTTTCTTCATTCGATAGTCAAAGTATAGTACTTGTGTAAAACTAGATCACCCGGAAGCAAATGTCAAATCGAAAAAATCGATATCCTCCGTCCTTTATTTTCTTCTAGTGTAACATAAGTAGCTGAACACGGTTTCCCCCCGATTTAACTTTGCTCACCAATTAAAACATTCTGAAAAATGTTCGATTTGTTTAAGCAGATATTCGGTGCGCCGGACAACAGTGAATTGACGGAAGCTCTCAGGAAAGGCTCGTTTTTGGTCGACGTCAGAAGCCCGGGAGAATTTGCCTCGGGAAGCGTAAAGGGCGCCGTCAACATTCCCCTTGACCTGATTGCCGGTGAGCTATCGCGGTTCAAAGGAAAATCTAACGTAGTTGTATTCTGTATGAGCGGCAACCGCAGCGGACAGGCTAAAAGGATACTGGAGCAAAACGGCTTTCAAAACATTATTAACGGCGGCTCCTGGCGTAATGTCCTGAAATGTCTTGAACACCAGGCATGAGGCCCGAGGTTGCCATAATTTCTTCCTTATGAAAAAGAATATGGGTTCTCTAGACAAAACGCTTCGCATACTCGTGGCGGTTGCGGTAGCAATCCTGTACTTCACAAACGTCATTTCCGGTACGACGGCTATTATTCTCGGGGTTCTGGCGATCGTCTTCGTCATCACTTCCTTTTTGAGCTTTTGCCCCCTCTATCTGCCTTTCGGGATCAACACGTCCGGGAAGAAGGAGTCATGACCGTGATTTTGAGCAGGAGCTATGCCTGCTCAAAATCCGCTCGTTCCGAAAGCCTTACTCTTTTACAAAAGTCGCCCGTTTTCCATCGGGCTTCAGCTGCCCGTTGTCGTCCGTCGCGGATAGACAGCATACAGTGAGATGCTATCGGAATAAGCAACGGAAGCCATTCTTCGTATAGTGCAAACTTGCGTAATGTTAAGTAAGAACCTGCACAACTGCAATACCGGACAGTACCCGACAATTTATATTCAATAATAATTAACTTTGAAACCCTATCACTTAACTGAAGTCTTGTATATGACCCGGATTCTGGCGCTTTTATTTTTAGCTACATGCCTGGCTTTCAACTCATTTTCCCAAACCGACCGACTTGTATATAAAGGTAAATCCGGCCCGGGTAAAGGTAAAAATATCGTGCTGATCAGCGGCGACGAGGAGTACCGCTCGGAGGAAGCGATGCCGCTGATGGGCAAGCTGCTGGCCGAGCATCACGGCTTTAATACCACCGTGCTGTTTGCCACCGACCCTGCAACAGGCATCGTGAACCCCGAGAATCAAACGCATATCTCCGGACTTGAGACGCTCAAAGATGCAGACCTGGTCATCCTGATGATGCGTTTCCGGGAGCTGCCCGACGAAAACATGAAATACTTCGACGATTACCTGAAATCCGGGAAACCCGTCGTAGCCCTTCGCACTTCTACCCACGCCTTTGCATACAGCCGCAATAAAACCAGTCCGTTCGCTTATTATTCCTGGAATGCCAAAGACGGAAAGTGGCCCGGCGGCTTCGGCAGGCAGGTGCTGGGCGAAACCTGGGTGGCCCACCACGGTCACCACGGGAAGGAAGGCACCCGGGCGCTCATAAACGGCCTGTTTCATCAACACCCCGTCCTGCAGGGTGTAGACGACATCTGGGGAGAAACCGATGTATACACCATCAACGCGCTGCCTGATGACGCGAAGGTGCTGCTGTGGGGCCAGGTAACCCTGGGCATGACGCCCGCGTCGGAACTATCCTACGGGAAAGCGGTAATGCCGCTGGCCTGGGCGAGGGAGTATACCCAGGAGAATGGCAAAAAGAACAGGGTCTTTGCCTCTACGCTGGGAACTGCGCTCGAGTTTAACAGGGAAGATATGCGGCGGCTGGTGGTAAACGCCGCCTACTGGTCGGTCGGGTTGGAAAACCAGATCAATCCCGACCTGAACGTATCGGTTCCCGGCACCTACCGGCCTACCATGTTCGGCTTCGGAAAACATCAGAAAGGGAAAAAACCGGCAGATTTTGAGGTGAAATAGCTAAAAGTAAACCGGGTGAAAATGCAGCCTGCCTATGCTCAGCTCAAGCGCGGGTGCGGGTACTTTCACCGTATTCAACAGGAGAGCAGCGGTACGTATCCACTTCCTTTTTGCCGGAATCCTTGTAAAATCGACATCCAGCGACAGGTAAAACTGCCTGTAAGAAGGATATCCCATTGAAGCGCTTTTGCCCGTCTCTGCAAATATCATGTTTTCAATTCCATATCCTACCGAAAAGCAGAGCCACCGGGGCCATTTCAGACCGGGGAAAAACGAGCCGGGGCTGGCGGAAAACCAGTAGGTCTGGCCGTTATAATCTTTTAAAAGGCGTTCCGTTATGTTTCGTCCGAGGAGCTCCGGGCGCAAGGCGGCATAAGGTGTCGGCCGCACCGAAAATTTCGGCAGGATCCGGAGCTCGTCCCAGGCAAGCATCTGGCCTGCAAACAACGCAGATCCGGCCAGGTTGGCCACTACATCGGAAGGAGAGAAACCGTAGTCGGGAGAGAAGCCGTCGAGCAGCTCTATCGGACTTTGGAATACAAATCCCGACAGCGCCCCATACAAAATCATTTGTTTCCGGCTGATGCCGGTGCTTTTATAAATCTCTGAAGTGTAGCGGCTGATCTGGTAGGCGGTAAACAGGTGGCCGAGCTTATCCATCTGCATCCAGACATGACGGTCGTCCCTGATGTGAAAATGGGTAAAGGGATTCTTATACCAGCTTTTGCTTAAAGCATAAAGGGAGCCTACGTAAACGGCCGACTGGATCGCAAAAATACCATGCAGCTTCCTGTAATCGGGCGAAGAGGCGGAATCGGCTGCCGGAAGGGTACGGTATCTGCCGTCGCCGCCCCGATCTTCCTGCGCCGGTGTATCCAGCGCAACCAGCAAAAGAATCGCGGTCAGTAACTTCCGAGATATTTCCGGGTAGCCCATTCCAACGCTGTCAACGCGACCAGTAAAAAAAATAACCATTTAAGGTGGATTATCTGTACTACTTCCTCTCTGCTGTTCAACCGGTCGGGCGATTTTAAGGTCGCCAGCCGTTCCTGCAGCTCGTCTAACCCTCCGGGATAAAGAAACTCTCCGCCGGTTTTTGCAGACAGCTCTCTCAGCATTCCATGGTCGGCCGTCATATTGAGGTATTCGAGATTGACATCCCGTACGAGGAAACGCCCTTCCACCTCTTCGATCTTATCTTTGATCCTGGCAGAAGCAGTAAACCTGTAGGCGCCTTCCGCCAGGCCGCTTAACTGATATTGAGGCTGTCCCTCCGTATTGACATATGTATAGGTCTGGGACCGGTTTTTCTCATCCGTCACCTTCAGGGTAATTTCCTGGCCGTAAATTTTCTCATATACATCATTATAGACCTCTGTCTGCAGAATGACGGGCTCCCTGGTACTGAATTCGCGCTCAACAGGCGTTACCCTGAATTTCCTTTTGTCTTCCTTCACCGACATCAGCTGGATCAGCTTGAGCATCATTTCGTCGATCACCTCGGTTTTGCCGGTCCGGGCAAACTCTTCCTGGCGCCAGAGCCAGAGACCGTCTCCGAGGAATGTCGCCGTTTTTTTCGACTCTCCGCTCAGCCTCACCGTAAGAAGCGGCTTCCGGGTTTCAAGGTTGCCTATACGCTGATAAAGCACGACCTCGGTTCCCGCAGCAAGCGTGTATTCTCCGAACGGAACAGAAACCGGCGGAAGCTTTTCCAGCAGGCTCAGCTTATCGGGATCGAGCAATACGGTGCTGAAAGCCTTGTTCAGCTGGCCTGTTACCTGGTCAAACTGAACGCCTTCCGTCATAATGGTTACGTTCCGGTTTACCCGGTTAAAAGCCTCGCTGGCCGACTGGCTTCCGTAGATATACCAAACCGGGATATCTCCCGACAGCAGCGGACTTACCGCCTGGTTGTTTCCCATATTGTACAAATCCGGAATCTGGTGAAGGATCAGCAGGTCGTATTTTTTTTTCAGCAGCTCCGCGGGTATGGGTCCCGTGCTCATTATGTGCATATCGAAATCATAGTTTTCGTTAGTGCTGATCATGCTGCGGATAGCCTTCAGATCGGGATGGGGAGAGAGCGCCAGCAGGAGAATATTTTCTCTGCCGTCGATGATATCTACATAAACCTCGCGTTTATTGTTGGCCTGGGTCCGCTCTCCCGGTAAGACATTCAGCTCGAGCGTAAACCGCTGCATTCCCTTTTCAGAGGAAGAGACCAGAAACTCTACAGTCTCGAAATGATTATCGCCCGAAATATTGAGCTGCCGGGATGCCAGGACACGGTCGCCCTGCCTGAGCGAGAGCGTAGCCCGGCGGCCGCCCATGCCGTGCGCCGTTATATCTGCCTGAACGGGGAACCTGTTGCCCAGGAAAGCCACCTGGTTGGCCCTCACCGGGGTGATCCTGATATCTCTGGCCGGAATCGTATCTCCAACTGCAAGGGAATGGATCCTGAAAGGGTATACGCCGAAAGCAGGCGAAGCGCCCTGGTTATAGATGCCATCTGAGAGAAGAACGACGTCTGTCAGGTTCCTGCCTTCGAAATCACCTCTTACCGAGTTTAGAAATCCAGCCAGATCGGTAGTGCCCTCATCAAACTTCAGCGAATCCAGGCTGTTGCTCCCGGACAGGGTTTTGCCCGCCACTTCATAGCCCGCGTCTGTCAATTCTTCTTCAAAACGGGTTATTTGTTTTAAAACACCGGAATCGGCAGCGGCAGCCATCGACATGGAGTTGTCGACCGCTATGACGACCCGGGCCTTGTCGACCGAAGTTTCGACGTGCCTGATGCGCGGGGCAAGAAGCAGGAAGCAAATAACGGCAACCAGCAGCGCCCGTATGGCGGCGAGCGACCAGTTGACCTGCCGGCTCCACGACGGAACGGGAGCATAAAGGCCCCAGGCATACAACATCCCTGTAATCACACATAAAAGCGTGAGCCATGGTGATGTCGTGAATATGAGGCCCGACTGCATTTCTTCCTGACGCTAGGTGAGCATTCCTCCGTCGACCTGCAGCACCTGGCCTGTGACATACGAAGAAAGGTCTGACGCCAGGAATACGCAGGCGTCGGCTACTTCTTCGGGGCGCCCGCCTCTTTTCATGGGTATCGATTGCTTCCATTCCCCGGTGGCTTTAGGATCTATGGCTTCAGTCATTTCGGTCTCGATAAACCCGGGCGCTATGGCGTTGGACCTGATATTTCTTGATCCTAATTCAAGGGCTACCGATTTGGTAAAGCCGATAATGCCGGCTTTTGAAGCGGCGTAGTTGGCCTGCCCGGCATTTCCCCTGATTCCAACCACGGAGGTCAGGTTGATAATGGAACCCGATTTGGTCCTGATCATGTTTTTAGTCACGGCCTTGGTCAGGTTGAATACAGACTTAAGATTGACCCTTATTACCTGGTCCCACTGCTCTTCCGACATCCTGAGCAACAATCCGTCGTTGGTAATCCCGGCATTGTTGACCAGCACATCGAGCTTACCGAAATCTTTCAGGACTTCGGTTGCCAGTTCTTCCGCCGCGGCAAAATCCGAGGCATCCGAACGATATCCTTTCGCCTTCACCCCGTAGGCTTCCAACTCGGCTTCCAGCGCTTTTCCTTTTTCTACGCTGGATAAATAGGTAAACGCTACCTGAGCACCTTCCTGCGCAAACCTGATAGCGATCGACCGGCCGATTCCTCTTGATGCTCCGGTAATAAGCGCGACTTTGTCTTTTAGCAATGACACTGTAAAATGAATTTAAATGAAGATTCTGTAATCCCGGTACCTCAAAAGTAATGCATTGGCTTTAATTGGCAAAGCTGCTGTAGAAACGGCCTGCGCGTCGGAATCCGGCCGGGCCGGCTTATCCTCGTTCCCGGTCGGCGGCGGGGCGAGACGGAAACTCGAGGATGTTTTTTGCACTTTAACAATAATTAACAAATCAAGGTCAAAACGGTGGAATAACCGGCCCGTTATTTTCGTTCTACTAACAGATAATCAAAATAATGCAATTAAACAAAATAGGGCTTTTGCTCCGTTCAAATAAAATATCAACCGATCAAACAAATATTATTCTGTTATATCTCTTCGTGTTTGCCAATATTCAGAATTATTTGTTAATTTTGCATCAAGTACAAGAATTATAAGTATCCATTTAAAGCAAATCAAAAACCATGAAAAATACAAGATCATTTTTAGCCGGTGCTGCAATGGTTGCTTTGCTTTTCTCCTCTGCTCATGTAGAAGCAAAAAATAACTATTCTAATAAGATAGCTCTAAACGAGGATAAAATCAAAGGGCACGCAGCTAACAGTTTTATGCCGTCTGTCGTCCTGGAGGAAGTACCGGAGTTACCCGTACAAAAAGCTGCGGGTCTTTTCGACAAGTACACGCCTGATCAGCTCAACAGGATTATGGGTGTATGGCCTGAACGTCGCGGAAATGTCGTTCCTTCCCGGTCTGCATCTTTAAGCCCGGCAGAGCAGGCTGCTCCCGGTACAAGCTACAGTCCTGAACAACTCGTCAATATCCTGGGAATTAAGTTCTGACACCGCATTTAATTAGAGTTAACCAATGTGAAAAAGGCGACCATCCTCTCGGAAGTCGCCTTTTTTGTATCAAAAAAGCCGGTATCTAAAAGACACCGGCTTTCTACGTTAATAACACGACTTTTTCAACCACTTTATTAGTGACCGCGCCGCCCCGTTACGGAGCAGCGCACAGTGATCAAATATATTGAAATAATAAAGTCCGGCAGGCAAACTCTCCATTAGAAATAGATTAGAATAAAACGGGAAGATTTTGAATTTCCCTGCCCGGCGAAACGGCAGGCTTCGCTGCCCCGTTATTACGTTCGCAGCGGGTATCGTAACGCCGCCAAAGACGACATAATAGCTGTTCGGGACTTGCAGTCCCGAACAGCTGCGTCCCTGACAGCAAACATCAGATATGCCTGAGCTGTACCGAAAACCGGCTGCCCTGATTCAGCTTGCTCAAGACCAGTATCTTTCCGCCGTGTATTTCCACTATCCGCTGGCAAATAGATAACCCGATTCCGAAGCCGTCGTGCCCTATCGCATTTCCTCCCCGGTAAAATACATCGAAAACATGAGGCAGGTCGTCCTCCGAAATCCCGATACCCTCATCCTCGAAGAGCAGGTAGCAGTAAGATTTATCTGTCCTGATAGTCACTGTTACCGTCCGGCACTCCGAATATTTACATGCATTATCCATCAGGTTCAGGCATACCCTTTTCAACAATTCCTCGTTGCCCTCCACCAGCGTATGATTTTCATCTTCCGGCAGGTTGGCATAGTCTATATGAACGATGCTTCCGGCGTTCGCAAACTGCAGCTCCTTCTTCGCGCTGAACAGCACATCCTCTATTCGCACCCGTTCCATCTGAACCTGTCCGAGGTCTTCCAGCGACCTGGCAAACAGCAGGAGGCTGTTCGTAATGCTGATCAGCCTTTCCGTATCGCTCGAAAGGTTGCTGAAAACTTCGCCCGCCTCTGCATGGTCGGCCATCCGTTTTTCAGCCAGCTGTATTTCGGACTTCAGCGCGGCCAGGGGCGTCCGCAATTCGTGCGAGGCGTGGTAGACAAAACTCCTTTGCTTTTCAAATGCCTGCTCCAGCTTGGAAAGCACGTCGTTGAAGTTGGAGGCAAGCTGGCCTATTTCGTCATAAGAATTTGCTTCCGGCAGACGCTGCTTGAGGTTTTTAGCCGTTATCGAAGAGATCTGGTCATTTATTTCCGAGATCGGCCTGAGCGAATTACCGGCAAAATGTATGCTCAGCAAAACGGTAAGCCCGATCCCTATCGACAGGCTCCACCACAAGGTCTGACGGAGGTTATGCAGCTTCGCATTCCCAAATTTATCATTTGCTGAGGCAAGCACCACCAGCGGCTCGTCTCCTTCTTCATACAGGAAGCCCACCAGCTGGTTCTCTCCCTGGTACATTTCTATCTCTCCTTCTCGCCTGATCATTTCCAGCAGGTCGTGGTCATACTGCAGGAAAATGCTGTCGCCGCCTGTATAGATCAGCCTGTTTTCCCGGTTGAATACAAGGACATTTTCATCGATCAGCGTGGTAAGCGTATTCTTGTCAATAATATGCAGCAGGTCGACATCCACCTCTTTTACCATTACCAGAAACCGGCAGGTCGTAATGGCTTTATTATACAGCCGGTCGTTAAACTCTTCTTCCCTGAAATTTGCCGAGACACTGTATACCAGCACGGAAAATGTGACCAGGATCGACGCTACGATCACGGTAAACTGAAGCGCGATACGGTTTCTGATCTTCAAGGCATGTCTTCTTTAGGGAGCCCGGCATGCTCATCGGCCTGCAGCATATAACCCAACCCCGGACGGGTATGGATTATTTTACGGTCGAAATCCTTATCCACTTTCCTGCGCAGGTAATTGATGTACACTTCCACTACATTGGTGCCCGGGTCGAAATTCAGGTGCCATACATTTTCGGCAAGATCCATCTTTGAAATTACCTGCCCGGGATGCCGCATAAAATACTCGAGCAGCGCAAACTCCCTGGCGGTGAGCTCGATATCCCTGTCGCCTCGCCTGACCTGCTTGGTCACCGCGTTCAGGCACAAATCCCCAGCCAGCAGAACTTCGTTCTTTCCGGTGCCCGAGGCCACATCGCTCCGCCTGAGCGCGGCCGAAACCCTGGCGATCAGTTCACGAAAATCGAACGGCTTAACGATATAATCGTCAGCGCCGAGGGCCAGCCCTTCGACCTTGTCTTCTATTTCGCCGTATGCGGTCAGCATGATAACCGGCAGCAACGGCTTGTAATACCTGATCTGCCTGCATATGTCATACCCCTTGATCCCGGGCAGGTTAAGGTCGAGCAGCACGAGGTCAAAATTCTTTTCCAGCGCCAGCTGCTTTCCGGTAATGCCGTCGAAAGCCACTTCTACTCCCAGCCCTTCCTCTTTAAGCCCTTTGGATATATTCTGGGCAATCCGCCGGTCATCTTCCACTAAGAGTATACGTTTCATTTGTATAAGAGGTTTTAACTATTAGCTGGAAGGTTTTAGGTCCCTGAGCTCGTCGAAGGGTTATTCATACCGGGTTTGTGCGCCGCTAAAACCTGACAGCTCATGGCTGTTTCATCGGAACAGGAGTAATGAATCTTTAAATATACAATGGATCCGAAATTTAAGGCAATAAAAAAACGGGTTTCGCAACCCGTTTCAATAATCTTCAGGAAAATGCGGCTATTTGACCACCTCCCCTTTAAAAGTCAGAATCGTAACGCCTTCCGCCGCATTTGATTCCACTGATACCGTTTTGGTAAACGGTCCGGATGCCTCCGCGTTAAAAGTAGCCTGCACCTCTCCCGATTGCCCGGGTAATATAGGTTCTTTCGGATAAGCTACGTTCGTACACCCGCAGGAGCCCGTTGCATTCTTGATGATCAACGGCTCATCGCCGCTGTTCGTAAAAGCAAATTTGACGGTCACCGGGTTTCCCTGGGGAATTTTCCCGAAATCATGAACCGTCTCTGCCCATTTAAAGCTAGCCGCTGCAAAATTGGCAGCGGTCATAGCTACAGTCACCATGGCTAACAGAACTGTAAAAATTGTATTCCTTTTCATACTTTTTTAGACCAAAAACAGGATGTTCCGCGACTAATACGCTACAAACTTAAGCTTTCATTTAAAAGCCTGGTGTTAATAAACCCCAAACGTTTGTTAATGGCCTGTTAATTCGGTTGTAAGAACCGGCAATGCATGTGCCCGCCAACTTTTTTGCGTAAAAAATCGTTTATATTGCCGTAGGCCCGGGATAGGCGGCGGAAGGTGCCGGCACACGAGCCTGGTAAGAAAGTGTAAAGTAAACCATCCAAGATTTCAGAACAGTGTCAAGAAGAACCATTCAGTGGCTGGTTGTTTTTTCTGCCCTTTCCATTATAGGGGTGCTGATCACCCAGCTTTATTGGGTCAAGCGGATCATCGAAATCCGGAACAGGGAATTTAGCCAGCAGGCTCATGTTGCCCTGCAATACGTTGCCGAGGAGCTCGCCGCGGTCAGCAACGTGATGCTCCAGAATAACCCGGTCGAACAGCTTTCGCCGGATTACTTCCTGATCAATACGAATGCCCGGACCCAGCCCGATATTCTCGAGCACTTCCTCCGCGAGGCCTTTACCCGTCAGAATATCGTAACCGATTTCGAAATCGGCATCTATGACTGCAACACCAATGCCATGCAGTACGGCATGATGTTGAGCACCCGGAACCAGACCAAAACCCCGACACAGACAGCCAACTGGCTAAAAACCGATAAGTACCCCTACTATGTGGGCATAAGATTTCCCAGCCAGGCAGGCACTCTCCCCTGGGAGCTCGAAGGCTGGATGTGGTCTACGATCCTGATCATTATTGCGCTCGGCTTCTTCGCCTACGCCCTGTTTGTCATCCTCAGGCAGAAGCAGCTGTCTGACGAGCAGAAGGATTTCATCAACAACATGACGCATGAGCTGCAAACCCCGATTTCCTCGATCCGCATCGCTTCCGAAGTGCTGGAGAATCCAGCCATTACGGCTCAGCCCGACCGCTACAACCGGTATGTCAACATTATAAAAGAGGAAATCGGCCGGCTGCAGCGCCAGGTAGAGCTCGTGCTTACTACGGCAAAGGCGGAAAGGAACATGCTCGATGTGAAGCTTCAGCCCTTGGATGCCCACCAGGAAATACTGTCGGTGCTGGATAAATACAATGGTAAGGTAGCTGCTTCTCTTAATGCCTCCAATGCCTTCATCCAAGCCGACCTGGATCATTTCAGGGGATTGATCAGCAACCTTATCGACAACGCCATCAAATATTCACCCGGCGAGCCCGAAGTCCATATCTCAACCGCCAATACCGGTAAAAAGCTCTCCATTTCCATTTCTGACAAGGGGATCGGCATCGCCCCCGATCAGCAAAAAAGAATTTTTGAAAAGTTCTACCGCGTTCCCTCCGGCAACATCCACAACGTAAAGGGCTTCGGCATCGGGCTCAGCTACGTAAAGGAAATTATACGCGCCCACGACTGGAAGCTTGAGCTGAACAGCAGGCCCGGAAAAGGGAGCCAATTCAAAATATTGGCTAAATTGGCCTGAGAATTTATGTGTCAAAAGGTGAAATATGGAAAAAACCGATCCTTTACGCTCGAAACCTCTTATTCTCTTTGTTGAGGACGATCCCAACCTGGCTTTTGCCACAAAAGATAACCTCGAAATGGCGGGCTACGAGGTCATCCATTGCCTCGACGGCGTCGAAGGGCTGAAAGCTTTCAGAGAATATGCTTTCGACCTGTGTATCTTCGATATCATGCTTCCCAACATGGACGGCTTTACCCTGGCAAAAAAAATCCGCGAGTTCAATGAAGATGTGCCGGTGCTTTTCCTTTCGGCCAGGTCGCTCCAGGAAGACCGGATCCACGGGCTCAGGCTCGGCGCCGACGACTATATCGTAAAGCCCTTCAGCATCCAGGAGCTGATCCTGAGGATGGAAGTATTCCTGAGAAGAACAAAGGCCAGTCCCGTAAAAGAAGCCAATCACTATACCATCGGCAATTTCGAGTTTGATTTCCAGAAACTTACGCTTACCCGCAACGGGCAAACCCAGACGCTTACCTTCAGGGAAGGCGAGGTACTGAAGTATTTTGCATGCCACCGGAACGAGGTGGTCCGCCGGGAAGAATTGCTGAAAACCATCTGGGGCGACGACGACTATTACATGGGCCGCAGCCTCGACGTCTTTATATCGCGCCTGAGGAAATACCTGGCTACCGAGGATCAGTCGGTCAAGATCGACAATGTGCATGGCATAGGCTTCCGCATGTCTTGGTAGAGACGCGTCGCGTCTCTACAATATCACCGATTCCCGCATCAGGGGGATCCTTATGTCCTTAAACCCTTTGTCGAGCAGGCGGTGCTTGAACGCTATCTGCTTTTCAAATTCTCCGTGGACCAGAAACACCCGTTTTACTTTTTCCGGATCCTGGCAGGAGAGGAAATCCAGCATTTCCCGGTAATCGGCATGGCCGGAAAACGAATCCATGATCTCCACATCGGCGGCTACCTTCACATCATGCCCGAAAATACGGACCATGCTGTCGCCGTTCCTGATGGCTGCGCCCAGCGTATGCGGCGAACAATATCCTACAATCAGCACCGTATTCTGCTCCGACTCCAGGTTGTTCAGCAAATGGTGCTTGATACGTCCGGCTTCCGCCATCCCGGAAGCGGAAATGATGATGCAGGGCTCTGATTTATCATTCAATGCCTTCGATTCGGCTACTTCAGAGATATAGTGCAGGTTGGGAAAAGCAAAAGCATCCCCGTCCTTCTCGATGTATTCCAGGATCTCGGGATTAAAATACTCATCGTTCTGCTTCATTATTTTTGTCGCTTTCACTGCCAGCGGACTGTCGATATACACCGGGATCCGGGCCAGGCGACCGGAGCTGCTCAGCCGGTCAAGCGCGTATACGAGTTCCTGGGTCCGGTCGACCGCAAACGCCGGGATAATGAGCTTTCCTCTTTTTGACACACAGGTTTCAAACACGATCCTTTCAAGATGCGCCAGCACATCGGGCTCTTCCACATGCAGCCGGTCGCCGTAAGTGGATTCGCAAATGATATAGTCGGCCTGCGGAAACGGCTCCGGCGAGCGCAGGATATTGTCCCCGGGCCGCCCGATATCGCCGGTAAAGGTAAGACGGACGTATTCTCCTCCGTTTTCAATATTCAGGTGCACCGCCGCGCTGCCCAGCAAATGGCCGGCATCCGTAAGCGTAAATTCTACCTCGCCGTCGTTGAGCTGCACCGGCATATTGTAGGGGATCGTCTTAAACAACGATAACGCCTGCTCGGCATCCCCGACAGAATACAGCAGCTCAAGCGTAGGCCGTCCCTGGCGGATGCGTCTTTCATTGAGCAGCTTTACGTCTTTCTCCTGGATGTAGGCGCTGTCGAGCAGCATAATCTGGCACAGCGAAGCAGTGGCGCTGGTGGCGTAAACAGGACCCTGAAACCCCTTCTTGACCAGCCGCGGCAGAAGCCCGGAATGATCAATATGGGCGTGAGAAAGGATCACGTAATCTATTTCTTTCGGGTCGAAGCCGAATTCCTGGTTAAGCTCGTGCGTCTGAATCCCCTGGAAAAGGCCGCAATCCAGCAGGATTTTTGTTCCTCTTTCTGTTGTGATCAGGTGCTTGCTGCCGGTCACCTCCCTGGCAGCTCCAAAAAACTGTAGACGCATGATATAGAAGATTTGTACGTTTTAATAATAACCATTTAGAATACAGGTCGTATCGGGTTTCTGTCAATAAGCCTCCTGCCGCGGATGCGGCGGGGCCGGACATCCGCCCGGCCTTCAGAAGCAGGTTGCAAGATAAGTATTAAAGAAAAGAATCAAGAAAAACTGCTAAATTCGACCCCATGCTCAAACGGCTTGCAGGCTTTTGCTTCCTTCCGGGGATGATGATTTTTCTTAACTGTTACCCGGTAAACGGACAACTCTACTCTTCTGCGGAGTTGGATAAAAACTACGACATGGTTTTGAAAAACCCGAGCGTGGAAATCGAGTCTACCGAAGCTATTAACCTGCTCTATAATTTCCGCTTTCACGAGGCCGACCGGGAAATCAGGTGGCTGAAATACCGCTTTCCGTCCCATCCTATGCCCCATTTTATGCTGGCGCTGGCCGAATGGTGGAAAATAGTGCCGAACACGGATGTCACTCTTTATGACGACCAGATGCTGATGCACCTGGATTCTGCCATCTACCTGGGTAAAAAGCTTTATTCCCAAAAAGGGAACAAAGTGGAGCCTGCTTTTTTCCTCGCGGCCTCCTACGCCTTCAAGGGACGGCTCCATTCCGAAAGAAAACAATGGACAAAGGCGACTTTTGCCGGTAAAAATGCTCTGAAATACCTGGAAGAATGCAAGGGAAAAGGCGAGCTGAGCCCCGAGCTCCTTTTTGGCGACGGGCTCTATAATTATTACGCGCAATGGATTCCCAGGGAATACCCTGCGCTGAAGCCCATACTGATGTTTTTCCCGAAAGGGAACAAAGAGCTCGGGATCAGGCAGCTGGAGGAAGTAGCCAACGAAGCCTTCTACACCCGGACTGAAGCCCGCTATTTCCTGCTGCAGATCTACAGCATGGAAGACCAGTATGAAAAAGCTTTGGAGCTGGCCAGGTATATGAACAAAACTTACCCGGACAATCCTTATTTCGAACGGTATTATTGCCGGACTGCCTTTGTGGCAGGAAGGGCTTCCGAAGCCCAGGCAGCAGCGCAGCGCATTTTAAACAAGATTTCCCTGGGAAAAACCGGCTACGAAGGGGTGAGCGGGCGCAATGCGGCCTATGTGCTCGGGTACTACAACTATCATCACCTCCGGAATTTCGCAGCAGCCCGGGAATATTATACCCAGGCCGTCGGGTTTTCCAGGCAAACCGGCGATACAAAGGCCGGGTATTATATTTCTTCCCTCATCGGGCTCGGCAAAATAGCCCAGGGCGAAAAAAAGGCGGAAGAAGCCATCGGCTACTATAAGGAGGCCATGGACGCCGCCTCGAAAAAAAGCAGCCAGTACACCGAAGCGAAGCAGGCCATCGAAAGCCTGAAAAAGGATCGCCGCAAGCAGAGAAAAACGAAGTAACGCCGCCCTTGGCGGGACGGCGTTAATGAGATCTCGTATCCTGACGCTTCCTCAGGGGATCGGCAATACTTTGCTGTCCTTGAAAGTAGACAGGATCACCATGGTATGCGTATTGGCTACTTCTTCTATTTCATTGATCTTCTCCAGGATCAGGCTCTGGTAGCTGCTGATATCTTTGGAGATTACCTTCAGCAGGAAATCCCCGTCGCCGGTTATGTGATGACATTCGATAACTTCAGGGATAAGTTCTACTTTCTCTACAAAGCTTTCAGTAGTCGACTTCCTGTGCCCTACGAGTGTGACCTGCACAAAGGTCGTAACCCCTAACCCTACTTTCTGCGGATCGAGATGTGCATGGTAGCTTTTGATTATCCCGCTCTGCTCCAGCTTCTTAACACGCTCAAGCGTAGGAGCAGGCGACAGCCCGATATCTTTCGATAACTGGGCATTCGTGATCTTTGCATTCGACTGGAGCTTTTCCAGAACTTTTCTATCAATATGATCTAGTTTCAGTAAGGTGGACATGTTCAGAAATCCTCTAATTATTTAACGATTTGACTTGCCGCAAAATTAGAGAGAAAAGCCAAATATTCTCAATAAATAATAAGGATACCGGGGGTAATAAAAAAATTATCGTAGGTAAAACCGGCCAATCGCTTATTAATCATTAGGCAAACCAGGCAAATGACAACAAAAACATGCTTTATTACAACATGCGCTCCCGCACCTACCGGTCTGGGCCTGCCTGACGGTATATTCCGGCTGTCTGCTGCTTGTCAAAGCGAGTAAACCTGCCTTTTTGCCAGGAAATCGGCGTAGGTCGATCTGATCCCTTCTTCCAGGCCGATGGCATGCTTCCACCCCAAGGCATGTAATTTACTCACGTCCATCAGCTTCCTGGGTGTACCGTCGGGCTTCCCGGTGTTCCACCTGATCTCTCCTTCATAACCTACCACCTTCCTGATAAGCCCGGCCAGCTCGCGGATCGAGAGGTCTTCTCCTACGCCTACATTGACATGCTCCTGGCCATCGTATTCCCGCATCAGGAAATAGCACGCATCGGCAAGATCATCCACATGGAGAAATTCCCTCAAAGGCGAGCCTGTTCCCCAAAGCTCCATTTCGGCCCTGCCTTCTTCCCGGGCTTCATGAAATTTCCTGATCATGGCAGGAAGGACATGCGAGTTGTTGAGGTCGTAGTTGTCATTGGGGCCATAAAGATTGGTAGGCATGGCCGAGATAAAATTGTCGCCGTACTGGCTGCGGTAAGATTCGCACAGCTTGATCCCTGCGATCTTGGCAATGGCATATGGCTCGTTGGTAGGCTCCAGCGGGCCCGTCAGCAGGTATTCCTCCCTGAGCGGCTGAGGGGCCAGCTTGGGATAGATGCACGAAGAACCCAGGAAAAGCAGCTTTTTAACCCCGTTCCTGTGGGCCGAATCGATCACGTTATTCTGTATCTGGAGGTTATCCATCAGAAATTCCGCCCTGTAAATATTATTGGCCATGATCCCGCCTACTTTCGCGGCCGCCAGAAACACATAGTCGGGTTTCTGCTCCCCGAAAAAAGCCGCCACAGCTCCCTGGTTTCTCAGGTCAAGCTCTGCAGAGCTTCTTACCACGATGTTTTCAAATCCCTCGGCCGCCAGTTTGCGGTGAATAGCTGATCCCACCATTCCCCTGTGACCGGCTATATAGATTTTTGCTTCCTTTTCCAATGATTTTTAATCTGTTATCTTTACAACCCGGTAACCGTAATCTGCAATAAGCAGCACAAAAATAACGTTTACTCAAGACAAATTACCTGCCCAAGCATGTATAAGCCTCTCCTGATAGCATTTTTGTTAGGCGCCTGCAGTCATATCGTGCCGGCCCAGACTGAAAAAGCCGGGAAAAACAATCCTGTATCCAAAGCCGACTCCCTTCAAAAGAAGCTGGGCGATTTCGGCATTGACGCAGCCGCAGACCCGAAGCTCTCTGTCGGGCTTCCGGGCGGGAAAGGCCGTACAGAGACGCTGTCATCACTCGTAGGAGAAACTATTCCCGACCTGGGACTGAAGGTCAAAGAGTTCAAAAGCCGCAGGTCTGAAAAGAGAAAAAAGAAAAAGGCGGCAAAGCTCGCCAAGGTTGAGTACAAAGGGATACAAATGGAAGAGCGCTCGGTAAAATACGGAAGCGGCGACCGGGCAAACATAGAAGTCTTTTACACATTGAAAGACGTGCAGCCGCTGAATCCTTATGTAAGGCTCGCCCAAACGCGCTGGTATGATCTTAAAAAGAAGATACTGAGCTCTTCGCTCATAAGGGACAAGGAAAGCGCCCGCCTTCTTCACGGGCCCTACAAAAAATACGTGGCGGGCCATTTGGTGGAAGAAGGCTTTTACTACAAAGGTACACAGGATGGCCGCTGGGTGAGATACGACAAAAATTACACGCTGCTCGATAAGCTTACCTGGGATAAGGGCTTCCCCGCCGAATCACAGATTACCTATTATGATGAGGCGCAGACAAAAATCAAAGAGATCATTCCCATCCAGTACGGCGTTATAGAAGGCGAATACCTGTCCTTTTATGAAGGTGGGCAACCGAAAGAAATCGGTAAATACGAAAAAGGGAAAAAGATCGGCCGCTGGTTCGAATACTACCAGTACCGGAACCAGCGAAAAACAGAAACCCAGCACGCCAAAACCTGCTGGGAAGAATCTGAACCTTTCCTGGTCAAAGAATGGGACGAGAAAGGGACGCTCCTTTACGACTACTCAAAAGATACCCGGGCCCAGGGTGAAACGAATTAAGATCAGGGTCAGTATTTTTCATATACCATCGTCAGGATCCGCTCGGTTACTTTCTGCATATCACGTATGGGATAAGCGAAGTTGTTGTGCATAACACTGAAAATCAATAGCTTCCCCTTTTTGCTGTACAAATAGCCGCTCAGGTTATAGTTGTTGCTGAAGCTGCCGCTTTTCGCATAAATTTCTATCGGGCTGTCCCGGAAAAGATACTGTATCGTGCCTGTCTTCCCGGCCCTGGGAAACAGGGAGAATACCCTTTCGCGGGGAAACCGGCTGGCCATCCGGTTCAGTACCTCTACCGTCGTACGCGGGGTAAAGAGATTGTACCTCGAAAGCCCGGACCCGTCCCGCCAGACCAGCGAATCGGGCATCCCGGCGAAGTGCTTCCCCAGCGCATGCTCTATCGCCCCCTCCGAGCTCAGGGCCAGCCCGTTACCTGCTGCATAGGTATACAACAACTGCTCGGCAAGCATGTTATCGCTTTCATACATCATCTTTTTGTAAACGGTATCTGCCGGGACACTGTAGATAACGGAAGTCTTACCCGGTACATGCCCCGGGCGATAGGCAACCTCCTTCCCTATGGCGAAATTCAGAAGCCGGCAGGTAAGCTCGTCAGAAACCCTGACCGGGATATCCTGCCTTAGCTGCACGGGCAGCGGCCTTCCCGAAAACCGGAAAATATTCTGAAATTCATCTCTTATTATCCCCGGCTTCAAGCCGTCAGCGCTCAGCGAGGTATTCCAGAAAGACGGCTCCGCCCGCAGGATGCTGACCGAATCGCCTGTCAGGCGAAGCACATTTCCATATACCGGGAAAGCCGATTTTTCCGTCTGGTAATAGTCGTTATAGTCGTCCCACGCCCAGCCGGGCCCATATCGTTCATCGCTGTAGTCACCTCCGTAATACACCATCACCTTACCCGAATCCCTCAGGAACCTGAATGCATGGCTTTCAGGCAATTCCGGATGCAGGAAAGAGGGGTCGCCTGTTCCCTCAAACAGCACGCTATCGCCCGAAATCCTGCAGGAAAGCCCCGGGAGCGAATCGCCAAGCGCATTCAGGCAGGCAAACAAAGTATATACTTTTGTATTGGATGCAGGATTGAAATGCCTGCTATCCTGCCAGCTTACAAGATTTCTGCCTTCTTCGAAATCCAAAACAGAAACTCCCAGATGATATTTGTATTCATCTTCCAGGTCCTGCAGCTCCCGCATCACCTTTTTCGACGCAGAACATCCTAAAATAAGTAGTGCGGCAGGCAGCACAACTGCGGTCCTCTTCAGGAAATCCTTCATTCTTAACTGTTAACCGGATCATGACACCGGGTTAGGAGAAAATAATGGCTAAAAGTAACCGAAATTGGCGTAATATTGACTTCGGCTCGATCGCTATTAATGGCTCAGATACACGAAATACTGCAAAGGTACTGGGGGTACACATCTTTCCGGCCCGGCCAGGAAGATGCGATACGTTCTGTGCTGGCCGGGCACGATACGCTTTTGCTGCTTCCTACGGGAGGAGGAAAATCTGTCTGCTTCCAGGTCCCCGCACTCGCTACGGGTAAAATATGCGTCGTGGTAACGCCCCTTATCGCGCTCATGAAAGACCAGGTCGACCAGCTGAAAAGAAGAGGCATAAAAGCCGCGGCCATACACACCGGGATGACGCGCCGGGAAATCGATATCGTGCTTGACAACTGCATATACGGCGGGATCTCATTTTTATACGTATCGCCTGAAAGGCTGGCCACCGACCTGATGATCGAACGCGCCAAAAAAATGAATGTCGGCCTGCTGGCAATCGATGAAGCGCACTGCATTTCTCAATGGGGCTACGACTTCAGGCCGGCATACCTTAAGATCCCTGATTTCAGGATGCTGCTGCCCGGCGTGCCCGTCATGGCGCTGACTGCTACGGCAACGGCGGAAGTGCAGGAAGATATACTCGACAAGCTCTCCATGCGCGGGGCCAATGTTTTCAGGCAGACCTTCGCAAGAAGCAACCTTTCCTATTCTGTCTTCAAAACCGAGACGAAAGAAACGAAACTGCTCAGGTTGCTCGGCTCTGTCGAAGGGAGCGCGATCATCTACGTTAAAACCAGGAAAAGAACGACTTTGATCGCCAACTGGCTTACAACGCAGGGTATCCGTGCTTCCTCCTATCATGCCGGCCTTGCAGCTCCGGAAAGATCGGGGAGGCAGCAGGAATGGATAGCCGACCGCACCAGGGTAATGGTTGCTACAAACGCTTTCGGAATGGGGATCGATAAAGCGAATGTGCGGATGGTGATCCACTGGGATCTGCCCGAAAGCCTGGAAGCCTATTACCAGGAAGCGGGGAGAGCCGGCAGGGATGGCTTGAAAGCCTATGCGGTCGCGCTTTATAACGATCATGACCTTACGCAGCTCAGGTCGGCCGTTCTTCAGAAATATCCGTCGTCCGATTTCGTAAAAAGGGTATACCAGGCGCTCGCCAACTATTTCCAGATCCCGGTAGGCGGAGGATATCTTGCAGGCTATGACTTTGACCTCGACAAATTCTGCGCCACCTATGACCTGCCGCGTATGGAAGCTTTCCACGCGATCCGGTTCCTGGAACGGGAGGGATTTATCCTTCTCAATGAGGCCTTCGACAGTCCCTCACGGGTAAAAATGCTTGTCGATAAAATAGCGCTTTACGATTTCCAGCTCCGGAATTTTAATTATGACCCTTTTATAAAACGGCTGCTTCGCTTCTACGGGGGTGAGATATTCACATCCTACGTGCATGTATCGGAAGAAACGCTGGCGAAATCGCTGAAATGCCCGGTTGAAGAAGTGTACAAAGGCTTCGGGTTCCTCGCTGCCAGGAATATCATCGATTATGAAAAACGCAGGGATATACCGCAGATCCAGCTTCTTACTGAAAGATACGACGCTTCCAGCCTGCCGATACAGACCGCAGCCGTAAAAAAAAGGAAGGAAAAAGATACTGCGAAAACGGAAGCGGTCGTTCACTATGCGAGTCATCCCGGGCAGTGCCGGTCGATCATGCTGCTGCAATATTTTGACGAAAAAGACGCCTCATATTGCGGTATCTGCGATCATTGCCTGCAACGAAAGAAAGACGTGCGGCAGCATACCGGAACAGTTTCAGACATTATCCACGCGTTTTTATCGGTAAACGGGAAAGCGCCGCCCAATATCCTGCGTGACCTGTTCCCGGAAATGGAAGTCAGCATTTTTGCCGAGGCATTGCATACACTGGTAGAGAACGAGATACTGGTCTATGACCAGTCGGGAAATCTCCAATTAAATTAGGCTTATCCGTGAGGTTATTTTTCATTTTTCTTGCTGTAATCGCATCTCCCTTATTATATGCGCAGGATCTGACGGGCCTTTCCGCGAGCAATTACGGCGGGCTCTACCGCGCAACCTACAACCCGTCTGTGCTCGGCGGATCGCGCTACAAATGGCAGCTCAATGTGGGGACAATCAACAGTACCATCTCCAACCGGTATTTCCTTTACTTCGGAAGGAACTCCCTGCTGTACCCGGTCCTGGCTTCGAAAACCTCGAAGCAGCTTTACGGGAGGTCTAGAACGATGGGATCGCTGACCAATGAAGATGCCATACAGGTAAGCAGCGTGTTCCACCTCCCCTCATTCATGCTATCGGTAAACAAGATACACGGTTTTGCGGTGCAGGTACGGTCGCGGGGTGTGGTACAGGGCGCCGGCATCCCGGCCGACGTAAAAATGCTCTATTCCAAAAGGCTCGATACGCCTAAGGAATCCGGCGGGAGCGGAAGCTGGGGGCCTTTCCACCTGAAGCAGCACAGCTTCACGGAAATAGCCTTGTCGTACGGTGTCCAGCTTCTGGATACACCGGGGCACAAGTTCAGGGCCGGGGCTACAATCAAATACCTTACCGGTGGAAGAACCAGCTTTATAGAAGGTTCTGTCGGTGACTACAGCTTTGAAACGGTGGGGGCATCGGGAGAAAACCAGGTCACGCTTCATGACTTCTCCTATCGCGCCGGCTACACCAACCCGGTGATGAAACCAGGCTTTTCGGATCTCCTTAATAAACAAAAATACGGGCAGGGCGTGGGGTTCGACGCCGGGGTTTCGTATGAAATAGGTTCATACTGGTACAGGAATGACGAAGGTGATTCCCGGCCGGGCTATGTGCTGAGACTGGCGGCATCGGTAAATGATATAGGACAGATCAGCTACCAGACGACGTCATCCGACCGGTTTTCCGGGGGAGCCGCTCAATGGAATATGATGCAGGAGGAAATGGAAACCATCGCCAATTATGGCCCTGAAGGCATGAGGACCCTGCTCGGAGGAGAGCCCGACGGGACTTTCAGAGGGAAAGGAATGCTTCCTGCAATGTACCATCTCGAAGCGGACCTTCAATTGTTCAAATCTTTCTTTGTTTATGCTTCCCGTAGTCAAAACCTTCATTCAGCGCCGGCAGATCCGCTTCTTTCGGTCACCATGCCGAACGTGCTCACAATTGCGCCGCGATGGGAGTATGAAGACGCGGATTATTCCTTCCCGGTCTCATTTATAGAGGGCAGGAAAAAAGTAACCGTCGGCCTGACCGGAAGAGTCGGGCCTTTTCACCTGGGATTCAGCAATTTCCTGGGGTTATTCAAAGGAGAATCGCGGGGCGGCTACGGGTATGCCGGCTTGTCGCTGTTCCACCTGAAAACGCGCGACTATCGCAAGAAAATCAAATGGAAGCCTTCCTGGGATTGATCAAAGGCCGAAACCTGCGGTCAGCAATTTCACCAGCACCTGCGAAAGCCACTGCGTAAAGGTACTCACCATTTTCTCGGAAACGGGTTCGCCGGCCGCATCCGATTCTACATCCTTTTCTATATACGATGCCCGTCCGGACTCAGCTTTCCTCTCCTTTTTTTTAATGATCGTCTCAGATTTCAACGTCTTGCCCGTTACCACCGTCTCCTTTTTTGCCTTAAGCATCTGCTGAGCTTTGCTCATATTATAAGCAAACCCGGTAGCTCCCGCCTGGGAAGCTCCCATCACCAATATAAGCGCGAAAATTTTAAATGCTTTCATAGTCGCTTTCCGGTTTATCCTGATACTGACAAGTTGTTCTTTTCTGATTACCTGACAAAGATATAGGTTTTGTATGGTATTATGCAATACAAAGTACCTTGTTTTTAACTTTTTTTGTGAAAAGGTTAAACATTAAGGATTTAAGTATTAAGCGCCATCTTAACAAGCCTTAATTCCTGAATGTTTCATAAAAATGTCTTCTTTCCGTCGACGGGAAATTTCATTTGCTACACTTTAAAGATGCTTTCCCGGGGAAAAAGTTGCTCCGGCGTAAAAAAGAATTTTGAATAAGAATAAATATACGAAACTAAATGCCCGGAAATTAATTGCAAAGCCCGGGTTTTAAACATGATTATTCATTATTTTCCCCGATAAAATTCAACATCGCCTCATCGCCTTATCATCACATTGCCTCATCATTACATTCTCACATTCAATGAAAACCCGCTCTCTCCTGTCCCGTCCCTTCCTACTGATCATCGCCGGGCTTTGCGCCGTCTCCTGCTTCCGGGATACCTCCCGCCAGTCTGTCGGGCTTTCAAAAGGCACGTATGGATATGACGCTGCGTTTTTATCCGGACATCTCGATCACGTCACAGAGCTGACCGGCGAAGAGGGAGCCCGTGTGCTTGTCACCGCTGATTACCAGGGCAGGGTCATGACCAGCTCTGCCGGCGGT
This sequence comes from Cytophagaceae bacterium SCN 52-12, assembly GCA_001724175.1. Lineage (GTDB taxonomy): Bacteria > Bacteroidota > Bacteroidia > Cytophagales > Spirosomataceae > Ravibacter. The sequence goes on along the minus strand of MEDT01000046.1, from coordinate 27,595 downwards.
GAAGGCGGCAACAGCTTCGGCTGGATTAACTACGACCTGATCGCCGCAGGGAAAAAGATACCGCAGTTCAATCCCGTGGGAGGGGAAGAGAGGTTCTGGATTGGCCCGGAAGGGGGGCAGAATTCCTTCTACTTCAGAAAAGGGGACGCTTTCGAATTTAAAAACTGGCAGGTTCCGCCCTCCATAGATACCCTTCCTTTTACGGTAGTCTCATCGGGCAAAGACAAAGTCGTTTTCTCCCATACCACCTCGTTGGAAAATTATAGCGGGTCGAGGTTCGATCTCGAAATAAACAGGAGCATCACCCTGCTCGGCAGCAGCGCGCTTTCTGAAAAACTGGGCCAGGAACTCCCTGCAAATGTGAAATGGGTTGCCTATGAAACCGAAAATACCGTAAAAAATGCCGGCAGGTCGGAATGGACCAGAGAGACGGGGCTGCTATCGGTATGGCTGCTGGGGATGTTCACTCCTTCCGAAGAAACGGTAGCGATTATTCCTTTCAGGAGCAGGCCGGATGCGGGAAATTTCATCACGGACAATTATTTCGGTCAGATTCCTCCCGACCGGCTGGTAAAAAAGGATTCTGTCCTGCTTCTGAAATGCGACGGCAAGCTCCGGAGCAAGCTCGGGCTGTCGCCCCTGATAGCCAGGCCCGTAGCCGCCAGCTTTGACTACAAGAAGAATATCCTGACATTTATCCTCTTCAGCGTCAGCAGGGACGGTGACTACGTGAACTCAAAATGGGAAATACAGGATGCCCCCTATAAAGGCGATGCAGTGAACGCCTATAACGACGGCCCGCTGGAAAATGGCAGCCAGATGGGGCCCTTCTACGAGCTGGAATCATCTTCCGCGGCAACGCCGCTTAAACCCGGCGAAAGCTTCACCTACAAACAGGTCACCTGTCATATGGAAGGCGACTATCGCGCATTGGATACCCTGGTGCAAAAACTTCTCGGCATCAGCCTCGAGGAAGCAACGCTCCCGTAATCGTATTTTACCGGCTTCGATCGTCAGCTATTTCACCGCTATTTTCCCACCGCCCGAATAGCTCTTCAGATTCATCTGGTACATGGCGTCTGCCGCAACGGGACCGGTCACGAACGTACCGGCCGACGTAACGCGGGCCTGGTAATAGAACACTTTTTCGGCCGGGGTAGCTGTTACGAAATAATGGATCCTGTCATCCCTGATGTCAAAATAATCGGGTACGGCAACATTTTTTATCCAAGGCAGATCCCTTGACGAGGTCAGGCGTGGATTTTCGACTTCGAAGCCGGCCGGAAGCAGATCGGTCACCACGACGTTGGGCACATCGATCCTGCGGGTGCTCGCCAGGGTGATCCTGACTATCACCAGGTCATTCTGACGAAACTCGGTCACTGTTTTCCCGTTGCGGTCCAGGTACTGTCTTCTCACCCTGAGACCATCGTCCTCCTCCGTGTACCTTCCTGACGCATCGAACCCGGAGGTCTCAGAAAACCAGTATACCCGTCCTTCGCCCCGCGCCCTTATATTCAGCGGTCCGTCGAGCAGCCCGCTTGTCAGCTTCAGCTCCTTTTTCCCGTTAAAGACACCCAGGCTTTTCGACCCGGAAGACACTTCGGCGGTGGCAGTCGACGAGCCGGCATTCCTGGCTATCTTCCCCAATCCCAGCACGGCGAAAACAGCCTCCTGGGTATTCAGGCTGGCAGCTGAAGCTAACGCCTGGGACAACTGCCTGGCCAGAACGGGGATCTGCAGATTCTGAGGGTCTGTATCGATCAGCATATTGAGGATCAGTCCCAGGCTGCTGAGCGGGCTGACGTAAGCCTGATCCTGGAAATAATCATCTGCCTTGTAGCCTTTCGGCTGCAATTCCCGGTAGCTCCTGGAGTCGCCTACATAGTAGTAGGCGCCGGCAAGCAGGTAGCGGGCCTCGTTTGTAAGAAGCTCCTGGTGCTGCTTGTAATAGTTCATCATGGCCCTGTTGGCATTCCCGGTTGCCGCCAGTACATACAATGAATAGGCCGCTTCGGCAGGCGCGCGCTTCTTCACAATACGCCCCCCGTCTCCCTGTTGAACTGCCACGTCCTCCGTTTCTGCACGGCCCGATTTAGTGGTGAGGTAGGTGACTGCCGCCTGCAATACAGCCGGGTTTACTTCGAACCCGGCCCGCCTCGCCTCATCGAGAAACTGCAGCGCGTAGGCAGAAACCCACCAGTCGTCTTTTATTCCGCCGGGCCACATCGTAAAACCGCCGTTGAAAAGCTGCGAAGATTCTACTTTCCGGATAGCCTGCTGTACGTTAAAGGCCGGGTTCAGGTCACTCGCTCCGCTGCCCGCCATGTAGACAGGCACACCCATACTCCTGACCAGGTCTCCGAAATACAGCTGCGGGAATGCCTTCGAAACAGACTGCTCAAGACAGCCATGCGGGTACCCTATCAGCGTCGAGAGCGCTTTCCCTCCTTCCTGTACGAGCGGGGATGCGCTCAGCAGCAACTGCGCGGCCGAGGTCTCGGGCATAAATCCCTGTGCCAGGTTGACCTGCTTTGTTTCTCCGCCTTTGACCGTGCCGGAACCGGCAACTTTCAGCAACGGAGAAGCCGGCCTGACATTGAGATCGTACTCCTGCGTAAAATTCTCACCGAAGGCTCGGGCAGTGATGAGCACCTTTCCATTACCGGGCTTGCCGGAAGCTTTAAGCCTGATCAGCAGCCTTTGCTCGCTTCCTTCCGCGATCTCTACCGGCTGGTTGGAAAAGGCATCGCTTTCCAGCGCGCCCTTTACAGTGACAGAAACAGTTCCGTTGGCGCTGCGCTTTTCCGAATTGGTAAGGGTCACCGGCATGATCAGCTGGTCGCCGGGGGCCATAAACCTCGGCACTCCCGCGCTGATCACCAAAGGATCCGAAACACGGATCTGCCGCGACGCAGATCCGAAAGCCTGGTCTTTAAATGCTACCGCCATTACCCGTAACGCGCCGCTGAACTGCGGGATATCGATATCGAATACCACTTCTCCTTTCGGGTCTGCCTGTAGCAGGCCGCTCCAGAATCTGACCAGGTTCCGGTTGCCGTTCCCCAAAGGGTTGATCCTCCTTTCCAGGTTATACCCGTCACCTCCGGCGCTGGACCCGGGTACAAATCCCAACTCGGGAAACAATGAGGCATACAAATCCGATGCCTGTACTTCCAGCGCTCTTTTCCGGTAAAAATACCCGTAGATGTCGGGCGTTGCGAAATTCCGTATCTGGAGAATCCCCTCGTCAACGACACCGAGGGTAACGTAGGCGTGAGGATCGGCTTTTACCCGGATGCGCTGCCTGGTCTTCGACCTGGAAACCTCCTCAGCCGTGATCTTCACTTTCATATTCCGTCCTTCCGACTCAACCATAACCGGTTCGAACCCGTGCGCGACGGTGAGCGGGATCTGATCATCACGCGTAGGGCGTATGAGGGTGGCAGTAACATAAACGTTCGGCAGGTAGCCCTGCAGCATCGGCAATACCAGCTCCGCGGCTTTTTCCTTCGTATCGATCACCTGGTAGTGGAGCACCTCTCCCTGTTCTATCGTGACAAGCATCCTGCCGTCGAAAGGCGCTTTAAACAATATCCTGGCCTTCTCTCCGGGGCTGTATTTCTTTTTGTCCGTCTCGATCAGCACCCTTCCTTCATTGCTCACCTCAAAGGAAGAATATTGCGTAAAACCATATCCGTAGGCATAATAGGTCACGGAGGTATAGTGTTCCGCGCCCGGCCTTCGGATCCTGATCTCGTACTCGCCGGAGACCGTGGGAGTATAGCGGAAGGTACCGCGGCCGCTGCCCAGCTTCAGGGTCTGCGTATAAACCGTTTCTTCCTTTCTTTTGGATTTGTACTGCATCCGGCCGTCCCGCTTTTCGATCACCGTCTGGTAGGTCACCCGCATCACCTCGATCCCGGCAGATTCTCCCGGCTTGATCTTGCCGGAAGGATCTACGCTGAGGACTTCCGTCTGAACCGGCGCATTGACGCCCACATAGCGATCCGGCAGACGCACGCCGTACAGCACCGGCTGGGTTGCTACCTCAAAAGCATGTATCCTGTTGACCGGTCTTCCGTTCTCGTCAAAAACGGTTACGTAAATTTTCCCGTCGAGGATACCGATATCCTTGTATGCCTCCGAAAGTATGAAATCTCCGTTTGCCTTTCCGCCGGCATCGGTCACCCCTTGTTTCTTTATTCTTTCGAAGCTCACTTCGGCGGGAATCTCAAACTCAAACTCCGGAAAATCCTTCGCTTTGAACTGCTTCCTCCTGAGCTGGAGCTCCATTTCATAGGTCCGCCCGGATGCCGGGGGACCGAACAGGTTGGCGGCAACGGCCTGAAGCGATAAAGTTTCTCCGGAAAGATAGCGGGCTTTCCCGCCGTTTAAATCCACCTTGATGCGGTCCGGCACGAATTCCTCGACATTGACTACCGATGAGGCAAGAAGCACATCGTTGGCATTATATAACTCCATCGTATAAGCCCCTGTCAGCGATGCTTCTTCCACCTTAACCGACACTTCGGCCGCTCCCTCCTTATTGGTGGTCTTAAGCCAGGAGCCGTACAACTGCCCGTTGGGCGTTACGAGTTTCAGCTTCACGGGAAGCTCTGCCATAGGCTTCCAGCTTTCCGATCTTATCACCGAAACGAAATGCAATGTTTCTCCCGGCCGGTAAATGTCCCTCTCTCCGTAAATGAATGCCTGTATCCCGGTGCTGTTCGATCTCATCCCTTCCACTTCGAATCTCGACGTCTCCACTTGGCTGTCGTCTACTGCCAGGTAATTAAAATCGTCGTCGAGCGAAGCCGTCACCATAGCAAGCCTGAAACCGGGAGCTTTTTCGGCTAGACCGGATACATGGGCTACCCCGTTCGCATCGGTCTTCATAACATGCATTTCCTGGTTATTGGTGCTGATCAGGGTGATCTCCGCATTTTTTACGGGTGTCGCATCGTAAATGGAATTGGCAAATACCCATACATCATCCCGGCCCTGCTTCACGATCAGGCCTATGTCGGAGACCGACACGAGCTTCTGCGCCGAAAGGTACATCGCATCCGTAGAGGCAACGCTGACGAGGTAAACCCCTTTTCTGGCCTTCCCGTGCACTTCAGGCACCGCCAGGTTCAGCGCGCGCGCGCCGCCCAGGACAGGCAGGTCTCCGGTCGAAACCTTCCGGTCGACCAGCACGTCGCTGTACTGATTGCCGTAGTCTTCCGAATAGTTGTAGCTTCCGTCGGGCCCCCAGGTGCCGTCTATCTCCGAGTAGTTCTCATATCTCCGGTTATACAGGTAGTACAGCAGGCTGTTATCATATACCTTCGAGATCTTCACCTGCACCGAGGGTACGTTCGTGATCTGCACTCCCACGTTGCGATTGCCCTTCGTGCTCAGGTAGGTCCCCTTTCTGCTGGTAAACCGGATGGATTCGGGCATTTTCCCGAAAAAGAAGTCCTGCGTCACCTCTTCCTGCAGCGTTTGTCCCAGCACACCCTTCAGTGTTTTGCCGATCTTAAGCACGTAGGTTTCCGTCTCCGAAAAATCGGCTCTCACGATAAAGCCGCTTTCCTGCGGCTCTACCGTAAAGGGAATCTGCGGCTGAAGCTCCAGGCTGCTGCTGATATTTTCGGGTACCAGCTCCTGGGAAGTCTCTACCTGGAGGTAACCCCGGTTATTTGCAAAGCCGGACGAAACATCCCCTACCTTCAGCTCAAGGGGTGAAGCCAGCCGGAACTTCTTCGAAACGGTTCCTTTCGTTATAAAGGACTCGCTTTCTATTTTAACGCCCTTTCCCAGCTCTATCGTAAGATCTTCGTCGGGTTCAGGATTGGCCTGCACCGCCAGAAGCACCGACCCGGAAGACTGCGAAGGCAGGAAGCGGTGCTCCAGCACGGTCTCTCCTTCGAGAACACGGAGCCTTTCCCTCACACTTGCTTCGTCCACGGGGTAGTTAAAAAACAGCTGCACTCTCGATTCCGGCCTTCCGCTGAGCGATGAGATCGTCCACCAGCTCCTGATACGCTTCAGGTCCAGGAAAGGCGTATGAAACGAAATAACTTCTTTACTCACCTTCAATCCCAATGACTGGTCGGCGTGCTTCAGGATATGCGCAGTAATGCCCGCCTGGTAATCGGTAGCTGCTTTCAAAGGGCCCGCCGGAGAAAACACCAGCTCATTCGGGGCGGTCCATTTAAATTTACCGTTCATCTCCGGCTCAAACGAAATAAACCGGGTAGAATCCCAGGTCCCGAGGAGATGCTCCGGCCAGAGATTCCGGTTGAATGAAAATACCAGGTTCTGCAGGTTTTCCACCTCTTCTCCGAAGTTTTTCCCGATTACCTTTACCTCTTTCCTGTCCGAGCACCCGCCAAGCATAATGCATGTCAGCATCATCAACCAGATACCGCCCGGCCCAGAAAGCCGGGCACTCTTCTTCTTTTCGTCAATATGGCTTTCGGGTTGAGATTTCAGGCACGAAGAATATGAGATGCTCATATTTAGTTTGTTAGCGATAGGGACAATAAAAAGCTCAAAACGGTCCAATGTTAAAAACTTTTGATATTTTTGGTGCTATCGAATATACTATATCGCACTTAGAAAAAGCACGGTATAGTGAGAAATGTTACCGAAGCGTCAGATCAAAAATTCAATATATTTTTATACGAATGAAAAGAAAAAATATTCTGATCCTGGTTTTCCTGGCCGTAGCCAATGCGGTAATTTCCCAGACGGCCATCCCGACCGATGCCGCGTCAGCAGGCAAGGAGTTTCTCAAAGCAATAGAAGAAGAAAATGCCGGGGCGCTGAGATCGCTGATCGGAAGCGACTTCGTTCTTCTCAGCTTCGACGGGCAGTCGGTAGACGGCGGTACGCTGCTGGAAGCGGTGAGCGGAGGCTACGTGGTGATCGACTCCGGGAACACCTACAGTAACTATACCCGGCATTACCAGGATACAGGGGTTATAACAGGCATCTGGAACGTCAAAGGTTCGATCGAAGGACAGTCCTTCAACAACAGGCTCGCCTATACACTGGTCGTTGTAAAGCAGGGAGGGGCCTGGAAAGTAGTTTCGGTACAGCTTACGCCTTCCTGATGATCCCGGCGTGGCCTGGTTTCTCACCATTTTCAAAGCAGTATAGCCGCATGCGTCTTTTCCCCTTCCTCCTCTCCTCGCTTCTTACTTTAGGATTACTGTACATTTTAAATAATCCGCTGGGCGACGTCGTTCCGATGCCGCTAGGCGCCTTTCTCAGCCCGCAGCACGGTTTCTGGCAAAATGCCGACCCTGCGGATGCAGATTTCAGCGCTTCCACCGATATCCCGGGATTAAGGGACCAGGTTGAGATATTTCTCGACGACCGCCTGGTTCCGCACATATTTGCACAAAACGAAGAAGACCTCTATGCCGCCCAGGGGTATGTCCACGCCAGGTTCCGTCTGTTCCAGATGGATCTGCAAACCAGGGCCGCCGCCGGGAGGGCTTCCGAATTTGCGGGACCCCGGGCGGTAGATTTCGACAGATCGCAAAGGAGGCTCGGAATGGTCTACGCGGCAGAAAATGCGCTGGCGGAAATGGAAAAAGACCCGTTGAGCAAAAAGATCTACGATGCCTATACCAGGGGCGTCAACGCCTACATAGCATCTCTTTCCCCGGAAGAGTGGCCCGTGGAATACAAGCTCCTGAATGTCTCACCCGAGCCGTGGAGCAACCTGCGCACCGCGCTGCTCCTGAAGATGATGGCTAAAATGCTGACCGGCGGCGCAGACAACGACCTGGGGTATACCAACGCCAAGGCCGTATTTTCAGCCGATGCCTTCGACCGGGTCTACCAGGTAATACCCGACTCCCTGAGGCCGATTGTCCCGGAAGGAACCGCCTTCCCGCCTGCTTCGGTCAACCCTGTCGCACCGGCTACGGCAGACAGTCTTTATTTCAACGGCTTTAAGCCGGTACCTTTTGCCGAAAATTACAAGCCCGATCCGCATAACGGCAGCAACAACTGGGCGCTGGCGGGGAGCAAAACGCTCAGCGGTGCGCCCATTCTCGCCAATGATCCTCATCTTGAGCTTTCGCTTCCCTCGATCTGGTTCGAGATCCAGCTTACAGATCACTCGGGCACTTCCTACGGCGCCAGCCTGCCGGGAAGCCCTTTTGTGATCAGCGGTTTCAATGATCACATAGCCTGGGGCATCACGAATGCCCAACGCGATGTAAGAGACTATTTTGAAATAAAGTTCAGGGACGGGAAAAAAGATGCTTACTGGTATAAAGGCGCATGGAAGCCCTCCAACCTGAGGATCGAGGAAATCAAGGTGAAAGGCGGCGAAACCGTATACGACACAGTTGCCTATACCGTATTCGGCCCGGTGATGTTCGAGGCCGGCTTCCCTGACAAAACCACCGGAAGCCGCAACCTGGCAGTAAGGTGGACCGGGCATGACGGTTCTGACGAAGGTATCACTTTTTACCGGCTGAACAGGGCTAAAAACTACCTGGAGTACGCAGACGCGATCAGGACCTTTACCTGTCCTGCCCAGAATTTTATCTTTGCCTCGAAAACCGGCGATATTGCCGTCTGGCAGCAGGGGAAATTCCCGGCGCGGTGGCACAAGCAGGGACTCTTCGTGATGCCCGGCCAGGATGACGCCTACCAGTGGCAGGCATACATACCTCAGAATGAAAATCCGCACGCGGTCAACCCCGCCAGAGGTTTCCTGGAAAGCGCCAATCAGCGCCCGGCAGATGCTACTTATCCGTACTACATTCCCGGAGCCTACATCACCGCACGCGGCATCTCTATAGAGCAGAAACTGGATAAAATCACCAAAGCTACTCCTGAGGACATACGCCGCCTGCTCAGCGACTACGACAATGTCACAGCCCGGGCAGTGGTGCCGGCATTGATCAGATTTACCAGCGAGCGGCAGCTGGATGAGGAGGCAAAACGTTACCTGAACCTGGTGAAAACTTGGGATTTCCAGGCTGATCCCGGCTCGGAGGCCCAAACGGTTTACCAGGTATGGATGGATAGCCTCAGGGTCGCGGTATGGAATGACGAGCTCCTGCAGGTAACGCCCAAAGCGCCGATGCCTGATGAGCAGGTACTTGTTGAACTGCTCCTGAAAGACTCTGCTTCCGTCTTCTATGACGATATCAATACACCGGCAAGGGAGACCGCCAGGGATGTCGTCACTTCAGCATTGAATAAAGCGGCCGGAAAACTGGCTGCTGCCGAAAACGAGGGAAAGCTGGAATGGGCGAAGTTTAAGAATACGTCGATTTTCCATCTCCTTAAAGAGGCGTTACCTTCTTTTGCAAGACGAGGGCTGCCTATGGGAGGGTATGGCAATACCATCAATGCGGTCACGGTAAACCATGGGCCAAGCTGGAGAATGGTGGTGCACCTGACGGACGAAACCGAGGCATACGGCGTTTACCCTGCCGGCCAGAACGGGAATCCCGGGAGCAGGTATTATGACAATTTTGTGGACACCTGGGTGAAAGGGGAAATGTATAAGCTATGGGTCATGCGGAAAGAAGATGCCGGCGACGCCAGGGTAAAATGGACAATTGCATTACGTCAGAAATAACTCCTTTTTAATATGAAAATGATCCTCAGTATCATGTTTACCGCCTTTGCGGCTTTTGTGCTGGGAGAATACCTGCCGTGGTGGTCTGTGGCCGTGGCGGCGTTTGCGGTCTCTCTCGTCATTAACCAGGCCCCGGGCGCTGCTTTCATCTCGGGTTTTCTGGGCATCGCCCTCCTGTGGGTTGCCTACTCATCCTGGATCAACCAGCTGAACGAATCCCTCCTGTCCGAAAGGATCGCTTTCGTCCTTCCTTTACAAGGCAGCCCGATACTGCTCATCCTGCTGACCGGCCTGGTCGGCGGACTGGCGGGAGGGTTGGCGGCGCTTAGCGCAAGCTACCTGGTAAGGCCGGGGCAAAGACGGGTTGATTACCAGAATTATTACCGTAATAAAATGAGATAAAGGATGTCAAAGTACCGCTTGTTTCCGGCGCTTTTGCCATAACCAGCAGATCCTTCCGAACAGAGCAGCAGCCGATAACCCCAGAAGTAACTTGAGAAAGCGGTTAAAGGCAAAATCCGTTACTTCCCTGGCGGGCAAGAGCTGATCCAGGTTCTTCTGGCCTTTTTCGTAGTAGTGTAGCGCAAAGATGCATAATAATGAAAATACAATGACTGCTCCCTCTACGATGCAGTACCTGATCGTTATATCAACCACCTTTTTTGTTATCCTCAGAACGGGCGGAACATCTACCGGCACAATCGGCAGATAGTATCTCTTCTCGGTCCGGGGCACATTTTTCAACATGGACATGAGCGCCTGATAACCGGGATGCGAGAACGTAAGATAAAGCTTCTCCCCGTTTTTAAGGACGAACTCGTTCACCATTTCAAGTAATCTTCCATCCCGGAAGACCGTATTGATCTGCTCGAAATCTTCCTTATGCAGGCTGTACTTTTTCCCTTGTGAATCCCATTCAATGATGCCATTCTCCGGGTCAAGATCTAGCGCAACTCTTTTCATCATCCGGGTGTTGTGAGCACCGCCTATCCCGACGGCGGTTATCGGAAGAATAAGTACAAGCAGGTAAATCGCCACGAGGCATTCTTTGATCCCCGGCAAAATGTAGACCGGGTCTGTTTTCTGCGAAACAATCACTGCGCCGGCAAAGATTAACATTACCAGCGGCACACCCAGAAGCAGGCTGGAAGTAATTTCCGCTGCCGGGTTTCTCCCGGGTTCTATCCGGTAAACTGCTTTTTCAAGATGAGCAAACGCTGATTCAGGCATCTTCCTGCCCATCCGCCACATCAGGAAGATAAAAATGAAAAAGGGTACAAAAACGACGGCAAATATGATCGCTACATCCATTTACAAACAGGGACTATCCGGATTCATGAAATAGGCATGAGCTGTTATTTTAACCATACGCTATGGCCAAATCTATTAAAAATTAACGCCTAACAGCGGCCCGCCGCAGCCGGGATGAATAAAGATGCGTAGCATCGGCCAATTAACTAGCCCCCGGTTTTAACCGGGGGAACTGGGTATTTGTAGGAATAAAAGAAGATCCGGAGGATCGACACATATCCCGGGCAGGCACATTTACCGAATCGGAACCTTTGATATTCTATGTGTCGTTCCTCCGGAACTCTGAAACGGCTGATGACACCCTCCCCCGGTTAAAACCGGGGGCTATTAGATGGTACGAGACTACGTCTTTGTAGTCCTTCAACATAACACCGTGAAAAACATACAGTTAAATCTCTGATATAGGAAAATCGTCGGAAAACAGCTCAGTTTTTGCCCTCAAACTTTCCGAACCCAGCCGGAAGCTCTATAACTTTCAGATTTCTGAAATGAATTTCAGCCCCTTCCGATTCCAGGCACATGTAGCCTTTTCGCTGCGTCGAGCCGGAGATCCCGTTCACAAATTTGCCGTTTACCGACAATTTGATGGTACCGTCGACACAGACCACTTCGTAGGTATTCCACTCTCCTCTCCCTTTACACCTGTTTTCGATCGATTTGCTCCGCTTCCCTCTCGGGTTATCAGGAGTGGTCTCAACGCCTCCCGTCCCGAAAAGCTCGCCATGCACATACGCAATGGGCGGCTCCACACCGTCTTTCGTATTTAATTTTACCCAGTCGAGCTCGAGCATCTGGACTTCTACCCCATCGGGCAGCCTGTTAGATCCCGGCACCGCATTGCTCCACATAAACATCCCGGAATTCCCGCCCGGCTCCATATGCTTCCATTCGACATGGAGCAGATAATTTTCGTAAGGGAACTCGCTTCTGGCCACCCCGATCGGGAGCCCTTTGCAAACCAGGATACTGTCTCTTACTTCCCATGTATCTTTCCCCGTATTCACATCAAGCCAACGCAGCGGCTTCGGTTTTGCGGAAGAAATGCCAAGGCTTCTTTCCAGGGGAATGAGCTCGCCGAACGTAAAAAGGGGTTCCTGCTGCTGTGCGGCAGCTGTCAATGCCGGGACCGACAGCCAGCCGCACAGCAGCAGGAACCTCCATGCAGGGAATATTTTCTCAGATAGCCCCATCCTTGATTTCGTCGACAACCGAGGGATCCAGCAATGTAGAAGTGTCGCCCAGGTTAGATACGTCCCCTTCTGCTATTTTGCGCAGGATCCTCCGCATGATTTTGCCGGACCTCGTCTTGGGTAGTCCCGAGACAAACTGGATCTTATCGGGTTTCGCAATAGGTCCGATGATCTGCGACACGGTAGTGGAAATGTCCTTCCTCATCATCTCCGGCTCGTTAGGCTTCTTCTCCGTGATCACAAAGGCATAGATCCCCTGGCCTTTGATATCATGCGGGTATCCGACGATCGCCGATTCGACAACGCCCAGGTGCATATTGATCGCATTTTCCACTTCCGCAGTACCTATCCGGTGCCCGGAAACGTTCAGCACGTCATCCACGCGACCGGTAATACGGTAAAAGCCGTTTTCATCTCTCAGGCAGCCGTCGCCGGTGAAGTATTTCCCCGGGTAGGTCGAGAAGTAGGTCTGCTTGCAGCGCTCGTGATCGCCGTAGGTCGTCCGGATAATGCCGGGCCAGGGGAATTTAATACAGAGGTTCCCGCTTACTTCGTTGCCTTCCAGCTCATTCCCGTTCTCATCGACGATCGACGGCTGCACGCCGGGCAGCGGCAGGGTGGCGTACGTCGCTTTTTCAGGCGTGAGACCGGCCAGCCCCGAGATCAGGATCCCACCGTTTTCAGTCTGCCACCAGGTGTCCACGATCGGGCACTTTCCTTTACCGATATTCGTCTTGAACCAATGCCAGGCCTCTTCATTGATAGGCTCACCGACAGAGCCGAGCTTTGTCAGCGAGCTGAGGTCATGGTCTTTGATGTACTGCAGCCCGAAGCTCATCAGCGAGCGGATCGCGGTCGGCGCAGTATAAAGAATATTGACTTTATGCTTGTCTACGATCTCCCAGAGCCTTCCCGCATCCGGGTAAGTAGGTACCCCTTCGAACATCAGGGTAGTAGCGCCGTAGCACAACGGCCCGTAGACAATATAGCTATGCCCCGTGATCCAGCCGATATCCGCCGTACAGAAATGGATCTCGCCCGGATTGTATTGAAACACGTTGGCAAACGTATACGTCGCGTACACCATGTAGCCGCCGCAGGTATGGACCACGCCTTTCGGTTTCCCTGTCGAGCCGGAAGTATAAAGGATAAACAGCACATCCTCGGCATCCATCTCCTCTGCAGGACATTTTGCCTCCACATATTTCACTTCCTCATCCCACCAGAGGTCGCGGCCCTTCAGCATCGACACCGGCGTCCTTGTACGCGTCAGGACCAGCACCCGCTCCACCGACGGGCACGATTCCAGCGCGTGATCGACCGTTTCCTTCATCGGGATTACCTTTTGTCCGCGGAAAGCACCGTCGGAGGTGATCACCATACGGCAGCCGGCATCGTTGATCCGGTCCGAAATAGACTTGGCCGAAAACCCGCCGAAAACCACGGAGTGAATGGCCCCGATCCTCGCACAGGCCAGAACCGCTATAGCCAGCTCGGGCACCATGGGCAGGTAGATGCACACCCGGTCTCCTTTTTTAATCCCGTATTTTTTCAAAACATTGGCAAGACGACACACCCGGTCATACAAGATCTGGTACGTCAGCGTTACCGCCTCGTCTTCCGGATCATTAGGTTCCCAGATGATCGCCGGCTGGTTCGCTCTCTCTGCGAGATGCCGGTCAAGAGCATTTTCTGTAATGTTCAGCTTCCCGCCTTCAAACCATTTTACATTAGGCTCGGAAAAGTTCCAATCCAGCACCCGCTTCCACGGCTTTTTCCATAGAAATTCCTGCGCAACTTCCGCCCAGAACCCCTCAGGATCCTCCACGCTCTGTTTGTACGCTTCCTTGTACTCCTCGTAACTCGAAATTTTCATTGGTTAATCCTCTGAATAAATATAAACTGACAATAAAAAAGCTTTCCGGGATACTTCTCCATCCCGGGCTGACATCCGGGCTGTCCGGGATGATTAGTTGTATTCTTCCTTTAAGGAATAATACCCAAACAATGCAAAACCAAACAAAATTGGTAAAAAAATAAAAATAATGATCGGCCAGAATATAGATGCGTCAGCCGGCGCACCGGCGCCTATCTCGCTGATCGCCGTAGAAACAATGTAATAGGCGGTCAGGATACTGAAAAGAATCCAGACAACCCCTAAAACCTTACGTATCGCGTTCATCAGAAGGAAAAATAATTAAGTTCTTTTTACCGGACTATTCGTTGCTGTAACTGTTCTTAAGATAGATCGCGCCTATGACAAAACAGACGGCGGCCACTATAATGACATAGGTAAGGCCGGCGAGCGGATCGCCCGACGGGTTGGCTGCTGTTTTGGAATCTTCAAAGAAACGCGTGGCGATCGCCGGCGTAAGCCCTCCGAAAATACCGTTTCCTATGTGATAAGGCAGCGACATCGAAGTATAACGGATCCGGGTGGGAAACAATTCAACCAGAAACGCCGCGATCGGCCCATATACCATCGTCACGAATATTACCTGTACGAATATCAGCAATACCATTCCCCAGAATCCCGAGCTGCTGAGGATGGTACCCTTTACCGCATCCCCGAACGGCTTCCCGTCCAGCTCCCTCCGTACTTCCTTCACCACCGTGCTGTCGGAATAGGTGCGGGCCGTCGTGATGGTCGCTACCTGCTTCGCCGGATCTTCTTCCCAGGCCGATAGCTCCCTCTCTATATTGTACAATTCGGCGACTTCCGTCTTTTTCTCCAGGTCGGCAAGGTTGAACATCGCGGTGTAGATAGGCCGGTAGAACAAAACGCCCAGCAGCATCCCGGCAAGCATGATCCACTTCCTGCCTATCTTATCCGAGAGCCATCCGAAAAACACAAAAAACGGAGTACCCAGCAGCAGGGAGAATACAATAATATAGTTCACCTGCACGTGGTCGATATTACAGGTTTTTTGTATGAACGACATGGCATAAAACTGCCCTGTATACCAGATCACGCCCTGTCCCATCGCCGCGCCGAACAACGCCAGCAGAACCATCTTCAGGTTTTCTTTCTTCCCGAAAGATTCCTTCAGCGGATTGGTCGAAGTCTTTCCTTCCTTCTTCAGCTTTGCAAATACCGGCGATTCATTCATCTTCAGGCGGATGAAAATAGATACCCCCACCAGGATCGAGGACAGTAGAAAAGGAACCCTCCATCCCCAGTCGCGGAACGATTCCTCTCCCATGGTCGTCCGCGTCAGCAGTATCACCACCAGCGAGACGAACAGGCCGAGCGTAGCCGTGGTCTGTATCCAGGAAGTATAAAATCCGCGCCGGTTGGAAGGCGAGTGCTCGGCTACATAGGTAGCGGCGCCCCCGTATTCGCCACCCAGGGCAAGCCCCTGGACCAGCCTCATCAGGAGCACCAGGAGAGGCGCGGCATAGCCGATCGTCTCGTAGCTGGGAATCAGCCCGATCAGAAAGGTAGACCCGCCCATAAGGATAAGCGTAACCAGGAAGGTATATTTCCGGCCGACAATGTCACCGAGACGACCGAAAACCAGGGCTCCGAAAGGCCTTACAATAAACCCGGCCGCAAATGTGAGCAGTGTGTTGAGAAACGCAATCGTAGGGTTATCCTGTGGGAAAAACTTGACAGATAAAATGGTGGCAAGGCTACCGAAAATATAAAAATCATACCACTCGATGAGTGTTCCTACCGATGAGGAAGTGATGACCGTCCAGATACCGGTCTGCTTTTCTTTCGTCATTAACTATACTTTAAGGGTTAGGTTGTCGGTTCTTGTCAGTTATTTTAACAGATTTGGCCACAAAAATATGTTTCTTTGCCGGGTAAAATTGTTAATCCGGCCGGACATATCCAATTTATTCCTCGTTTTCTCTTTAAATCTTAATGCAGGGCCGGATATACTAAGCGGAAAGAGACTAATTTCCCTCTAACAGGCTTTTTCTATGACCTCCGAATTCACCCTTCTGACTGACGACGAGCGCCGCCTGGTGATGACAAACCTGGGATCGGATCCCGTTCAGCTGGCGTTGAAGCTCCACGGAAAAACGGGTATTGACGGGCCGAAAATAATACAGCAGATCGTAGCCCGCCAGAAGGCCAGGTCCAAGCTCCCGGACTGGTATTCGTCGGACAGGCTTTTCTTTCCGCCTCCCGTTTCGGTTGAGCAGGCATCGTCGCAAGCCACTGCGCGCTACAAAGCTTCCCTGGTTGCCGGGGAGCATCTTACCGACCTCACTACCGGCATGGGCGTAGACGCTTTTTACTTTTCAAAACGGTTTAACAAAGTAACGGGATACGAAATCGATCCCCGTCTCGCTTCGATAACCGCACACAATATGACGGTGCTGGGCGCCCTCAACGTCAGGATCGTGAACAAAAGCGGCGAAAACCCCGAACAAAAGTCCGATTGCATTTTCATTGATCCTTCCAGGAGAGACGCCCGGAAAAGGAAGGTTGCGGCCTTCGAGGACAGCAGCCCCAATATTCTTGAACTGCTTCCCCGGCTGGCTGACCTGGCGCCGGAGATTATGATCAAATCGTCGCCTCTGGTCGACATAGACCTGGCTGTCTCGCAGTTACGGTGGGTCAGCGAAGTGCATGTGCCGGGATACCAGAAGGAATGCAAAGAGCTGGTTTTTATCCTGAAGCCGCATCTTCCCCGGCACCATCCGGAAATAAACGCGGTAGTGATCGACGAAGAAGGCACGCCTGTCCGGAAGCTCGCTTTCACGAGGCAGGAAGAAGCCGCCTGCGCACCGGTCTACG